>CAZMVE010000029.1:0-22990 GCA_964569585.1 uncultured Bacteroidales bacterium | reverse complement strand
GGTATTTTCCAGTCGATATTCAGTTCAGGATCGTTATAGAGAACACCGGCATCACATTCAGGGGCATAGTATTCGTCGCACTTATAAAATACGATGGCTTGTTCCGAGAGTACCGAAAAACCATGGGCAAATCCTTTCGGAATCAAAAGTTGCTTGCGGCTTTTGCAGGATATTTCGAGCCCAAACCATTTCCCATAGCTTCTCGATCCTTTTCGCATGTCTACTGCCACATCGAAGATTTCTCCATTCAGCACCCTGACCAATTTTGTCTGGGCTTTTGGTTCCATCTGGTAATGCAGTCCGCGAATAACTCCGTAAGCTGATTTCGACTGGTTATCCTGTACAAACTGGTAATCGATTCCTTCTGCCTTAAGTTTTTCCCGGTTATAACTTTCGAAAAAATAGCCGCGCTGATCTTCATAAACATCCGGTTCAATAATCAGTAGTCCATCCAGTCCTGTTTCAGTAATTTTCATGTATCTGTTTTAATTAATCGAATGTGATTATCCGGTTCTCTGCCAGATTTTTCAGGTATTGCCCGTACTGGTTTTTTTCCAGGGGTTTAGCCAGTTTGAGTAATTGGGCCTTGTCGATATAACCCCGGTTGTAAGCTATTTCTTCCGGGCAGCTGATTTTCAATCCCTGGCGCTTTTCAATGGTATAAATATAATTCGATGCCTGTATAAGGCTTTCATGTGTGCCTGTATCGAGCCAGGCCATCCCCCTACCCAGTATTTTAACTTTAAGTCTGCCTTCTTTTAGATACAACCTGTTCAGATCGGTGATTTCCAGTTCTTCCCGCTTTGAGGGTTTCAGCGATCTGGCCTTGGACACCACGTCGTTGCTGTAAAAATAAAGTCCCGTTACGGCATAATTCGATTTGGGCTTTTCGGGTTTTTCCTCAATACTGATAGCATTCAACTGCTTATCGAATTCGACCACACCATAGCGTTCCGGATCGTTCACATAGTAACCGAACACAATAGCACCATCGTCAAATCCTGATAATTTGAGTAATTCCTTTCCAAATCCGTGTCCATAAAAAATATTATCGCCCAGTATCAGGCATACTTTGTCCCTTTTTATAAATTCTTCGCCAATAATAAAGGCCTGTGCCAATCCATCGGGTGAGGGTTGTTCGGAATAGGTAATATTTATTCCGAACTGGTTACCATTACCTAATAATCTCCGAAATAAGGGTAAATCGTCAGGCGTGCTGATTAACAAAATATCGCGAATCCCTGCAAGCATCAAAACCGACAGGGGATAATAGATCATGGGTTTATCGTAAATAGGCAGGATCTGTTTCGAGATATGACCTGTTAAAGGATATAAACGGGTGCCTGAACCCCCTGCAAGAATAATTCCTTTCATAATGATAGGTTTTTATTGGTTTGGAATTGCCGGAAATACTCAATAGTCTTTATGAGACCTGTTTCTAATTCTATTTTTGGTACCCAGTTAAGTAATTTCTTAGCCTGGCTTATATCGGGTTGTCTTTGCAGCGGATCGTCATCAGGAAGCGGTTTATAAACAATTTGTGATTTCGATCCGGTAAGCTCAATAATCTTAGCAGCAAGTTCAAGTATTGAAATTTCTCTTGGATTACCAATATTGACAGGGCCTGTAACTTCATCTCCTGTTGCCATCATTCTTAGCATGGCTTCAACCAGATCATCGATGTATTGAAAGCTACGTGTTTGTTTACCATTGCCATTAATAGTAATTACCTGATTTTGCAATGCCTGCATTATGAAATTGGATACAACACGTCCGTCGTTAGGATGCATTCTGGGACCATAGGTATTAAAAATACGGGCAATTTTAATCCTGACTTTATTCTGATGGTGATAATCGATAAATAGTGTCTCGGCGCACCGTTTGCCTTCATCATAACACGAACGTCTTCCGATAGGATTGACATTTCCCCAGTAACTTTCGGGTTGGGGATGTACTTTAGGATCGCCATACACTTCGCTCGTCGATGCCTGGAATACCTTGGCTTTAATTCGTTTTGCCAGTCCCAGCATATTAATGGCACCCATCACCGAGGTCTTTATTGTTTTGATAGGATTGCACTGGTAATGAACAGGGGAGGCCGGACACGCCAGGTTGTATATCTCATCAACCTCAATAAAAAAGGGAGAAGTTATATCGTGCCGTATAATTTCAAAGAAAGGATTATCCAACAGGTGTGTAATATATTGCTTGGAACCGGTAAAATAATTGTCAAGACATATAACCTCGTTGCCTTCTTTAAGCAATCGTTCGCAAAGATGTGAGCCGATAAATCCTGCTCCACCGGTGACGAGTATCTTTTTCCTAAAACGCTTCATAAAACTTCAAAATTATACTGTTTTCCGTCCGATACAGTAGTAAGTAAAGTCATTCTCTTTCATTTCCTGGGATTCATAAATGTTTCTTCCGTCAAAGATCACCTTATTCTTCAATAATTTTGAGAGTACTTTATAATTAGGAGTCCTGAATTCCGGCCATTCAGTAACCAGTACAAGTGCATCAATATCAACTGCAGCATCATACATGTCGGTGCAATATTCAATCCGATTGCCTATAATCTTTTTCGCTTCATCCATGGCCACCGGGTCATATGCTTTAACTTTTGCTGCGTTCTCTAAAAGCTGATTTATCAATACTATCGATGGGGCTTCACGCATATCGTCGGTATTTGGTTTGAAAGACAGACCCCAAATCCCAATGGTTTTATCTTTCAGATCGCCTTTGAAATGGAGTGAAATTTTCTTATACAACAAGTGTTTCTGATCCTCATTTACTTCCTCAACTGCCTGTAGAATTCTCAACGGATACTTTTTATCTTTTCCTGTTTTAATCATAGCTTTCACATCTTTTGGAAAGCAGGAACCACCATAACCTGCACCCGGATAAATAAAATGGTTTCCAATTCGAGGATCGCTGCCAATACCTTTGCGTACCATATTCACATCGGCACCTACTATTTCACATAGGTTGGCTATATCGTTCATGAAACTGATTTTTGTTGCCAGCATTGAGTTAGCTGTATATTTCGTCATTTCAGCTGAAGGGATATCCATAAAAAGAATAGGATGACCATTTAGAAGAAAAGGTTTATACAATCGGCGAATAATTTTCTCGGCTCTTTCCGAATCTGTACCCACAATAATTCTGGGGGGTTTCAGAAAATCTTCAACTGCCGATCCTTCTTTAAGAAATTCAGGATTCGAAGCCACATCGAAATCGATTTTTTTATTTCGTAATTTCAATTCATTCCTGATAACTTCTTTCACTTTCTCGGAAGTGCCTATAGGTACCGTGCTTTTGGTAACAGCAACGACATAATCGTTTATGGATTGACCAATCTCTTTTGCCACTGCAAGAACGTGTTTCAGGTCGGCACTTCCATCTTCATCCGGAGGAGTTCCTACTGCAATAAAAACTGCTTCACAATCTTGAATGTTGTCTTTTAAAGAAGTGGAAAACATTAGTCGACCCTTCTCGGAGTTTCTATCCAGTATAGATTTCACACCAGGCTCATAAATGGGTAAGATACCTTTCTTAAGATTTTCTATCTTTTTTTTATCAATATCCACGCAAATAACATCAACACCTGTTTCTGCAAAACATGTACCTGTTACCAGACCAACATAACCTGTACCGACAATAGCTATCTTCATAATATTTCAGATTTATAATTATTCCAAAAATATACAGGGGCAGATAGAAAAAAAAACTCCGAAGTAATTTTTTATCTTTTTTATCTATTATTTCTATATTAAAAGGGCCTGATTCATCCATTATTTTTAACCATTAGCTAGTATATTATGCCGGAAAATTATAGCTTTGCAGCCTAATTTTAAACAATATAATGTCTAACTTATTAATTGATTGAATTTTAAATGTCGGAAAAAGAAAAAAAACAGGTTGAAGAACAAGTTCAAGATTCTGAGATTGTTGAAGCATCCGAATCATCGGAAACGAAAAAAGTTAAGGTAAAGGGTACCAATGATAAAGATGAAGTTCCTGCAGTAAAAAAAGGAAAAACTAAGAAAGAGGCTACTGAGGATGTAAAAAAAGAGGCAGCTAAAAAGGTAGTGAAAAAAGAAATTAAAGAGAAAGCTAAAGAAGAAACTAAGGTCGCGTCAGAAAAAAAGGCAGAAAAGGAAGTTAAAGCTGAGAAGAAGGTTGAGAAGAAAGTAAAACCCAAAACAGAAAAGACGGAAGAAGAAACTCCGAAAGATGAGGTTAAGGCGGGAGTAAAGGAAAAAGCTGAAGAGGAACAAAAAGAAGAGAAAACTGAGAAAAAGTCTGAAGCTAAAACTACTACAAAGAAAGCCTCTGATCCGAAGAAATCAGATACCAGTGGTGACATACTTAAAGAATCAGATGCTGAATTCGATTGGGAAAGTTATAGTAATTCCAATGATATTTATGGGGCTGACCGGCGTGATGATATTGAAAAATTGTACGACGATACTCTTTCTACAATTGCTGAAAACGAGGTACTGGATGGAATCGTAATCTCGATGAATAAGCGTGAGGTAGTAATTAATATAGGCTATAAATCGGAAGGCATTGTCAGTCTTAATGAATTTCGATACAATCCTGACCTTAAAAATGGTGATAAGGTTGAGGTGTTTGTCGAAAGCCAGGAAGATAAAAAGGGACAACTGGTTCTATCACATAAAAAAGCCAGGGCACTGAAATCGTGGGATAGGGTGAACGAATCCTTAGAGAAGGACGAAATAATAACCGGTTATATTAAATGTCGGACCAAGGGTGGAATGATTGTCGATGTGTTTGGCATTGAAGCTTTCCTTCCCGGATCGCAGATAGATGTTAAACCTATTCGCGATTACGATGTCTTTGTTGGCAAGACCATGGAATTCAAGGTTGTTAAAATTAACCAGGAATTTAAAAATGTAGTGGTATCACACAAGGCCCTTATTGAGGCCGAGCTTGAACAGCAGAAGAAAGAAATTATTGCTAAACTTGAAAAAGGACAAATTCTTGAAGGCACTGTTAAGAACATCACATCCTATGGTGTATTTATCGACCTCGGAGGTGTTGATGGCCTGATACATATAACCGACCTCTCATGGGGCCGTGTTAATCATCCTGAAGAAATTTTGCAACTCGATCAGAAACTTCAGGTAGTAATTCTCGATTTTGATGATGATAAAAAGCGTATTGCTTTAGGTTTGAAGCAACTGACACCGCATCCTTGGGATTCGCTCGATGAAAAACTGAAAGTGGGTGATATTGTTAAAGGTAAGGTTGTTGTAATGGCCGATTATGGAGCATTTGTTGAAATAGCTCCGGGTGTCGAAGGTCTGATCCATGTCTCAGAGATGTCATGGTCGCAGCACCTGCGAAGTGCACAGGAATTCCTGAATGTTGGTGATGAACTGGAAGCACAGATCCTTACTCTCGATCGTGAAGAAAGAAAAATGTCGCTTGGAATTAAGCAACTTAAATCAGATCCCTGGGGAAAAATTGATAATAAATTTTCAGTAGGTTCCAAACATTCGGCTAAGGTTCGGAATTTCACCAACTTTGGAGTATTTGTGGAGATTGAGGAAGGTGTCGATGGTCTGATCCATATTTCCGATTTGTCATGGACTAAGAAAATCAAGCATCCTGCCGAATTTACAAATATCGGTGACGACATTGAAGTAGTTGTACTTGAAATCGATAAGGAAAATCGTCGTCTCAGCCTTGGACATAAACAACTGGAAGAGAATCCTTGGGATGTATTTGAAACCATTTTTATTCCAGGTTCCGACCATGAAGGTACAATTACTGAAATATTGGATAAAGGAGCGATTGTTTCACTTCCTTATGGCGTAGAGGGATTTGTTACTCCCAAGCATCTTGTAAAAGAAGATGGCACTCCAGCAAAAATCGAAGAAAAACTTGCATTTAGAGTTGTAGAATTTTCGAAATCTGCAAAGAAAATCGTACTTTCACATACAAGAGTATTTGAAGAAGGAAAGCGTTCAGCCGCCGATGTTGAGAAAAAAGCAGCCTCTACAGCTGCTAAAAAAGCAGCCAAGAAAATTAAATCGAGTCTTGAAAGGACAACTCTTGGTGATGTAGCGGATTTAGCGGCTCTTAAGCAGGAGATGGAGAAAGCAGAGAAACAAAAAAAAGAAAAAGATAAAGAATCAAACGAAAAGTAATATATTTATAAAAACTTTTCAATATGGAATTTAAGATCGAAAAGCAAGACAATCACACTTTAATTCAAGTATTGGAGGAAAAGCTTGATACCCATATTGCACCAACATTAAAATCTGAGCTGGTGCTGGTATCCGGTAATGGAGAAAGAAACATAATACTTGATCTAAGTAAATGTCGTTACTGCGATTCGTCCGGATTAAGTGCTATTTTGGTTGCAAATCGTCTTTGCAAAAATGCAAATGGTACTTTTGTTCTTACTGGATTGAATGATGCTGTAGAACGGTTAATTACAATTTCACAACTCGATACAGTTTTAAATATATCTAACTCTATCGAGGATGGTGTTGGTTTAATTGCTGATACAAATAAATAATATACTATTGTTCGATTACTATGATATTTGAATTGACGGTTTTGGGAAGCAGCTCTGCTCTACCAACGTCAACAAAGTTTCCGACCGCTCATGTACTGAATATACATGAGCGGTTTTTTTTAATTGATTGTGGCGAAGGTGCACAGATTCAAATCCGAAGAGCAAAAATAAAACTTGGAAGGATAAACCATATATTTATTAGTCACCTGCATGGTGATCACGTGTTTGGTCTATTTGGCATACTATCAACATTTAATTTGTTAGGTCGCAATACAACTTTGCACCTATATGCACACCCCGGTATGCAAGATATAATTGATTTTTATCGTGAGCATTTTGCCGAAGAAATCTCCTATACAATAGAATTGCATTCTATATCAAAACGAAAAATTCAAAAAATCTACCAAGATCGTGTTGCTGAAGTTTATGCTTTTCCTCTAAAACATAGAATACCAACTTTTGGTTTTCTGTTCCGGGAGAAGAAGAGACCTCTGAATATAAAGAAGGAGGCCATCGGCAGATATAATTTTTCAGTAAAGCAAATCCAGGCCATTAAAGCAGGAGAAGATATTCAAACAGAAGGAGGAGATTATTTAAAAAATATTGATTTAACTGAACCTGCTTATCATACACGATCATTAGCATATTGCACCGATACGGCATACTATGAGAAGAATACCGATCTTCTTAAAGATGTCGATCTGCTCTATCACGAAGCTACTTTTCTTCACAGGGATAAGCAACTGGCTAAACTTACCGGACATTCGACAGCGGTTCAGGCAGCTACTCTGGCAAAAAAGGCTGGAGTGAAAGATTTGTTGATCGGCCATTTTTCAAACCGGTATAAGAATGTTAACGATTTTCTTATTGAAGCCCGGGAAATTTTCCCCGCTACACAAATTGCCAACGAACTGCAAACATATGCCATACCTCTTACACGCGAGTCATCTGATTGAAGTTTACTTTGCTGGCTATTCTTCATCGATTAATGGCTATATTTGCGTTCATTAAAAATTATCCGATAGTGCAGGAAATGATTCTAATACTCGATTTCGGGTCACAGTATACTCAGTTGATCGCCCGAAGAGTTCGTGAACTAAACGTTTATTGTGAAATCCATCCCTTTAATAAAATCACTGCATCAGATCCCCTGGTGAAAGGAGTAATTCTTTCAGGTAGTCCATACTCCGTGAAGGATAAGGAACATCCGAAACCCAATCTTGAAAATATTAAAGGCTCTATACCGGTTTTAGGCATTTGTTATGGAGCACAATATATGGCAGAAGAAGCAGGTGGTCTGGTGAAATCATCGAAACACCGTGAATATGGAAGAGCCAAACTTGATTTTATTAACACTGAGTCAGCATTGTTAAAAGGACTCTCACCCGGTACACAGGTGTGGATGTCGCATGGAGATACCATTGTTGATACCCCCGAAAACTTTGAAGTAATAGGCAGTACGCGTGATGTTAAAGTCGGGGCCTATCGTATTCGAAATGAAGATACCTATGGTATTCAGTTTCATCCTGAGGTATATCATACTACTGAAGGTCTATCTCTTCTCCGTAATTTCGTAGTAGATATTTGCGGCTGTAAACAGGATTGGACTCCTGCTTCTTTTATTGAGACCACAATTACCGAAATACGTAAAAAAGTAGGGAACGATAAAGTTATACTTGGCTTATCGGGTGGGGTAGACTCATCGGTTGCCTCAGTATTGTTGCATCGGGCAATAGGTAAAAACCTCACCTGTATTTTTGTTGACAATGGCCTGTTGCGGAAGAATGAATTTGAGAAGGTACTTGATTCATACAAACATATGGGTTTGAATGTTATCGGTGTCGATGCCAGGGATATTTTTCTGGATGATCTGAAGGGGATCAGTGAACCTGAATTAAAACGAAAAAGTATCGGGAAGAACTTTATTGAGGTATTCGAACACGAAGCACGTAAGATAAAGGATGTTAAATGGCTGGCTCAGGGCACCATTTACCCCGATGTTATCGAGTCCATTTCAGTAAACGGACCCTCAGCAACAATAAAATCGCACCATAATGTAGGCGGATTGCCGGAACGTATGCATCTGAAAGTTATTGAACCCCTGAACCTTCTGTTCAAGGATGAGGTTAGAAAAGTAGGGAAAGCACTCGAGATAGATAATATTATAATAAGTCGACATCCCTTTCCTGGTCCGGGATTGGCAATTAGAATTCTTGGAGAAATAACTCCCGAAAAAGTGAACATGTTGCAGGAGGTAGATGATATTTATATAGAAGGATTAAGAAAATACGGATTGTACGATCAGGTATGGCAGGCAGCTGCAATTTTGCTGCCGGTACAATCGGTAGGAGTCATGGGAGATGAGCGTACCTACGAAAATGTAATAACCTTACGGGCAGTAACTTCGACTGATGGGATGACAGCAGACTGGTCGAGATTGCCCTACGATTTTTTAGCAGATATTTCGAATAAAATTATCAATAATGTCAAAGGAGTAAACAGGGTCGTATACGATATCAGTTCGAAACCGCCTGCGACAATCGAGTGGGAGTGATGTACGATTTCAATTTAAATTCAATTTATAAGCATTGATAGAATAAATTTCAGGATCAAATATTTCTATATAATTATGCCAGGAGGCGTCAATATTTAAAATTCATGAAGGTAACAAGAACAAAAGTGAGGAAAACTCTGGTGATATTACAAATACTGATACTGCAGACTTGTTTGTTAGTTGAAGTAAAGGGTCAGATAAGCAGGGAGTCGATGAAATATGGGCAATTTCTATTCTTCCTCGATAATTACTATGTCGATTCCATAAAGACTGATAAACTTGTGGAGGAGGCTATTATGTATCACTTGAAACAGCTCGATCCCCATTCGACCTATATTTCATCTGATGATGTTCAAAGAATGAACGAACCCCTTCAGGGCAATTTTGAAGGCATTGGAATCTCATTTAATATATTGAATGATACACTTTTTGTGGTAAATCCTGTGCCTAACGGTCCTTCGGAAAAAGTAGGAATAGTAGCCGGCGATCGTATTGTAAAAGTTGATGATAAAAATATTGCAGGTATTGAGCTTAC
The DNA here is from genome assembly GCA_964569585.1 of uncultured Bacteroidales bacterium. Lineage (GTDB taxonomy): Bacteria > Bacteroidota > Bacteroidia > Bacteroidales > UBA10428 > UBA10428. The sequence continues at coordinate 13,351 of CAZMVE010000029.1, read as the reverse complement.
GAATGACGATGTATTTGCATTATTACGTGGAACAAAAGGCACCAAAGTTAAAGTTACTGTAAAACGTCGTTCGGTAGCCAAGTTATTTGATTTTACAATTGTTCGTGATAAAATCCCTATTACCAGCATCGATGCTTCTTATATAATATCAGAGGGTGTCGGGTATATCAAATTGAACAGGTTTTCACTGACAACCATGGATGAATTCATTGCAGCGGGTAATGATTTAAAGAAGAATGGTGCCACGAATTTAATTCTCGATCTAACCGGAAACACAGGTGGATACCTTGATATGGCTGTTGCCCTTGCAGATCAATTCCTAGATGATGAAAAACTTATTGTCTATACCGAAGGCCTGCATAGTAGGCGAAGAGAATACCTTGCTGAAAGGCCAGGTTTATTTGAACAGGGAAGAATTATTATTCTGATTGATGAAGAATCCGCATCGGCAAGTGAAATTGTCACAGGAGCTATTCAGGATTGGGATCGCGGTATTATTATCGGAAGGCGTTCATTTGGTAAGGGGCTGGTTCAACGTCAACTCGAATTGCCCGATGGTTCAATGATACGTCTTACAACGGCAAAATATTATACTCCTACGGGTCGGTTGATCCAAAAACCTTATGATGAGGGAGTTGAGGAATATCAGAATGAGATATTCAAGCGTTATGAGCATGGTGAATTCATCAATAGTGACAGCATTTCATTTCCCGATTCCCTTCAATATAAAACCCTGGTTAATAAGCGGATAGTATTTGGTGGAGGAGGTATTATGCCTGATATTTTTATCCCCCTCGATACAACCATTTACTCCGATTATGAGCGCGAAATAATCCGTAAAGGGATTCTCAATCAGTTTATCCTTCAATATGTTGATAAGAATCGTAAGAAATTAAAAAGCAACTACGGGAACATAGCAGAATTTAAAAATCAGTATGTTGTCACAGAGGATTTATTGCAACAACTCGACCTATATTCTATTGAGATAGGGTTAAAAACAAAACCTGATGATGAGAATAAATCCAAAGACGACCTCAGCTTATTATTTAAGGCCTATGTGGCAAGAGATCTGTTTTCTGCCAACGAATTTTACGAAATACTGAATCAGAAAGACAACAATGTTCTGAAAGCTCTTGAAGTACTAAACAACTGGGAACTATATTATGAAAAAGTCTTTTATTAATGCATTATATTACTGATAGTTCCGTCCAAATAGTATCAGATTTACTTAGCTGGTTTTTCAGAAGTTATATCGAAATACTGGCAACAATTACAGGATTGATATACCTTGTTTATTCAGTCCAAAGCAAGATTCAGTTATGGTTTTTCGGATTAATAACTTCCTTGCTTTATGTCTATGTTTTTTATTCTTCGGGCATTTATGCCGATATGGGGATTAATGTGTACTATGTTATTATTAGTGTTTATGGTTGGTATCATTGGAAACATCCCGGGAAGAATGCCAAAAAGGATTTGCCTGTTTCGAAAATTACGCTAAAAACCGGTTCTGTTTTACTAGTTGTTACGCTGGTCTTGTTTTTGGTTATAGCAAAATTACTGATCAATTTTACAGATAGTGAAATAGCCTGGTACGATGCATTTACTACTGCATTCAGTATTGCTGCCACATGGATGCTGGCCCGGAAAATATTGGAACATTGGCTGATCTGGATTATTGTGGACTTGCTATCAGCAATATTGTATGTTTATAAGGGATTGTATCCAACCGTATTGCTGTTTATTATATACACAACGCTGGCTTTTGTTGGTTACGGACAATGGCTTAAACAATGGAGAATACAGACAAAGGCCCAATACGAATAATACTCACCGGCCCGGAGTCGACCGGAAAAACAATGCTCTGTGCTTCGCTAGCAACATTGTATAAGGGAGAATATATTCCGGAATATGCCCGGGATTATGTACTTAGTTTAAACCGACATTATATTTACAACGATGTGGTGCATATTGCTGAAAAACAACTTGAATTATTGAATGAATATAGTAAGCATTCCTGTAACTACATTTTTGTCGATACGTATTTAATTATAACAAAAGTATGGTTGAAACGGGTTTTTAAAAAGGTTCCCCGGTGGATCGATCAGGAAATTGCCAGGACAAAAGATGCTGTATATCTTCTCTGTAAACCTGATATTCCATGGGAGCCCGATGCTGTAAGGGAAAACGGTGGGAAAATGAGGACCATACTTTTCAAAGAATACCAAAGTGAACTTCAGCAAGCCGGACTTCAATACGATTTTGTTGAAGGCACTGGAACAAAACGTGTAGACTGTGCAGAAAGCATAATTAAGAATTTTATTAAGGGATGAATCAGGATAGGGAACTAAAATTTGAAATGATAGCCAAAACATTTCAGGGTCTTGAAGATGTATTAGCATCTGAAATCAAAGCACTTGGCGGACAAGATGTAGAAATCCTGAATCGTGCTGTCCGATTTTACGGTACAAAAGCTACTTTGTATAAAATGAATTTATACTTGCGAACAGCTTTGCGAATTCTTATCCCGGTAATTCAAGCCCAAATAAAGAATCAGGTCGATTTGTATGCGAGGATCAGAGAATATGAATGGGAGAAGAATCTTCAGCCGGGTATGACTTTTGCAGTGGATAGTTTTCTGAATACATCGGTTTTCACGAATTCACATTTCATTTCTTTGCGTGCGAAAGATGCCATAGTCGATCGCTTTCGCGAAAAATACAATCGCCGTCCAAGTGTGAATAAAACCGATCCCGACCTGTTTATCAATGTACATCTGGCCAGTAATAAGCTGACAGTATCGTTGGACACTTCAGGACAATCGTTGTATAAACGTGGCTATCGTTCAAGTAATTTTGAGGCTCCTCTGAATGAGGTTTTGGCTGCAGGGCTTATTATGCTATCAGGATGGAAAGGAGAAAAAGATTTTCACGATCCGATGTGCGGTTCAGGGACAATTGGCGTCGAAGCTGCTCTGATAGCCAGGGAAATTCCTCCCGGAATTTTTCGGAAGAAATTCGGTTTTGAAAGGAGTCCTGATTTTGATGCACAGTTGATGGCGGATATTTTTGATAATATACAGGAGAAAAAATGGGAAGGAAACATCTTCTCCAGCGATATTTCGAAGCAGGCCATGCAAATAGCTCTGAGAAATGCAAAACAGGCATCAGTGCACAAAAATATCACTTTTCGTGGCCTTGATTTTATGAAATACTCAAAAATTACCGGAGATGCTACGGTAATTATTAATCCTCCTTATGGGCAACGAATTATAAAATCCGATCCGATCAATTTTTATAAATCGATGGGTGATACTATGAAAAAAAGTCTTGAAGGAGCCGAAGTCTGGATCATCAGTAGTAATATGGAGGCTCTGAAATATTTGGGATTGAAGCCAACCAGTAAGTATAAATTGTTCAATGGAGCCTTGGAATGCCGGTATAATATGTATAACATATATCCGGGCAGTAAAAGAGCCAGATACAGAACATATTAAATGTGAATATTATTGAATTGTTACTTAGCAAAATATTTTCTTATGACTTTTTGTATTATATTTATATAGCTGTCAAATGATATAGCTCAATTTTATGTGCCTTAAATTAAAGTTGTACAATAAAGATTTTTTCTATATTTGTTAATTCCTAGAAACAATACCCGTTAATACAAGCTTTATATGAGCTTTAGCATAAATGAATATTACACAAAGATAAGCGAAGGGGATGTTCTTCTGGCTTATAGGGGTAGCATTAATTCCGAATTGATAAATGAGGTACTGGAGGCTGTTGAGAGTAAACTGGAAGCTAAAAACGAGGAAGGTAAAATAAGAAAGAAACTTTATAATGTTTTAGTTGAAAGTTTACAGAATCTATACCATCATATTGAAGAAACGCATGATGGCATTGAGGAAGATCTTGATCCGAAATTTGGTATCCTGGTGATTGAGAGGGAAGACGAGGGAGAATATAAAGTAACTACAGGAAACTTTGTTGCTTCAGTTAAAACAAAATTTCTCAAAGAAAAAATTGATAAGATCAATTCACTCTCAAAAGACGAATTGAAGGATATGTATAAATTTATTCTCAACCACCAAAAAATTTCCGCCAAGGGTGGTGGAGGGCTAGGTTTGGTTGATATAGCTCGTAAAACAGGTAAAAAAATGGGATACCATTTCTATCCCTATAATGAGAAGTATGTATTTTTTGATTTACAAATACTGATTTAATTGAACAATATCTGTAGATATGGAATCACTGATAATAGAAGGCACAACCAAAACACCAAATGTAGATTTCGATAGTGAGAAAGGTAAACTTGAGATAAGAGGAAGATCAATTCCTGAGAATTCAATTGAATTCTATAAACCTTTGGTTGATTGGTTAGAGGATTATGCTCATACACCTAAAAGCAAAACAGAAGTTAATGTTCATCTTGAATATTTTAACACCAGTTCTTCTAAATGTATTTTAGATGTTTTTAAAAAATTGGAAGCCATCCATAAAAACAAATACGACATACAAATTAACTGGTACTACGAAGAGGATGATGAAGATATGTTAGAGGCTGGTGAAGATTACGAATCAATTATCAGGGTTCCCTTTAAAATGATTGAGATTGTTGATTAATAAAACTGTTTTTATTTTCTGAAATAAGGCTGCAAGTTAAAAATGCAGCCTTTTTTAATTTTCATCCTTTTTCTCGAAGTATTTTTGATTGAGATTTTCTAATGTATCCAGAAGTTTTCTGAATCCTCGGAAATACAGTATCAGGAAAAAGAGAAGTGACATGAACCAGATAACCATTGTATTTACCCAGAAAGTATCATAAGATCTTCCAAAAACCTTTTTTCTCGGGGCATAAAAATGTGCCTTAATAAAATTCGATTCCGGATCAAGATAAATCGGATCGATTTTTTGGATGAGTTGACCTCTGTATTCAATGATCCGTATAGGTTCATTGCTATTTTCTACAAATTCAGCTAATCTATCGTTATAATAATCACGCTTTAGTTGAATAAAACGTCGCTTATCCTCGGGAGTATTCTGAAATGTTCTGATAATCTTATCCCGATCGTCACTGGCTTTATTATAGGCTCTGATATAAACTTTATTTACTTTCCGTATATATTCTTTTGTTGATTCAAGAACTTGGAAATTTATTTTATCCGGATAAAGTAAAGCCACATTCTGGAAGTCGACAGCATTATTAAAAGACAGTTCTTTCGATATTTCATTACGTAATAATCTTAGGTAATTTTCGATTTTGTCCTGTTGCTTGTAGTCACCTACATACTTTTCAATGAAGTCAATTTTGTTTTCAAGATTTTTTATCCAGTAGTATTTCTTATATTCCGAAATGCTCATCACTTTGTTATGATAATAGAATATATGCATGTATTCATTCTCCTTAAACTGATGTACGGCTAATGCTTCATAACCCCAGCGGGCAGTGATAATTTCACCGTAAAGGGGTATTTTATTTGGAGATGAGATGCTGGGATTTAACTTTTCATATTTTACTATTACACCACTTAAAATTATTTGCGGAATGACAAGGAAAGGGATCAATATATAAATGGTAACGACTGTTTTAAAGCTATCCGAAATAACCAGTCCCATAATATTGGCACCAACCCAGCAACTAAACAGAATGATCCAATAATGGAGGTACATTCCTTTAATCTCCATTATAGAATTGCCAATAAGTACAAATAGTAAGGCCTGGATGGCCGAAATAAATATTAAAACCATTGCTTTTGAGAAAAGATAACTTGACCAGCTTAAATTCAGAAAAGCTTCTCGCTTAAGTATTTTTCTATCCTTTATAATTTCCTCGGCACTTATTGTCAATCCCATGAATATTGCTACAATGACCGACATAAAAATATATACCGGCAGGTTGCTGTTACCTAAAAGTGTGTATCCAATCTCATTCGATTCACTTTCGTTATAGTATTTGATAATGAACGCAAGGATAAAGGCAAGAAGCGGAGCTTCAAAAAAGTTAACTATGAGGTATTGCGTATTTGCAAGCTTTGCCAGAATATCGCGCCTTACAAAAATAAAGAACTGCTTAAGTTTGTTTGGTATCTTAAATGAAATACGAGGTAACTCTTTAGGTATTTCAACTTGCGCTTCTTTATTTTTAATATGCTCATTGAAATACTGATACCATTCTTTTGGAGATAGCTTCCGGCGTTGAGTAAATTTTCCGTATTCATCGAGGATGTTTGATTCTACAATATTGAAAATTTGTTCCGGATTGACATTACCGCAAACATTACATTCACTTTCATTATAATTTGCGTAATGTATTTTTGATTTAAAATATATGATGGAGTCAATAGGGTCGCCATCGTATATGAGAAATCCACCTGTATCGAGTATCAGTAGTTCATCGAACATTTTAAATATATCCGATGAGGGTTGATGGATTACCACAAAAACCAGCTTTCCTTTAAGCGAAAGCTCTTTCAGCAAGTCCATGATGTTTTCCGAGTCGCGTGAAGACAGACCTGATGTCGGCTCGTCGAGGAATAGTACTGCAGGCTCACGTATCAATTCCAAGGCAATGTTCAAGCGTTTTCGCTGTCCTCCGCTTATCATTTTATTTAAGGGAGTACCCACCTGGATATTCTTAATCTCATAAAGTCCCAGGTTTTGTAACATACGATCGACTGTCGCAATGATTTTTGCTTCAGAATAGTTGCTAAAACATAGCTTGGCATTATAATAGAGATTCTGGAAAACCGTAAGCTCTTCGATGAGCAAGTCATCCTGAGAAACATGACCGATTAACCCCTCGATTTTATTCTTATCGTTATGAATATCAATACCATTTATTGCAATCCTGCCACTAGTTGGTTTCTCCGAACCATTCAGCACATTCAGTAATGTGGATTTGCCTGCTCCGCTGGCTCCCATGATTCCAACCAGTCGTCCCGATTCCTTAATAAAACTCATTTGTTTCAAACCCACAGAACCGTTACGAAATTTGTAATTAATATCTTTGACTTCAAATACAATTTTTGATTCGCGCTGTTCTTCCCGAAACAACGTTACAATATCGCTGTAATAAATGGGTCGGATATTGTGATCCCTGATGGACGAACCCGGATTAAAAACGAATACCTTATATGGCTGTAATAGCTGTCCGTTAAGATATAGCTCATTATCACCCATGTATTTGATAAAGTAGATATTTGTTGAAGTTGTCTGTAGGAACCAGAGTTTACCCTTAAATTGTCGGACACTTAGATGTTTTCGTTCTTGACTGGTATTGTTTTCTTTGTTATTTACTACCAATAAATTTCCCGAAGAAAATCTACTTTCTTCGGAGCTGATAGTAAAGTCACGTATATTTTTATATTCTTCATCGCCAATATTAAAGGAATCGGCAACGGTCTTGATAAATTCGAATTCCTGGTTCGATATCTCAGATCTGTCGGAGTATACGAATTCAAACAGGTGAATTAAGACAATTAATTTTTGTTTTTGAGTGAGTTCGTGGTTTATCTGATCGCAAATTCTCAGAATTTTTACCGAGTCGGGACCAATTCGTTTTGCTCCTCTGGAATTTACCAGACTTTGATGACGAGTAAAAAATTTATCAAATATTTCAAGATAACCTTCAACAAGTTCCTGATTTAATATTCTTTTAAGGTACGATTCAACAACTGTACGACGGTCTCCTCCTTCAGTAGAGTAGTCATCAGGTCTCGCAATAATAGCGAATAACTCCATTAAAGCTTTAAGAATCTGTTCACTCATAGTTATGAGTTGGTCTCTTTATTTGGTTCTGCAAGGAATTCTACGCAATTGAGTGATATTAGTTACGGACAGCGGAATATTTATAAAATTTGAAGAGAAAACACTATATTCAAGTTTTAAAGAGAAAAACTTGAATCATGAAAAATAAGTTAATGCTGTTTATCTGGATAATTATTATTCCTGAAATAATTGTCGCACAATATTTTACAATTGACGATATCGAATTTGGACGTGTTACCTATCTTAAACCAGCCAATATTCAGAATTTGCAATGGTTAAAAAAATCTGATAGCCTGTGTTATATTCGTAACGATTCCCTTTTTGCCCGGACGGCATATCAACAGAAGGAAATCTTATTATTGACTTTAAGCGAGCTTAACGAATTAATGCAAAAGAACAAATTATCAAGCATAGGACAATTCCCGGAAATAGTATCTCTTTCAGAAAACCAATTTTACTTTAATTTAAACAACAACCTTGTATTAATAGATATACATGTAAAAGATCTGGTTACTATTCCAATTCCGGAACAGGCAGAAAATCTTATCATCGAACCGCATACTACCACAATTGCCTATACATTGGGGCAGAATGTTTTTATCCGGGAAAGGGATAAAGATGTTGTGCAGCTATCAACCGATACGCTTGACGGCATATTAAACGGTACCGTTGTGTGCCGGCATGAATTTGGCATGGAAGAGGGGATGTTTTGGTCACCGAAGGGTACTTTCATAGCTTTTTATAAAAAACGTGAAAAGCAAGTGACTCAGTATCCTCTGGTTAATATTGAAGGCAGAATTGCCCGGACTGAAAATATTCGTTATCCCATGGCAGGAATGGTAAGTGAGGAAACTGAAATATGGGTTTATTCTGTAATTAGTGGTTCCTTAATCAATTTAGCAATAACCGGAGAACCGGATAGTTATCATACAAATCTTTGCTGGTCGCCCGATGAACAACTTATCTACGTTCAACATCTTAATCGTGATCAGGATACGATGATCTTGCGCTGTTACTCGGTAGTTACAGGTGAAATGCAAAAGGAAATTTTCACCGAAACTCATAAAAAGTATGTGGAGCCTATGAATCCTCTGGTTTTCTCAGAAAAAATTCCGGGTAATTTCCTGTATCAGAGTGAACGTGATGGATACAACCATATTTATTACTATGAATCGTCAACCAATAAACTAAAGCAGGTTACAAAAGGAGATTGGGAAGTTACACAGCTATTAGGTTTCGATGAGAGCGAACGGTTTGTATTTTTCATGGCCACTAAAGAAAGTCCTCTGGAAAGGCACTTTTATAAATACGATATGCTGGCAAAAACCATCATCCGGTTAACACCCGATATAGGAACGCATGAAGTGATCATGAACGCTCAAAAAACATTTTTTATCGATACGTATTCAAGTACAACTGTACCACGTTCGGTTAGAATAATTAACAGTAACGGACTAGCAGTTGCTGAACTTCTGAATGCACCAAATCCTCTAAACGGGTATACTTTGGGAAAGGTTACCACTGGAACAATAATGGCCGGTGACGGGAAAACTTCACTCTATTACAGGATTACCTGGCCGGTTGATTTCGATTCCACTAAAAAGTATCCCGTTATCCTTTATGTATATGGAGGGCCCCATGTTCAACTCATATCCGAGTCCTGGCTTTTGCGAACAGATTACCTTCATCAGTATTATGCGCAACATGGCATAGCGTCCTTTGAGCTCGATAGCAGGGGATCGGAGTACCGTGGCCGTGATTTTGAGGATATCATTCACCGTCAACTTGGGATACCTCAGATTGAGGATCAGTATGAGGGTATCAAATTTCTGGAAAAACAGCAATGGGTCGATACCAGCCGGATAGGTATTGAAGGCTGGAGTTTCGGGGGATTTATGACAGTTTCTATGATGGAACACTTCCCGGAAATATTTAAAGTTGGGGTAGCCGGAGGTGTAGTGACCGATTGGAAATTTTATGAAGTCATGTATGGCGAAAGGTATATGGACCGACCCGAGCAGAATCCTGAAGGTTACAAACAGACCGATGTCAATCTGATGGCCGATAAGCTTCAGGGGAAATTACTCCTTATTCACGGGGCACTCGATAATGTTGTTGTATGGCAAAACAGTCTTGTTTTTCTTCAGGAATGCATAAATAATGGCAAACAGGTTGAATATTTTGTCTATCCTCTCGAAGAACATAATGTATTAGGTAGAGAGCGTAAGCATCTCACAGAAATGACAACACAGTATTTTTTAAAGAATCTTTGATCGCATTCTGAATATTGATTTTTTAAACGACTATAGTATTACTCCCGGGAAAAATAATTGTTCGAATTTATGGGAATGTTTCTATTGTACTCGCCAGATTATTTTGTATTGTAATAACTAAGTTTTATTTGTAATGAAAAATTTTCAGGGAATTACCTGATTTCCTGACAAAAAGGCATTTAATATCCTGATAAGCACGACTTTATGTCCGTTTATGGATAGATGATCAGTATGGCGAAATGTTTGCTGTAATGGATCAATACTAAATAATGAGACTTATGAATTTGAATAATTTCACTATACAATCCCAGGAAGTCATTCAGACTGCTTTTCAGCTAGCTCAGGAATCAGGTAACCAGGCAGTAGAAACAGGTCATTTACTTAAATCCTTGCTGGCTAAGGGAGATAGTATTGCCATACACATTATTGGAAAAGTGGGGGCAGATGCCGCAATGATTAATAATATCCTTGATAAGGAATTAGCTTCATATCCCAAAGTATCGGGTGGGGAGCCCTATTTATCGGCTGAATCTTCTAAAGCTTTAACAAATGCGAAGAATACAGCTCAAAAGAAAAAAGATCAGTATGTTTCAGTAGAATATATTCTTCTTGGCATTGTACAGGGGAATGATGGTATTGCCAAACTGCTGAAGGATAATGGGATCAATGTGGCAAGAGTTCAAAAAATCATTGATGAATTAAGAAAAGGATCGACAGTGGATAGTCCCACTGCCGAAGAGACATATAACGCACTGAATCGCTATGCAATTAATCTGAACGATCTGGCTCAAACCGGAAAACTGGATCCGGTCATTGGCCGCGATGATGAAATCAGAAGGATTCTGCAAATACTCTCACGGCGTACAAAAAACAACCCGGTGCTTATTGGTGAACCGGGGGTTGGTAAAACGGCCATTGCTGAAGGATTGGCTCATAGAATAGTCTCCGGCGATGTACCAGAGAATCTGAAAACGAAACAGGTTTTTTCATTGGACATGGGCGCTCTGATAGCTGGAGCAAAATATAAGGGCGAATTCGAAGAAAGACTGAAGGCAGTTGTAAAAGAGGTTATTGGGTCCGAAGGGGAGGTGATTCTTTTTATCGACGAAATACATACTCTTGTAGGAGCCGGAAAATCGGAAGGTGCCATGGACGCCGCTAATATTTTGAAGCCTGCTCTCGCCAGGGGCGAGCTAAAGGCTATTGGGGCAACCACCCTTAATGAATACCAGAAATATTTTGAAAAAGATAAAGCACTGGAGCGAAGGTTTCAGATCGTTATGGTTGACGAACCCGATTTACAAAGTGCTATTTCCATTCTCCGGGGTTTAAAGGAACGATATGAAAACCATCATAAGGTGAGGATTAGGGATGAGGCTATTATAGCTGCCGTCGAATTGTCAAATCGTTATATAACCGAGCGGCATTTGCCCGATAAAGCTATCGACCTGATTGATGAAGCTGCTTCAAAAATGAGAATAGAAATGAATTCCGTTCCGGAAGAAATTGATGAAATTGATCGTAAAATCAGGCAGTTGGAGATAGAACGTGAAGCATTGAAAAGGGAGGGTGATAAGAATAAAATCGGAGAATTGAGCGAACAGATAGCTAATCTTATTGAGGAAAGGAACAGATTAAGAGCTGTGTGGCAGGCTGAGAAGTCATTGATCGATAAAATACAACTTAATAAATCGCTTATTGAAGAATACAGATTACAGGCAGAACAGGCTGAGCGGGCAGGGGATTATGGAAAAGTGGCCGAATTGCGCTATGGTAAGATTAAGGAAGCTGAAGATTCTATCGAAAAATTTAAGAAGGAGTTGGAGAAGAAGCAGAAAAACATGGTTCTTATCAGGGAAGAAGTATCTGCTGAAGATATTGCCGAAATTGTTTCACACTGGACAGGTATTCCCGTATCGAAAATGCTGGAAGGTGAACGTGAAAAATTAATTCATCTGGAAGATGAGCTGCATAAACAGGTTGTTGGCCAAAATGAAGCAGTTATAGCTGTTTCCGATGCTGTTCGTCGTAGCAGGGCCGGATTGCAGGATGAATCCAGACCTATCGGGTCGTTTATATTTTTAGGTACAACAGGGGTTGGTAAAACCGAATTAGCCAAAGCACTTGCCGGTGTTCTGTTTAATAATGAAAATTTAATGACCCGGATCGATATGTCGGAATACCAGGAACGGCATTCTGTTTCACGCCTTATTGGTGCTCCTCCCGGGTATGTTGGCTATGACGAGGGAGGACAACTGACTGAAGCAGTACGTCGAAAACCCTATTCTGTGGTTTTATTGGATGAAATAGAAAAAGCGCACCCCGATGTTTTTAATATTTTACTTCAGGTGCTGGACGATGGCCGGCTTACAGACAATAAAGGAAGAATTGTGAATTTTAAAAATACTATCATTATAATGACTTCTAATATTGGTTCACATTTGATACAGGAACGCCTGGAAAATTCTGAAACTGTGGATCGCGCAGAAATGCTCGAAAAGCTCAGGAAAGATTTAATGGAACTGATGCGCAAAACTATTCGGCCGGAATTTCTCAACAGGATTGATGAATTGATAATGTTCACTCCTCTGACACATCAGGAAATAAAAGAGATTGTGAAATTACAGGTGAATAGGCTCAGAGAAAGATTAGTAAAGAGTAATATAGAACTTGAGGTTACTGATGAAGCCGTGGAATGGATTAGCAAGGCAGGATTTGATCCGCAGTTCGGGGCCAGGCCTATAAAAAGAATAATTCAGCGGGAAATAATCAATAATCTATCGAAAGCTATTTTATCAGAGACAGTGTATAAAGACAGAAAGGTGCTAATTGATTGCAGGAAGAATCAGATCCTATTTTCTAATGCGAATTCCTAGTTAAAGCTTTTAACGCATTCATCCTGTGTTTCGCAAAGATCAAATACGTTGTGCAACTGCAGAAGCTTAAAAAGTTCCATTACTTCAGGGCGAATATTACAAATCTTAAACTGACCGTGATTATTATTAGCCGATTTCATAACCGACAGAAACACCCCAAAACCAGAACTGTCGATAAACTTAACTCCTTCCAGATTTAATGCCAGGCGCGTATCGGGTTTGTTGAAGAAACCTTTAAGTTGCTCTTTTACCGGTTCAACAATCAAGGCATTAAATCTGTCAATGTTATTGAATTTAACAACAATAACATTATTGATTTTTTCTGTCTTTAACATAAAAGTGCGTTTTATATATATATATCAATATTCTTAACCACTTCGTCGAGTTCATCTATTGCCTCACTTGTTTGTTTTTTAAAATTGGCAATAAACTGCGG
>CAZMVE010000028.1:20588-29128 GCA_964569585.1 uncultured Bacteroidales bacterium | reverse complement strand
ATTTTTTCTGTTTATATAAATGCTCCGGATAATTATTAAAACTTCAATTCTTTTATTAAATTAGAGATATAACCAATATCCGGCAGACAAATGAATACTACTTTAAAAATCAAAGGAACGTATGATACTCCGGTAGTTGATTTCGATCCAGAAAAGGGCATCTTTAAAATAAGTGGCCGGTCTCTACCTGCCAGCTCTTTTGATTTTTACTCACCAGTTTTGGACGAGATCACAAATTACATGAAAAGCCCGAAACCCATTACAAAGTTTGAATTTAAAATGGAGTTTATTAGTTCATCTTCAACAAAGATTTTTCAGGAAATATTTTATAAACTTGACAAAGCACACCAGAAGGGGACAGAAGTACTGATTAAGTGGTTCTATAAATTTGGAGATGATGATATGAAAGAACTTGGAGATGATCTGAGAATGGATACCTCTTTCCCTTTCGAATTTGTCGCATTTGAGTGATACGGAAACGCAGTTCTGTTTTTTATTCGAAAACGTTTTCTCAAGATAATTGAGTCGAAAATCCTCAATTATCGCTTTGAAGCCGTAAAATAAAAAGAAATATTTGATGTGCCTGGAGGATTTAAAAGAGGAAGTGCTGAATTGCACAAAGTGTGATTTATCCAAAACCAGGAAAAATGTAATATTCGTTGAAGGCAGTACAAATGCCCGAATATTTATTATTGGAGAGACGCCTGGCAGAGATGAAGATATTCAGGGACATCCGTTTATCGGACTTTCAGGAAAATTACTCGATAAAATATTGGCGGCCAGTGGATTTAATAGGAATGAGCATATCTATATCAGTAACATTCTTAAATGCCGGCCACCGCGTAACAGAACCCCTTTCCCCGAAGAAATAGGTAAATGCCTACCCTTTTTAAAACAACAAATTGAACTGATAAAACCTAAAATATTGATACTATTAGGCGCTACAGCATTAAAAAGTCTGATAGATCCAGGCATGAAAATTACAAAAGTGAGGGGCACGCGGTTAAGCTGGAATAACTATTTGACCATACCAGTTTACCATCCTTCGGCGTTACTGAGAAATCCTGCCCTGAAGCGTGATACATGAGATGATTTTAAGAAAATAATTTTTAAATACCGGGAGATAGTAGATCCTCTCCATTATTCACCACATGCATAGATGTGAAATTCAAATCCATCTTAAAAATGATCTGAGTCGGTTTCGGTGTAAAATTCTTATGCTCAATTTTCGGATTATAAAGAATATATCCCTAACTTAAAAAATATGTTTTAATTATTTAAATTTTTCATTTATGTATAGTCATCTCAGTGAACAATATAGACAGAAATATGGGGTATTGAATGAGATTCATATTAAGTCTTATGAAGATATTATCGGTGCGAAGGAGGTTGAAAGCCTCAAACAGACAGCCGGAAAATTGGAAGGTAAAAAATGGTCACATGTTAACTCTACTTTTACCGGAGGAGGTGTAGCTGAAATGTTAAATAGTGTGATACCTATAGCCCGTGGACTGGGACTCGATTGTATCTGGTACTGTATTGAAGCTTCGGACGATTTTTATATTGTCACAAAAAAATTTCATAATATCATACAGGGACTGGATCAGTATTTCACAATCGAAGAGTTGCTGGATCTGTATGTAAATACTAACAGAAGGAATTTTGAGAATAATCGCATCATTTCCGATTATACTGTGGTACACGACGCACAACCCTGTGCTTCGATTGTACATGGCGAATATGAAGGAAAACTCGTATGGCGCTGTCATATCGATACATCTGAAGCTAATGATCTGATCTGGAATTTCCTACTACCTTATATTAATAATTATGACGGAGTTATATTTTCACATCCCGATTTTGTTAAGGGAAGTATAAAGAAACCTGTGTTTCAAATTCCTCCGTCTATCGATCCGCTTACAACCAAGAATCGAAAAAAAACTACTGAGGAATCACTGGAAGTATTAAATGATTTATTGAACGAACACAATATCGATCCTGAGAGACCCATAATACTCGCAGTATCACGCTACGATATACATAAAAACCAGGAAACCATAGTTAAAACATTTAAAGAGCTTAAAGCTGACCGTGAATGTGCAAAATTAAAGCCTATACTCATCATTGTTGGCAACTCAGCCACCGACGATCCTGAGGGTATGGAAATGTATAAGAAGATTAACAGTTTAATTGATGATGACGAGGATATATTTGCTTTACTCAATATTTCTAATAACGATGAAAATATTGGTGCTCTGATGCAAATAGCCGATGTTTTTGTACATATTTCTACTAAGGAGGGATTCGGCCTGGTAGTTACAGAAGCTATGTGGCAGGGAACTCCGGTAATAGGCAGTAACGTGGGAGGTATTAAACTTCAAATTATAAACGATAAAACCGGATACCTTGTCGATCCCTTCGAAACAGACAAGATTAAAACCTATATAAAACATTTACTTACCAACCCTGAAGAAAAGGAGAGGCTTGGATACCATGCCACAGAACATGTGAGAAGTAATTTTCTAATCACAAGTTTGATAAAACGACACCTTATTCTGATGAGTTTTTACCTGGGAATCGATTTTCCCTGTTTTAAACTATAGAAGAAGAATTTATTTGTTTTCATACCTATTTATCGAATAATACTTTATGGAGTGAAGCTGTTCTCTCTCTGCTCAATATAGTCGTAAGAAATAATTGAATTTAATATTTTATTAATATCGCTTCATCATAAAGCATTAACTCTGGCTTTGAGTGGATTTTGGAAAGCTTATAAAATTCTTATTGATTACACACAGTATATTGTTATAAAGCATTATTCTCTTATTATCATTTTCGTCAGTTTGAACTTCCAATTCGAGATCACTTTTTTTCAGATCAACAGAAATCCGGGAAGGTTTTTCTAAAAATTCCCAGATGGGTATACCCACCTGTTTCTTTCCATATTCTTTTTCAGTCCAGCGAAACATTCGGTCCTTTTTAATATACAGTAACCACTTTTCACAAATCATTACATTTAGCTCTTCGTTATCGGTAAGAACAAGTAAATTCTTAACAGAAGATAGAATTTCTGTGGATACATCTTCAAGAATCAGGGCATCGTTGTGTACAGCATACAAGTTCTGTTTACGAGCATTATTCACCGATTTGTAATTTGTATCGATCAGAAAGCATTTCTGACCCGTATTCACTTCTATTATTTTCGCTATTCGACGGGATAAACGGTGGGCACCTACTATTAGCCATCCATTTTCCTCGTCAATTTTTAAACCTAAAATTTTTGATAATGGATCGGCTGTGAATCCCTGAATTACTACAGTCAAGATAATAATACTGTATACAAATATTTCAAGAAAGGCGGCATTCTCATTTCCTAACTTTCTAAGCTCAAGAGCAAATAAGGAAGCAATCGATGCAGCAACAATTCCACGAGGAGCAATCCAGGATAAAAACAACTTTTCCCTAAAGTTTAAAGTACTCTTGTATGCACATATAAAGATATTGACTGGACGGATAACAAAAATAACGAATGCTATAAGCAGTATTTCTTTAGAACCTAAATTAAGAAAATATGAGATATTAAGATTGGCTGACAATATTATAAATAATATCGCGAGTGCCAGTTCTGAAAGTTCTACCTTGAAGTGTTTGATATTGCTAAAACCGTGCGGTTTTTTAATCCCGAAAGTGATGCCGGCAACAACAACTGCTAGTAAACCTGATTCATACGAGATAAAATTTGATAAAAAATACAGTAAAAAAATAAAGGATAATGTGAAAGTTATATTATGGGCTACTGGGATTACTCTTTTTTTAAACAGATAGTATAATAACAATCCACCAGTCAGTCCGATACCTGTTCCGGTTATTAGTCGTATCGAAAAACCTATAAGTTGGTTCAGATTCGAACCTTCGATAGTTAACCACTCGAAACACAGAAGAGCAATAAAAACTCCTATAGGATCAATCAACACTGCCTCCCAGTTAAGAATGTGTTTAAGTTTTTTTTCCACATGAATACGCTGTAATAAGGGAGATATGACCGTTGGCCCGGTTACTATTATCATGCTGCCGAGAAGAAGGGAAAAACCATAGGAATATCCTAATAAAAATCTGGCCGCCAATGCAGTAAGAAGCCATGTGATAAGTACACCCAGACTAAGAAGTTTCCTAATCAGGTTTGGGGCTTTTTTATATCCTTGGATTTCGAGCGACAAACCTCCTTCAAATAAGATGATGCCAATGCAGATTGATACAATAAATTTTAGGCCTTCATCTAATGTCGTAGGATCAATAACATTTGCAACCTCTGGCCCAAGAACTATACCTCCAATTAAAAGGGTAATGATGGCTGGTATCCGTAGTCTATACGCAATAATTTTTAATATAGCGCCTGCAAATGCAGCAATAATGAGGGTTCTGAAGAAGATTTCCAATATTATTAGAATTAGGTTCTGATTAATATTGAAGTTTAATTTAAGAAAATTAAACTGATTAATTACTGATGACGAACAAATATTTACCTTAGTTAACATCTAGAAGGAGGATGAAAATATTGGAAATCTAATGTAAATAGTCGATGTTTTTATACATATATCTACTAAGGAAGGATTCTATATGATGGTCACAGAAGTCATGTGGAAGGGAACTCCGGTAATAGGCAGTAGCGTAGGAGGTATTAAACTTCAAATTATAAACGACAAAACAGGGTACCTTGTGAATCCGTTCGAAATAGAATAAGATCAAGATCTATATAAAACATTTACTTACGCATCCCGAAGAAAAGAAGAGGCTTGGATATCATGCCACAGAATATGTGAGAAGTAATTTTCTAATCACAAATCTGATCAAACATCACCTTATTCTGATGAGTTTTTACCTGGGAATCGATTATCCCTGTTTTAAGCTATAAAAATCAGAAGCCTTGCCGGATATAGAGGCACATAATTTTACAGATTAATTAATCTTATATATTTATGTAAAATATAAATTAATTCTGATTTTTTAATTGATTATTAACAAAATAAATTCTTGTTTTCATGCTCTTTCATAGCAGATATAATAGCAAAAATCTAAATACAGAATTATCATAAGCTGAATAAAAAAGAGGAGCCGTTTTGATTTTTAACAGCTCCTTTTATTCGAAGAATAGTAAACTACTTTAAAATCAATTTCTGTGTCACAGTTATTGTGCCTGATGCCAAAGTCAGATAGTAAAGACCTTTGCTTAGGTCACCAAAATCTAGTTTAGTAGACTCCAAAGAACCAGATTTTACAATCATTCCTAAAGTATTATATACCGTATAGGTAATACTATTTTCATCTGAAAAACTAATGTTAACAATACCTTCCGATGGATTCGGGTAGATCCCAAAGAATTGATTTACAATAGTAGATTGATCTATCGCAGGAGGTGGATCTTGTGCTAGGTCCCACAGGCTAATATCGTCAAAAAGTAAATTAAAACTTACCGATTCATCGCCTGCAGCATCTGCCCAGCATCCGGCTTTTATTACTACATACCAGTTTGGTGTTGAGGTAGTATCGGGGATATAGAGATTACTGGTTGTAAGGATAGAATCACCTGCAGATCCGCCTCCGACCCATTTGAATTGAAAATGCTCCTGAAAGGTACCGTCGAAGCCCACATACTTAAGAGTATCATATGGAGGATCCATCCAAACATTCATAGCATAAATATAATCGCCGGTTCCCGCAGTAAAGTCGCTTCCTTCAGGAGGTTCGGTTCGCGAAAGGATCAGCTCCACCCAGGTAGATTGTAATTCATTGATACTGGAATTTTTAAATGCTCCGGTAAATGAATAAGTATGTCCCGGTGTTATTGTTACTCCCTGATATACGTGAGCTCCAGATTGTCCAAAACTATTAATACTCAAACAACCGCCTGATCCACCAGCAGGTACATCGGTAGTATAATTAAATGTTACAGTGCCTACATCTGGTGCATCGGAACGCCAGAAGGTAATCCACGAAGCTTCAGTTTGCATATTTCCATTGACAATCAACTCCTGTGCTATGCTATACGCAAAGCCTATCATTGTCATTACTAAAACAAGTAGGAATTTCTTCATAGCTATAGATTTATTAAGTTAGTGTTGAGTTACTGATTATAGGCAAAAGGTAGGGTAATTGACCAGCATACATTCATGCAAAATGTAATTAATTTCTGGCTGATTTGTTAATTCAATGCTGGCTTCAATCCTAGATGTATTGGGAAATAAATAGGATCGGAAAAGGATTTTTGGGAGCTCCAAGGATAAAAAAAACAGGCAATCATCGCCATTGCCTGTTTCTCATTCATGCACTAATTCACATTTATTTAATAATCAGCATCCTGTACGATTCCGAAATATCAGGAGTAGTAACCATTAAATAGTAAATAGATGGTTCCAGCTTATCTGTGACGACATGGAATATAAGTCTATCGCCGTTTTCAACTGATGTTAGGTTACTTTCAATTACAGCGCCATTAGGTGAAATTAAGTCAACTCTTATATCTTCTCCGGAAGCATTGGGAATTTCAAACCAGGCATAATCCTTAGCAGGATTAGGGTATATCTTGCCTTTCAGCCCATTTTTTTCCTGAATAATCGTAGCGGGAGGATCATAGTTCCATCCTGCCAGGGAGGAAAACATCCACCAGGCTGCATAGGCTTTCAGATTGGCATTCAAAGGCTCACTGTGTGCCGATCCGCATGCATACCAGTCGACTCCCTGTGTATGTGAGTTTTGGTATTCCACTGCCCAGTTACCAATGCTGTCGCTGCTTTCATTGTAATAATCGCAGGCATCATCGGCATTATCCTTATAATTTGTTCCGTCGGGACTATAACTTTCAATATCGGCAAAATCGAACAGCACTTTATTATTATTCAGGCAATAGGAACGTATTGAATCATTGGCAGCATTTACATTTTCCCTGTCCCAGTAATTCAGGTGGCCTGTCATATAGACGAAAGTAACCTCCGGATAATCATTTTCCAGCGAACTCATGGGTTCCAGAAATTCATCCCAAAGCACACCATTACTGTATTTACTACCCACCTGACCGCACCACGACCACATAATAACATTCACATCAGCATTTGCCGGATCATCAAGGTATGCAATAGTATTATTATACCAGTCGGGCCAATAACCCACATCGCCACCCATGGCATAATCGTGCAGATCGAGAGCTCCCTCGGAACCACCGTTGTTCCATTGAAAAATATTTTCAGGTAATGCCAGTCCCCGGCCCCCGTTATTGGCAAAATCTATAAGTCCGGTCATGCCATCGGTAACCTGGCTGCCGTGGGAGGTATGTCCATAGGCTATGTGCAACTGTTGTTTAGCCTGTACAATGGCAGATTCAGGAATCTGTGTAATATCGGTACAGGTGTGATTGACAATAAGCTGTGATGAAACAGTAAGATTAACAGCTAATAGAAACGCCCAAGTTGTAATAATTTGTTTCATATCGATTGGTTTTAATTAGAAAATAGTTTTGTTTACATCAGTCTATATACGTAACTAACAATCAATTGGTTATATATTTATTAACCAGGTTGAATTATATTAGTATGACTACCTTAAGTAAAAAACAAAAAAAATTAAAAAAAATTGTCTTGTTTCATTAACGAAAATATACTGTTTTTGCATTCACAAATTCTCGTATACCCAGAAGTGATAACTCTCTTCCATAACCCGATTTTTTAGTTCCGCCAAAGGACAGGCGGGGATCCGACTTTACTAATTCGTTAATAAATACAGCACCGTCCTCAAAATAGGGAATCAATTTTTCAGCTCTTGAAATATTTGAGGTAAAGATACTTACTCCCAGTCCGAATTTAGTCTGGTTGGAAAGCTCCACTGCTTCCTGTTCATTGTCGAATGTCATTATCGGGGCCACCGGTCCAAATACTTCTTCATCAAAAACAGGCATACCGGGTTTGACATCGGTAAGCAGTAAAGGATAATAGAATGATTCCTTATGCTTAGGTTTGTTTACTGCTTTGGCGCCCATATAAATTGAATCTTCCACCTGCCTTTCCAGTATTTCAGCCTGAGCCATACTGGCTAATGGACCTAAATTCGTATGTTCTTCCAGAGGATTACCTACACGCAAGGCTTCCATACTTTTTTTAAAGTTAGACAGGAATTCCGTCGCAACTTTCTTATGAATAAAAAACCTTTTTGCAGCAATACAACTCTGGCCACAATTCTGGAATCGGGCTTTGATTCCGAGGTCAACCGCAAGGTCTAAATCGGCATCGTCCAGCACAATAAAAGCGTTGCTGCCTCCTAATTCCAATACTGTTTTTTTGATGTTTGAACCAGCCAGGGCAGCTACTTTTGAACCGGCATATTCACTACCTGTTAATGAAATAGCCTTAATATAATCATTCCTGATTACATTTTCCACTCTGGAGGATCCGATAAGCAATACGCTAAATACGCCTTCAGGAAAGCCTGCTTCTTTCATGATATCGTTGATATGCAAGGCACAGCGTTGTACATTGGATGCATGCTTCAGCAAA
>CAZMVE010000028.1:0-20488 GCA_964569585.1 uncultured Bacteroidales bacterium | reverse complement strand
GATATCGTTGATATGCAAGGCACAGCGTTGTACATTGGATGCATGCTTCAGCAAAGCAGTATTGCCTGCCATTATTGTGGGCGCCAAAAAACGAAATACCTGCCAGAATGGAAAATTCCAGGGCATTATGCCCAGAATAGTGCCAAGAGGCTCATACTGAACCCGACTCATTGAGGCATCTGTTTTGATTATTTCAGGTTTCAGATGATCTTTTGCCATAGCAGAATAGTAACGGCATAACCAGGCACATTTTTCAACCTCAGCAACGGATTCGGTTATGGGTTTTCCCATTTCCAATGTGGTAGTCAGGGCATATTTTTCCTTATTCTTCAATAGTATCTCTGAAGCCTCCATCATACATGTGGCTCTTTCATGAAAAGAGCTAAATCGCCATGCCAGAAAAGCAGCAGCAGCCTTTTCTATAATGATGTTTAAATCCTTTTCTGAATGTTCTTTAAATTCTTCAATTAATTGGTTGTTAAAAGGATTAATGCTTTTTAATTTCATGCATTAGGTTTTTCAATTAAAATTAAGGAAGATTGGAGTAAATCGGAAATCTTATTCCATCGAAAGTGCATTAAACTGCATTTCTGAGTTTGAAAGTTGCAATTACGCCTAACCAAAGAAGGATCATCAAAATGTATACTTTCTGAAGCAGCCCGTAAAATGGAAATATAACAGGGTTTTCTGTAAAAACAGTAAAAGTAATGAAGGGAAGAATGATAACTACAGTGAAGCCGATAGATATTGAAAATAGCCGTGCCGAAAAACTTCGGTGCCTGAATCCATATAACAAAGCTGCAACAGGAAATAATACAAACTGGATACCAGCTGTATAGTTGTGAATTGTACCCGGAATTGTCCGTACCGGTTCAATATCCATAGGTAAAATAGCGGTGATAAATGCTGTTACTCCTATAAATAAAAGTAAAAACATCAGCCATTTACGATAGATACTATCCACATTGTAAATTAAAATACCGGTTATAATTTCTGCCAGACCGATCATAAATAAACCAATGGACAAAAGGTAGCCGTTTGGAGCTATGCCATACCGACTTAACGGAAATCGTACCGGATTAATATCAGAGTTTGTAATATGAACCAGAACCGATAAAATAATAAACCCTGAAATGAGTATCAGTGTTAATACTGCAAGACTTTTCAGGGTTCTATTACTTGTTTGTAACATACTATTTTTAATCGGCTAAAACTTAAATCCAAAGGTACAATTTATAATAGGAGCGACCCCAGAATATCCGGGACTAAGATAGTTTTTGCCGTACCTTTTGTCGCTCGTACCTGTTTTCTGGATTAATGTTTGAACGATTGTGCCACCAAAATAAAAATCTATTACCAATCTGTTGAGGATTGTATATTTTACACCACCAACTACCTGGACTCCATAGCTTGTTAGCTTGTCGGTATAACTAGTACCAACATATTCCCTGTATCCATATTTCAATCCGGGTGAGAAATAGAAGTTGCCATAATCGGAAGTAACGTCATTAAAATAAATCTTTTGATCGATTTTAAGTAAATAGCCTGTTACTGATTCCTCATAGGTATCCTTATAAGTGAAAACCGCCGAGAATGAAGTACCGTTGTTCCCGTAAGACCGCTCATAGCTAGCATAAAATGTATTATAGAGCAATTGAAAGGCTCCGAACCGAAGTTCGTTTCTAAATTCCGATGGATCACTTTGTGCTAATGAATGTTGATTATTGCAGCAAACATATAGCATAATTAATACTGATAAAAATTTTATAGTTTTCATACTATTAAGTTTTGAAATTAATACTAAGTTCAAAACTACAAGTTACGAAGCAGCTCTAAGTCCCTGTTTATAAAGTGGGAGGGATTATTTTTCAGGAGAATTCCCGAATTATAAAGTGGGAAATCAAATAGATGTAATTACAAGATTTATTGCTTTCTGATAAACTCGGAAGGGGATTGCTGTACATACTTATTAAAAGCCCTGTAAAAGGCCGATTTGCTGTTAAAACCCACTTCGAATCCAATAACTTCAATTTCCGATTTTACACCCTTTTGTCTCATTTTTTCCTTTGCAAGTTTAATACGCCGGGAATTGATCAGGTTGAAGAAATTAGAATTCAAGTACCTGTTAATAAAAAAGGAGGTCTGATGCACCGTTAGCTTCAGGACTTCCGATAGTTTAACGATACTTAGGTCGGGGTCGATATAGATTTTCTCCTCGTTCATCAGCTGGTGGAGCTTATTTTTGATGCGGTCAATCTCCTGTTGTTCAAATTCTTTGATACCAGTTCTTGATACATCCAGGTTTTCCAACTTTAACAGGGATTGTTTGAAACTCGAAAAATCATTCCGGGTAAAAACAGCCGTGTGGTTAAAGGCTGTTTTAACCAGGAAAATATAAAAAATGGTTGAAACCAACGGAACCGCCACAAAATCGACATAATAATTGGCTACAAAAATATACAGTACAAGAATGGTAATATTCAATGCCCAGAGAAGAATAACAAATTGCTGCAGGTACCTGAGTTTAAGTCTTTCGAGTTCAGACCGGATATCCATGATCCTTCTTGAATATTGAATAACCTGAATGGCTATAACCAAAAAATAGGCATTTAACAGGATAAAAAAGGTTCCACGTATCCATGTAAGGTATTGCGGATAAATTTCATCGGTAATATTAGTTACAAATTGATTTTTTGTTTGTTTATCATACGCGAGGAAAAGAAGCCAACAATAAAAGCAAACCAGAACTGCGATGATAGAGAGTATATTCAGGATGAAAAACAGGTTCCATTTCTTTCCCATAAAAATTCGGGTGTATTGATAAATCAACGGAGCTCCAATAATTACACCTATTTCACTGATAAAAATGATGGATGGAAAAGAACATATCTGTTCGGAAAGGATTAGGTAGTTGTTTATAAAACTTATGGCAGGAAGCAAAAGTATAACAGCCAGAATTTTATTAGGTAAGGTATTCTGCTTACGAAAATACAGTACAATGAACATGATAATAAGGTTCATTGCTGTAATGATGTTAATCAGTTCAGGTATAGTCAGCGCAATGGTGGATATTTCAGTATCCATGTTAGGTTTTTCATATAATCATTAATAACAGAACTAATATAATTATAAAATCTGATTGCATCGAAATAATATATAATAGAACTCATCACCTTCACTGGAAAGAAATCGCGCAAAGTGAAACCAAAACTAGTGGGTATTCTTGCCCGATGTCAATTCCACAGGCATATCTGTAGAAACCACAATGTCGTCAAACCAGATATAGCAATCATTTTGGGGGCTCCAGGTAGTATCGTTGCCTCCATGGAAAGTGGAGAAGTAGAATACATCTACCATATCACCGTTAGAAACAAATTGAAGATTTTTAATATTTAATACTTCCTCACCATTAAACCATACCTGTACTTCACCATCCTTATTAGTGCCGGAATTAATTTGTACGCGTTCAGTAATATTTACCCACTGTTCCTTAGGAAAATACATAGTGTCATTTACCGAATTAATTAAAGAAAAATCTTCTCCATATTTTCCAGGTTTATCCATATGATAGAGATAGAGAACTGCTCTGCCATTTTTTCGCCACATAAACCGTGCAGTAAAGCCGTTAGTTCCGTCACAGTATTCACCACCCGAACATTTCTTTCCGGCTGCTAAGCCAGGTAGCTTGCCGCCTTCGTTGGAGGTACCCCAACTAAAATCCTGGCTGAACCTTAACCAGTAAGATATATAATATTTTCTACCGGGAGTTAAACCAAGGGGTGCCTGATGCCCGGTTTCCTGAGGGCCGACTCCTCCTGCAGGATAATACACCTGTAATGATTTATTACCAGAATGAGTATAGGTTTCGACAACAGTAGCTCTTTCAGAGCCATTCGTCCAGGAGACATTATCAAATCCTTGAGATTCCCATATGGCGCCATCGTAATTCAGACCTGTACTATCCGATTCAAAATCGACTTTTACTGGAATGTGTGCAGGAATACAATAGAACCCTGTTAAAACCAGGCTAAATAGCAGGATATTCTTAATTTTCATCATACTGTTTATTTAATGTTGTACTACCACTTATAGTTATCGAAATTTTCTATATCCAGATCATTCGGTAGAACACCAATGGTCAATATAAAAAAGGTAAGAGCCTTTGTACCAGGTTCCAGATGCCCTCCAACAACACTGTTCTCATCGGACAAGGTGAAATGAGCATGAATCCTTCTGTTAAAAATATATCCCTGCACAGCTATTAAATCCATGGGAACGGAAGCTTTGGGATATTCATTGGCAGGAGGTAATTTCTTATCACTTACCACATGGTAATGGTAGTCGGTCACAGATCCAATACCTAATAGGATAACTGCGTTTATAATGTTTTTCTCTACGACGAAAGTTTTCAATCCTTCCAGCATATCGGTGCCAGTTCGCATCCGGACAAGCTCGATTCTTTCAAATTGCGCGGATACGGCATATACATCAGGAATCTCACTTTGCGGATAACCGGCAATGCAGATAAGGGGAAATAGCAGTAATTTAAATTTTTTCATGATATTACAAATATATTTATAAATATCATATAATCAGAGTTTTAAAAATAATTACCTGAATTAATTGATCAGATAGGAATTGTTGTATGTTTAACTTCATTATTTCAAGGTAATTTTAGCCGCCCAATCGGTATGAGTGGGATTTTGCCCATCAGGAAATCCAGGTAAAGTCAATATCCCGGTTGTCCCGGTTTTTACTACAACTGATTCCTTCCATTTACCGTTTCGAGGATTATACCACTGAAAAATATAGGATGTATTTGGATTGAATCCGCTTATCTCGGGCACAACCGATTGATTTTCAAAATAGAGCAAGGCAAAATCTTTTTCAGGAGTCCGCATCATATAGGCCCAACCATCCAGTCCCTCTTCCGGACTTCCGGGAGTTTTCTGAGGATGTATATTGTCTGAAGCAAGCTGTAATGCCTGATATTTATTGCCTTCCGATAAAATAAAGATGCCAAGATACTGCATATATTCTGCCGATTCATATTTCAATGCATCCCAGAAATGTGGACGTATACCTGCAGGCTCTCCTGTTGTTGTAATATCGTATGCTGCTGTGCCATGCACATGCCCTGAAAGTCCGCCCGAAAGAACGGATCCATACATTTGGGCACGTGAAAAATAGTTATCACGTTGAGAATTTGCTGGAGGGTGTTCACCGTTTGGCCTGTTTATTTCATGGTTCCAGCCTGTATAATACGGTTCAAAATTAATAGCAGGATAGGGTGGATCGAGTTTAAATAGAGTTTCTAATGCCATTGAAACGCGATGATCCCGCGGCTTGTTCCCTACACTGTGCATGGATAGCCAGGGACATTCTTCGTCATGGCCAAACTGGGTGTAGGTAGAATTATTGATCAATGTGGTATAAGGCTGTCCGAAGGGCATCGGTCCGTATTTGTTCAGATGGTAAGTGAGCGCTTCATTAAATTCATCGGCTGTGAGACTGTATTCCTTCGGTATCCAGTCGAGATGAATTCCGCTGAAAATTATATTATACGCCCCATATCTCGATATAAGATACTGAACATAGCGTGCATACGATTCATTAAAGTCGAAATAGGCTTTCCATGCCGGACAATTATCTCTTCGTACGGTTTCAATCAAGGGAACAAATCCCTGATTTGATAAATACTGCATTTTTTTATCCAAGCTCTGGAAATATTCGGGAATGATATGATCAAAATCAGCAACACCGGTATTTTCCTGCGACATATCAAAGGATCTGTTACCATATTCGTCACGCATATCTTTTGAGGTCATATTGCCATCCTCTATAAAATAATCAAATTTCTTCCATGCATTGCGTAAATAAATGTCATTGGAATCGGCATAAGTACTGGCACTAATATCAGCTTCCCAGTTGGGAAAACAGGCTATCATGCTCACCGAATTAAATCCTTGATTTTTGCGATATACCACAGCATCTTCAAACCCTATTCCAGGTCCGGGTTCATAATTATCCGTAGCAGGAGCATTCCGGTAGGGTAAACGCCAGGTGGCCCCGGCCAGCCATGTATCACCTATCATAAAGAAAGGAGTGCCATCGGCGTATTGCAACGCATGACCATTGGAAGTAGAACGAATGAAACCATGCCAATTGGGATTTTGCATCTTTTTTTCCCGGATCCAGTCGATAGCATAAAATTCTCCTGATTGGTTGTTCAACCCATTGTCATCAGGCTGGTTTGATCCGCTGGTCCATTGCCATTTTCCGGGTGTAATTGCTACAACACGTATCCGGAAAAGATTGTTTCCATCCCAAAAAGCATAGATTCGTTTAGAGAAACTAGGGCCTTTAAATTCAATCCAGCACATAATATCGGTGTAGTAATTATCATAAACATTCTCAGCTTTCAGCGTAATTTCTTGCATATCCCATATGTGAACAGTATCAGGATTATTAGCTCTCAGTCCCGGTAGTGTTGTAAAAACAATTACCAGGGAAACAAAACAAAAGATTAAGAGATACTGGCATTTATTAATCATAACATGACTGATATTGTGAAATGATTTATTCATTTAATTAACAGCAAAATACAAAAAAAAGAGCATGAAATAAAATATGAATGGATTTATAGGACATTCATCATAACAGGAATTTTCTTTATTGTCATTTATGCGAATTGTATTAATATAGCATCCTATTTTAGAGTAATTTTATTAAATAATTGCACGATTATGAAATTATCTGAGAAGGAAAAAAGTAAGTATTCATTGCTGGTACCAACAAGCATGGGATTACGCATAACTCCGGCCGGCGGACAACCTGTACATAGCAGCGATGCTTATCTGCTTCAGGCTACCAGCGCCGAATCGAATGTAGCCAGTATTTCCTCATATCTGGGATTGCCGGTTAAGGTTTTAACGACATTTGTAAAGGGCAGTCCTATGTCACGCATTATTAAAGATAACCTTCGCAGACGCGGGATAGATTACGAAGGAGTTGAAATAGAGCAGGGGGGGCCATGGGGTTATAGGCACCAGATCAATATTGCCGACAGCGGTTATGGTTCTCGTGGGCCCAGGGTTTGGAACGATCGTGCAGGCGAAGTAGGCCGGACAATAAATATCAAAGATTTTGATCTCAACCGGATATTTGCCAAGGAACGTGTACAAATTATCCATCTTTCTGGACTTATAGGGGCTCTATCACCACAAACTAGTGAGTTTTGCCTTGAACTGGCCAGGGCTGCTAAAAAATTCGGCACACGGATATCCTTCGATCTGAACTACCGTGCCTCGTTCTGGAAGGGACGTGAAAAAGAATTGAGTGAAGTTTTTACAGAGATTGCTGGTATTTCTGATATTTTAGTTGGTAACGAAGAAGATTTTCAGTTATGCCTGGGAATCGAAGGGCCCGATTCCGGAGGCAAAGACCTGTCAGCTAAAATAGAGAGCTTTAAGGAGATGATTAACCGGGTTAAGAAAGCTTATCCCGGCACCTCGGTATATGCAACCACATTGCGTGAAGTAATCAGTACAAACAATCACCTTTGGGGCGCTATCATGGCCGAGGGCAATAACTGGCATGTTGTTGAACCCAAACTTATTACGGTCCTTGACCGTATTGGAGGAGGCGACGGATTTGTGGGTGGACTGCTGTATGCTATTCTGAAAGGCTGGCAACCTGAAAAATGGATACAGTTCGGATGGGCCAGCGGTGCTCTGGCAACCACCTTTTTAACCGATTATGCACAACCCGCCGATGAGGAACAGATATGGAGCATCTGGCAGGGAAATGCCAGGGTAAAGAGGTAGAGAAAACATAGTATAAATAGGGGAGTTAACTTTTTAACTTTTTGCAGATTATTTCCTTCGATTAAATCACCTTTTGTTAAGTTGAAATCATGTAAGACTTTGAAATACAATTCATAAATAAATGTTATATCTTCTTTTAGTTGATGTACGATCTAACATAAAATCCCGTTAATAATAATTAAATCAATGAAGATTGTATCGCCAGTAATCCCTAATAGTATTTATATCCTAAATTTGTTACAATATTCATTGATAATAGTTATTTATTGTTAACAGTCAGTATAGATAGTGTAAAAAGCATTTTAAAGAGATCATTCACGATTTTTTTAATACTTGTTGCAGTCTGGCAAAATATCTCAGGCCAGGATGATCAGCCGATTTACCAAAACCTGCAGGAAGGCCTGTCCAATAAATTTATCCGGTGTATCCTGAAAGACAGCAAAGGATTCATGTGGTTCGGCACGTATAATGGTCTGAATAAATTTGATGGCACCTCCTTTACAACTTACGAACATAACCCAGACGATAGTACGAGTATTTGTCATAATGTGATCAACGGTATTTTCGAAGACAAGGATCAAAACCTCTGGATAGCCACTGCTGAAGGACTAAATCTTTACAATCGCGATTATGATAATTTCACTGATATTGACAACCAGAGTAGTAACATTAACCACCTGAACAATACCTATCTGACATCGCTTTATACTGATCGATTCGGTATGGTCTGGATTGGAACATACGGAGAGGGAATAAACGCATACGATAGAAAATCCAAAAGATTTGATTACTATTCATTCAGCACGGCAGAAAACCAGACTCCAGATTATATTAGCTGTATCGCGCAGAAGGATCCTGAAAAGATCTGGATAGGGACAAGACAGGGTATTTTTCTTTTTGATCTGATTAACAGACAAGCTGAAACCCTGAACTACAGTAAGGATTGTTTAGTCAGACTTGATAATCAGCAAATAGCCTGCATGACAACTGATACTTCCGGAAATTTGTGGCTTGCCAACCTGGAAGGAGACCTTTATACTATAAAAGAATTGAATGGTGAGTTTGTTGTTACACAGCTTCTCCCTGACGTACTCTCAAAAAGGGGATTAAATGATCATATTACAGCCCTGAATTGCGACAATTTAAACAATCTCTATATCGGGAGGGAAAATGAAGGCATGGCAATTTTTAACATCGATTCAAAAAAATGGAAACATTATTATCATACCGAAGATGATCCGAATAGTATTGCCAGTAATTCAATCTGGTCGGTCTATTTCGATGATACAGGCAAAACCTGGATTGGTACTTTTAATAAGGGTATCTGTCTTTTTGATCCGTACTACAAAAAATTTGACAGTTACCAGCGAAATCTATATAGTTCCCAAACACTGGCTTCCAACAATGTAAAATCTTTTTCCAACGACGGGAGAGGTCATATTTGGATAGGGACAGATGGCGGCGGTATAAGCATTTTTGACGTTCGGGAAAATAAATTTGTCAAAGCACTTAATTCCGAAACTCTGCCAAAGCTCAGTACAAACGCGGTTATGAGTATTATTCACGGTTTTGATAACCTGGTTTGGATCGGACATTGGTCAGGGGGTGTAGATCGTATTGATATAACTAATATGAAATTAATCAATTATCCTGTTAATTCGCAGGGAATTGGCGATAATAATATACTCTGTATCTACGAAGACAAAAACAGGAATATATGGGCTGGTACAGCAGGTAGCGGATTGTTTCGGTACAATAAAGAAAAAAACGGATTCTATCCTGCTTCCGGGTCGTCCAATGGTATTATTGTTCCTGCTGTAGCTTATGTCACTTCTATTCTTGAAGATAGTGAAGGTACACTATGGGTAGGAACTTTATATGGCTTGTATGCCCTTAATTGTACAAAAGATAAAGTATATAATTGTAAGGCCTATCATAGGGATGATAATGTGGGCAGCATCAGCAGCAACCAGGTAACTACTCTTTTTGAAGATAGCCATAAAAATCTGTGGATTGGAACAAACGATAACGGACTAAACCTGTTCGACAAGGAGAACAGGATATTCCGGATTTACCAGAAAAAAGACGGCCTGGCAAGCAATACAATCAGTGGGATTCTTGAGGACCTGCAAGGTAATTTATGGATTAGTACGAATAAAGGAATCACTCGTTTTAATCCGGTCAGTAATACTTCAACAACCTATTTGAAGGATGATGGTCTGGTTACGAATGATTTCCAAACCGGATCCTGTCTGAGTTTAACTCAGAACATATTTTTCTTCGGAGGCGATAATGGTTTCAATGTGTTTATCCCTGACAAAATAGCCATCAATCCGATTAAACCGACGATTTACTTTACCAACCTCATGATCAATAATCAGCCGGTAACAATTGGGAGCAAAGATTCTCCATTGTCAAAACACATCAGCCAAACTAACACTATTACCTTAACACATAAACAAACTTCAATTACCATAGGATATATAGGCATCAGCTATACACGTACTTCAAGGAATCAATATGCCTATATGCTCGAAGGGTTCGACGATACATGGAAGTCGGCAGGGAATCTTACCAGCGTCACCTATACCAATTTAAGTTCGGGCAAATATTGTCTTTTAGTGAAAGGCGCTAATAACGACGGGGTATGGAACGAGGTACCGACTGAACTTGGAATTTCCGTAAAACCACCTCTATGGAAAACATGGTGGGCATTTATCCTCTATGTTCTTCTCGCTTCACTTCTCTTGTATATCGGGTTTCAAATACGGATTGATCGAATTAAAATGAAAAATTCACTTGCAATGGAACGCCTGGCTCGAGAGAAAGACCAGGAACTTACCCAGGCAAAATTGCAGTTCTTCACCAACGTTTCACACGAGTTTCGAACGCCTTTGAGTCTGATTCTGGGCCCGCTAGAAAGTATTCTGCATTCGACACAACCGAGTGTGAAAATCAAGTCACAGATTCATTTGGTTCGTAAAAACGCGACCCGGCTGATGCATCTGGTCAATGAACTCATGGATTTCCGGAAAATAGAAAATCGAAAAATGCAATTGCATTTACAACAAACCGATATTCCGAAGTTGATCTCTGAGATAGCATCGTGGTTCAATGATATCGCCGGAAAAAAGGAAATCGGATATGAACTTTTTCATTCCGAAGATGATATACAGGGTTGGATTGACAGGAGCAAATTGGAGAAAATTCTGAATAACATTCTTTCCAACGCCTTTAAGTATACCCAGACTGGTGGCACTATCAAAATTGAAACAGGTCTTGAATTTCGATCTGCGGAAGATCATAATGTTTTTGATATTCCGGCGAATGAATTCGGTATACGTTATCTTAAAGTGAGAGTAACAGACAACGGAAAAGGTATCCTTCCCGAGGATCTACCCTACATCTTTGACCGATTCTACCAGGCCAAATCATCCACCGATCAGGGAACCGGTATTGGCCTCACGCTGGTAAAAAGTCTTGTTGATATTCATCATGGATCTATACTGGCGGAAAGTGATCCTTCCACCACAACTGTTTTTACAGTTACAATTCCTGTTGATAAACAAGTCTATTCGGTAGAGGAGCTTGATGAAAATCCTGGTGATATTATTGAGTATGCCCTTAAGGTATATACTGACATTGATGAGTTGCCTGAAGCAGATATACCCGATAGTGATGGTAGGGAAAAACCCGAACTGCTGGTTGTGGAAGATCACGATGAACTCAGAACCTTTCTGGCAAATGAATTGAAAAGTATATCTCATGTTTCCCTGGCAATCGATGGGAGAGAAGGTCTTGAAAAGGCTCTGTCCGGAATACCGGATGTGATAGTAAGTGATGTGATGATGCCTGAAATGAGTGGAGTTGAGATGTGCAGGATGATAAAAGCTGACTACAGAACCAGCCACATACCGGTAATACTGCTAACTGCCAAGTCAACTATTGAGGATCAAGTAGAAGGTGCAGAGGAAGGAGCTGATATTTATATCACAAAACCATTCAGTATACAATTCCTTAAAGCTCAGATAAAACAACTTATAACCAGCCGAAAAGAACTTTATTCACGATTTAGTCATGATGTGCATATAATCCCTGCCCGGTACGCAAAGAATAAACTCGATCAGGATTTTCTTGCTACTATTATCGATTATGTAACTAAAAATATCTCAAACAATCAATTAGGTGTGGAATCTTTGGCCGATTCCATGAATCTTTCAAGGGGGCAGATTTATAAAAAAATTAAAGTACTAACCGGAGAAACAGCAGTTGAATTTATTAGGAGTATCCGGCTTAAAGAGGCAGTTAAACTTATGGAAACACGAAAATATACACTGGCTGAAATTGCCTATGAAACCGGTTTTACTTCACCCTCTTATTTTACCCGCAGTTTTAAGAACCATTATGGAAAGGCTCCTTCCGAATACATGAAAGTATAATTCATCGGCTTTGAAATCTCTTTATGAGGATACTGTATAACCCACTGAATAGTAATAATTAGCTGCATAATACAAAATGAAAAGTAAAGTCCGATTTTATTAAAGCTAATACTCTAAGTAAATCCTAAATTTCATGTTACTTCTTAAAACATAAAATTCAGGGTTTAAAATGTTCTGGAAATTAATTCTCGATAATTAATTATAAATAATAAATAAAACTATGAATAGTAAAAAGAGATTGCTGATAGCATGTACGGTCATGATTTTACCTTTATTTTCCATCACACATGTTATAGCACAAGCCGATATCAAAGTTGCCTGTGTAGGAAACAGTATTACAATTGGATCAGGAACAACACCTTTCCCTCAGCAATTGGATGTGTTACTCGGTGCAGGATGGGAAGTTGAAAATTTTGGGGTATCAGGCCGAACACTTTTGCGTCAGGGAGATTTTCCCTACTGGGATGAGCCTACATTTACCAATGCTTTGAACTATTTGCCCAATAAGGTAATTATAATGCTAGGAACAAATGATAGTAAACCCTATAACTGGATTTACAGTGATCAATTTTATACTGATTATATTTCTCTGGTAGATACATTTGCAAATCTGGATTCTCAACCTGATATATGGGTTTGCTATCCGCTAAAAGCCTTTTCTGGAATGTATGACATAAGCGACTCTGTAATATATTTCGGCATTATCCCCTTAATCGATTCGGTTGTTGCTAACCGGGATGTTAGTCTGATAGATTTCTATTCACTCACCGAAGACAAGCCTGACTATTATTCAGATGGTATTCATCCTACCTCTCACGGAAATAATTTCATCGCAAAGGTTCTGTTTGAGATCCTTGTTGATTCAAGTATTGTAACTGTTGTCGATACGAATGCTATCATTGGCAAGCCTGCGGTACCCGAAGGTGGAGATGGTGAAACCGTTCACTTGCTGAATGACGGCGATATGAATACCGAATGGATTACTACCGGATTGCCAAACTCAGTAGTATTCGATCTTGAAGAAGCAGAGGAAATCGATATTTTTCAGCTCAATTTTTCTTCCAATGCATTCAAAGGATATCAATATACAATTGAAGGATCTTTGAACTCATCTGACTGGACCCTACTGGCAGACCAATCGAACAGAAACGATACTATTAGCTGGTTCAGTGCCGATACATTACTACCGACATTAATGCAATATGTGCGATTAACTATAACATCCTTTTCTAATAGTGAGGACAATGAAGTTCGAATTCCGGAGTTTAAGGCACTGCTAACAACAGGTTATGAGCATGCCCCACTGATATCTTCAAGCGTGATATCTGATGCCAGAGCTTACATTTACTTTAAGTCTTTATTCGAGGGTGGTGCAATTGCATATTATGGTGGTTTAGCCAGCGAAGACTACATTCCTCTGCTGGGTTTTTCGAGCAACATCGGATCAACAAAGAATACTTTTCTTCAGGGGGCTGCAGGACTAAGCTATGCTTTTTTTTCAGAGAGTTTTTACAACGGAATTCAAGTTACATCGGAAACAACTTACTACAGTTTCATTGAAACAACTACATCGACAGAATTACTTACAGGTAGCAATACTTTTTATGTCTATCCCAATCCATCAGATGGTGAGGTTATTTTTAACAATTTACCAGAAGATCAAAACGAGATCAGTATAAAAATATACGATGGCTATGGCAGACTGATAAAAGTATTAGGACCGGATAGAAAAACCGCTGGTAAAATAAAATGGGATGGTACCGATATGAATTCCAACCGGGTTCCCTCAGGAGTTTATCATTGTGTTCTGGAAGACTTAAATTCAGAACGGCAGCATCAGGTATTGATCTATCAGAATAATTGAAAATATACAATTAACTGAAAATCAGCATATGATAAAATATTATTAACAAACAGATCATTATAATCTCATGTGCAGAACGACAAAAATAAATTGGACAAAAAGGATGCGAATTGGAATGTTTCTATTAAGTATTAGCGGAATAATATGTGCGCAGACTATTGATGAGCCATGCGAAGTGGCAACATGGCAGGGTTTCAGAAATGCAGCTATAAGCTATACATTCGATGATGGATGTTCGAACCAATTCTCAAAGGCTATTCCAATGTTCAATGAGTTTGGTTTTTGTGGTACCTTTTTTACTGTTACTAACTGGTCACCAAACTGGACTGCTCTACAAAATGCTGCTGCACAAGGGCATGAGGTAGCCAGTCATACGGTAAGTCACCCGTATTTGAACACTCTCGACATTTCGGAACAGATTGCTGAGTTAAGTAATTCAGCAAATATTATTTATGACCATATAGCGGGGTTGAATGGGATGACAATAGCCTATCCGTATTGTGTCCCGGGAATGGATTCATTAACATCACTGTATTACTTCGCAGCTCGTGGCTGCCAGGGTTTTATTGAAAACAGCACACCCTCTGATTTTCTGAATATCAGCTCAATTATATGCGGAAGTGAAGGCGAAGTGAATTCCACAACAACCTTTAATCAAAAAGCAGAAGCAGCATCAAACTCAAAAGGCTGGTGTGTTTATCTCATACATGGAATTGACGGAGATGGAGGATATTCGTCGTTGTCTTCAACAATTTTACGTGAGAGTTTGGAATACCTTGATCAGAATAAGAATAAATTCTGGGTCGCACCCTTTGGAGATGTTGTGCGCTACATAAGAGAAAGAAATTGTTTGTCGGTAATCGGGTTTGAGGAGACTAATGATACGATCAGACTTGTCTTAAGCGATACGCTTAGTAATGATACTTTGTACAGCCATCCGGTTACATTAAGCAGACCTCTGCCTTCTAATTGGGAGTATGCTGCAGGTTTTCAGGAGGGTCAGGAGATATACACTACGGTAGTCGAAACAAGTTCAGAAAGTTTTATTTATTTCGATGCCGTGCCGGATAGAGGAGAGGTACTTCTTATAAAATGTGAAGCACCCCCTATAAACAGTATACAAGACGATATTAACACTTGCGAAAATGGTCTGAGAATTTGGGTCGATCAGCAAAATCTGGTTTTTAATATTCCGCAGACTGCATCTCCGCTACTTGAGGTCGGATTGTATAATATTATGGGAGTTTCTGTTACGAATAATTATGCATCGTGTGAAAATACCCAGGTTGGAAGTATCCGGTTAGAAAGCGGAACCATAAAACCCGGTTTGTATATTGTGATGATCTCCGATGGGAATAAAACCTGGAGTGGAAAAGTACAGATCCCTGATCTTTTTTAAATGAAAATATAGATTCTGATACAGATATAAATAAGTATTGCAGCACTAGTAAAAATTACTATAAATTAAGCGATTAGTTCATTATAATTAATTTATCAGTCGAATATAAAACCCTTTAGTTATGAATTGCAAGTGGCTTATAAAACGAGGAGTATTATCAATTGGGATATTTTTTATATTCCTCAATATCTGTGCAGAAGTAATTTTACCCCGTTTAATCAGTAATGGGATGGTACTTCAGCGCAATGTACCGGTAAAAATATGGGGATGGGCAAAACCCGGAGAACAAATTCTGGTGAGTTTCATGCAAAATGAGTATTTCTCCGTCTCTGATCCGGATGGAAACTGGTCGGTTGTTATTCCTCCATTGACAGCCGGTGGTCCCTACGAAATGTTGATTAAAGGTAGCAATTCCATCGTGTTGAATGATATTCTTATTGGTGAAGTCTGGATCTGTTCGGGCCAGTCAAATATGGAAATTTCGCTGAAACGTATCGAGTCTTTATATCCTGAAGAGATAGCACAATCGGAGAATCCGGAAATAAGATATTTCCAGGTTCCCAAAACCTACGAATTCAAAGCACCTCAGTCCGATTTATCATATGGTAACTGGCTGCATATTAATCCCCAAACAGCTCCGGGCATTGCCGCAGTGCCCTATTTCTTTGCCAAAGAGCTGTATAAAAAATACGGAATTCCCATTGGTTTGATTAATGCCAGCCTAGGAGGCTCACCCATCGAAGCCTGGTTGAGTGAAGAAGCATTGAAAGAATTTCCGGCTCACTATTCCGAAGCAGTCCGGTTCAGGAGCGATAGCCTTATTACTGCAATCCAGGCCGGTGACAACGCCAGAAGCAACCAATGGTACTTTGAATCGTGGGAAAAGGATGCAGGGTATAAAAATCAGGCAAATCCCTGGAACAGCCCTGAACTGGATGATTCATCATGGCCCGTAATGAATATACCTGGTTATTGGGACGATACGAAGCTGGGACCTATCAATGGTGTGGTATGGTTTAGAAAGGAAATAATTGTTCCTGAATCTATGAGCGGAAAACCTTCCAGACTTAATTTTGGACGAATTATCGATGCCGATTCTGTTTGGTTGAACGGTAACTTTATAGGAACAACAAGTTATCAGTATCCTCCCCGGCGTTATGATATCCCTGCCGGTATGCTAAAGGCAGGAAAAAATACATTCATAGTTAGGGTGATTAGTAATATCGACCGGGGAGGATTTGTTTTAGACAAATCTTATGAAATCATAGTGGGGGATGAAAAAATTGATTTAAGCGGCGAATGGAAATACAAATTGGGTGTAGCTACCCCGCCTCTGGAATCCCAGACGTTTATCCGATGGAAACCCATGGGACTGTACAATGCTATGATAGCTCCTTTATTGAATTATACCATGGAAGGTGTTATTTGGTACCAGGGGGAATCCAATACGTATAATCCGGAAGAATATGCAAGTCTCTTCGCGGCTCTGGTTAACGACTGGAGAGAAAAATGGGCTGCAGGTGATTTTCCATTTCTCTATGTACAGCTTCCCAATTTCATGGAACCAGTAGAAAATCCAGACCAAAGTAATTGGGCAGAATTCAGGCAGGTTCAACTGGATGCTCTAAGTATTAAAAATACAGGAATGGCAGTAACCATCGATCTGGGTGAGTGGAACGATATTCACCCGCTGAATAAGGAAGATGTTGGAAAACGGCTTGCGTTGCTTGCTGAGAAATTGGCTTATGGTGAAACTACAATAGTATGTTCCGGACCCATTTATCAATCAATGAAAATAGATGGGAATAAAGTAATTCTTTCATTTATTAGCACAGGAAGTGGTCTCGTAATTAAGGGAGAAGAGAACCAGAGCCAGTTTGCCATAGCAGGTGCCGATGGTAAGTATATTTGGGCCGAAGCAAAAATCGATGGGCAAAAAGTGATCGTTTGGAGTAACAAAGTTGCCAAACCTGTTTCAGTTCGTTATGCCTGGGCCAATAACCCGGTGGGAGCTAAGCTATATAATATGGAAGGATTACCAGCATCTCCCTTCACGACCCTGAAATGAGAATACAGGTGCAATTGAT
This sequence comes from uncultured Bacteroidales bacterium, assembly GCA_964569585.1. Taxonomy (GTDB): domain Bacteria; phylum Bacteroidota; class Bacteroidia; order Bacteroidales; family UBA10428; genus UBA10428. Next base: position 2,873 of record CAZMVE010000028.1, on the reverse strand, counting down.
TGTAAGTAGTTGAAGGTATTTAAAGCTAAATTATTACAACTTAATGCATAATTCTCACGATAGAATCATTGAAAAAAACAGGCTGTTAAGTGATATTTATTCTCTATTATTATTTTATAACAAACATTCATGAAATCTTTTATATATTTAAGTAACAAAATATATTCTTTTCAGTATATAGATGCTGATGAAGGAGTTGAAATAGTTGGTGTTGTAAAATATTTAAAATGAGCTTGAATGATGCGTTGAATGAGTCCTACCTGAACCAAAAAATTTTTGAACTTTCCCCAAACCCAATTGTACAGCTGACCGAGAACTTTGAATTTGTAAAAACTAACAGGGCATTCTGTGAGCTTACAGGTTATAAAGAAACTGAATTATTACGGCTAACACTTACGGATCTGATCTGTCCGGATGATGTTCAACAGGTTCTTGATCTTTTAGATAAGAATAAAACCTCAGAAGATCAAAGTCCTGTTTTAACTATCAGGTTCCGTCATAAATCGGGTAAGACACTTTACGCTGATTTAACCTGCCATAGGGTGCCTGGTAAAAAAGTTGATTCCGGGTTCTTTATCGTATATATATCCATCCGGAATAAATCTGGTATCGGACACAATGATCTGGCTATATCGGGATGTGTTGACACGGATGAATCGATCGATTATTTTACCTCGGTATATAACCAAAGTCTGGCAGCTGCGGCACAGCAAAACAAGGAAGGGAAGATTACATCTGCAAATCCCGCTTTCACAACTTTACTGGGCTACTCACGGGACGAATTGAACGAAATGAAATTTTCAGATTTGATTCATCCCGATGATCAAAAAAAAATCAATTCGGAATTGAACATTCTGTTGGAATCCGGTAATTGCAATTATTCCGTTAAATCAAGACTTATTCGTAGATCGGAAGAGACTATCTGGGCAAGGATTAACAGCTATGTACAAAGAGATAAAAAACAAAAACTGGTATTTATTCTGCACGTTCTGGAGGATATAACTGAACGTAAAGAATTCGAAGAAGAAATGATCCGAAAGTCGGAATTGCAGCACCGAATGCAGAAGATATCCCGTTTGGGATATTTTGAACATTCTCTGGTAACTAAAACTGAAACCTGGTCCGATGAAGTATTTGAGATATTGGAGCTGGATAGAAAGACAACTCAACCCTCTGCTGAGTTAATTTTTACAATGATTCATCCTGAGGATAGACAGGAATTTGAAAGCGCCCATCAAAAATTATTCACCGATAAGCAGGAAGTAAGTCAGACTTTCCGGATCGTAATGCCCGATGGCAGGTTCAAATACCTTCGTGAGCAGGTTTATATGATCAAGAATGAATTTGGGGTGCATACGTGTATACACGGAATTATTCAGAATATTACCGATCAGATGCTGAGTCAGCTTGCACTGGAAGAAAGTGAACATAAATACCGCACCTTGGTCGAAAGTGCATCCGACGGTATAATCATTGTACAAGATGGGCTAATAAAATTTGCCAATAAGGTGATACTGAAACTGTTTGGTTATGCACCCAAAGTATTAATAGGAAAGGCTTTTGTTGATTATATAATACCTGAGGACCGGAAAGCTGCTATCAATTACCATAAAAAACAAATGAAGGGGCCGAATAATATTTTTCGTCACGAAACCAGTATTATAGTGAAAAACGGGGATGTTATTCCGGTTGAGATCAAATCTTCTCCTTACACCTATAAAGGACAGGTTGCAACACTGGCTTTTATTCGTGACATTACCGAAAGCAGAAGAGCTAAAGAACAGCTGTTAATGACACAATTTGGAATCGATCATTCTCAAATCGGAGTATTTCAATTAAATGAAAATGGCATTATCGAATATGCGAATCAATATGCTTTTGAAAGTCTGGGGTATAAAAAAGAAGAATTACATGGAATGAGCATTATTGATATCGATCCTACATTTACCCTGGAAAGCTGGACTGAACACAGAAAAAAAATAAAGAATAGACTTTCGTCTACTTTTGAAACATTGCATAAGCGAAAGGATGGAACTGAATTTCCGGTTGAAATAACCGTAAATTATCTAAAATATGCCGATAAAGGAATTTCATTTTCTTTTTCAAAAGATATAACGGAACGACTAGAAATAGAACAAGCGCTAAAGACCAGTGAGGCCCGGTTGTCGAATGCCATGGAAATTGCCAAACTGGGTTACTGGGAATACGATGTTAAAGATGATTTATTCACATTTAACGATCACCTCTATGCCATATTTCATACTACCGCTGAAAAGGAAGGTGGCTACAAAATGGCTCCGGAACGTTATGCAGAAAAATTCTTACATCCTGACGATCAGCATCATATTGCCGAAGAGATGAAAATGGCGCTTGAAACTGATGATCCTTATTACAATCGCCAGGTGGAGCATCGTATTATATATGCTGATGGGGGAATGGGATATATAATTGCCAAGTTTTTTGTGATGAAAAACAGTGAGGGCAAAACCATCAAGACATACGGAGCCAACCAGGACATTACCAGACAGAAACTTATTGAGATTGAACTTTTACAGGCAAAAGAAAAAGCAGAGGAATCTGATCGGTTGAAATCTTCATTCCTGGCTAATATGAGTCATGAAATACGAACACCTATGAACGGTATCATTGGATTCTCCAATCTACTTTCACGGGCCGATCTTCCTGCTGAAAAACGATTGAATTACTCAAATATAGTGACCGAAAGCTGTAATATGCTCCAGCAAATTGTGAATGACATATTGGATATTTCCAAGATTGAAGCTGGTCAGGTGAAAATAAAAGAGGAAAAAGTTGACATAAACTTAATTATTAATGAATTGAGTGCTTTTCATTTACCTGCAACTAAAATAACA
>CAZMVE010000027.1:3228-29160 GCA_964569585.1 uncultured Bacteroidales bacterium | reverse complement strand
GAAGTCTTTCGGAACTCATTATTCTTCTCTGTGTTTCTCTGTGGTAAAAATATTATTGTTTCTGACCTCGACTCATCTTATACTGCCAGCAATCTATAAGGTAAAATATCAATCAATACCAACGGAATAGTTTTATACCGATAGCAAAAAATATTATGCCTCCGAATGTCAGGATAAAAAAGGGTAGCGTGATCTGTTCGAAACCTGCTCCTTCTATAAAAATACTTCGCATACCATCAGCTACCAGGGTTAAGGGTAACTTTTGAAGAAAGGGGATCAGTCCATCAGGAAAATTGTGATAACTGAAGAAAATGCCGGAAAGCAGCATCATGGGCATAACTATTACATTGATAAGACCGTTACCTATTTCAGTTTTAGCTGTACGGGATGAAATGAAAAAAGCCAGTCCTGCAAAACCGATATTACCAGCGATAAAGACAGCAAAAAGTGCAGGTATGCTGCCCTGAATAGTAATGTCGAAAACAAGCCATGCGAAGAGTACAAGCAGCACTGCCTCAATAAAATTTAAAAGCATGCGTATGGTCATAAAAGAGATCAGAAAATACCATTTGCTCATGGGGGTGGCAACCATGCGCCGAAGTAATTTCTTGGAACGTTTTTCAATAATCCCGTAACTCAATCCCCACATGGACGACATCATGATACCCATCGCCAGCAAACCCGGTATCAGAAAATCGATATAACGTGTACCCCGGACAGTTAGGGGGCTAATATTTCCGGTATTTTCTTTAACTACTTTTTGTCCGGCATTGAAATACTGCGATAACTTCAGGTAATTTAACTGCGCATCTGGATTCAGAGGATCGAAACGGTATTCGATCTTCCCGTCAGTTTCATCGATAATCACATTTACCACACCTCTCTTTAATGCAATAAGCGCTTCATCCCAGTTCATGGAATAAAACCGGAAGGTAGTATTTCCCATTTTCTCGTTTTCTATGGTAAGTTTATAGATTGTACTTTCTGCTGCGGCACCGGCAGAAGAAGTATAACCTGATAATATGCTATCGATCAGGTTGCGTGTTTCGTGTGTAATAATGGCCACTTTCCTGAGTGTATCTTGCTTTTGCGTAAATGCAATTCCCAGTCCGAGCGACATAAGTATTGGAAATATAATGCCCCAGAATATCACACCCGGCTCCCGTATGATTTCTTTAAAATGAGCTGAGAGGAGCTGCCATAACTGATTGTATTTCGATGGACTATTCATGTAAATGTCTGCCGGTTAATGTTATAAATAAATCGTCGAGTGATAGCCTGCGACTTTCAAGATTTTCGAGCTGCAGGTTGCGTGTCTTTAAATAGTTGAGAAATTCCGGCAGTTCAGTATCCAGTTCCTGCAGTTCAATACTGCCTTTGCGCATCTCGCTGTTCCATTGCAACCGAAATGGTGAATTATTACTAAATGTTCCATCAGGATCTTCTTCGTTCAGGAGTGTAAATTCCACGATATTCTTTTTTTTCTCTTCTTTAAGCAACAGATCAATGGTTCCCTCCTTTAAAATCACTCCATGATCCATAATGATGATATAATCGCAGAGTTTCTCGGCTTCCTCCATATAATGCGTGGTAAGAACAAGCGCCGTGCCTGAATCCCTCTTTAATTTCTCCAGTATCTTCCATACTTCCCTGCGGGCGGCAGGATCGAGCCCGGTGGTAGGTTCGTCGAGAAGCAAGATCTTTGGCTGATTGAGCAGGGCAATTCCAAGGGCAAGTTTCTGTCTCTGCCCGCCTGAAAGATTTACAACATAGGCTTTACGCTTCTCTCCCAGGCCAACAATTTCAATCACTTCTTCTACTCTCTTTTTTTTAAGGCTATAAAAACTGGCAAAAAGTGCCAGCGTTTCACGCACTGTCAGTTTATCGATAAACCGTGTTTCCTGAAGCGAAATGCCAATTATCCTGTGCAGTTCTTCTTTATGATGTTTCCATTTTTTTCCATCGATAAGGATTTCGCCTTTATCGGGATGCTGGATGCCTTCAATCATCTCCACCATAGTAGTTTTTCCGGCACCATTCGGCCCCAGCAGGGCCAGAAACTTTCCTTTCTCCAACTGAAACGACAAGCCATTAACAGCTTTAACCGCCTTAAACGATTTATATACATCGGTAACCTGTACCAGAGAATTAGACATTATACTTTAACTTAAACTGTTAAAGTTAGTAACAAAAAAAAAGGTTTTGGGTTGACAATGCGAACAGTTTAATTATGAAAAATGATCTTACATTTTTAAAAGTATTTCCTTTCGGCTGTCTCCTCCCCTTTTAAAAATCATCCGTACAAAAATATTCCTCCATACGCCCAGTCCATAGGCAACCAATAATTCCATGGATGTAATAATACTCAATATCCCAACCCAGGGATTACGGTTATGTATAGCTGCATCAAAAAATATCAGCAGGACATAAATAAGCAAAGAGGCAAGAAACAGGTAAAACAGAGGTAGAAAAACAAAAAAACAGGCAATTCCAACAACAAGGTATAGTAGAAAAAAACTCGGTAACAAATGAACCAACTTCAGTGCATCGCCATGTTTCAGGTGCAGATCGATACGGCCCTTACCGTGAAAAAAGAGCTGTCGGAAAAATTTATAGAAGCTGGCTTTGCGGCGGTGGTATACAAAAGCTTCGTCGATCAGGACGGTTTTGTAGCCTGCTTTCAGCAAACGCATGCTCAGGTCGATGTCCTCCGCTACCTGCATGCCGCTGTAACCTCCCACTTTAAAAAATGCTTCACGCTTAATGCCCATATTAAATCCCCGAAGCTGAAATTTACCCACATGTTTCTTTTTTCCCCGGATTCCTCCTGTTGTGAAAAAAGAAGTCATGGCATAGTTCACCGCCTTCTGGAAGGGAGAAAAGCTGCTATCGGCAGCATCGGGGCCGCCGTATCCGTTGGTTTCCGGATGCTGTTCCAGAAAAGTCTGTACCTTATTGAAATAATCGGGCGGAACCACACAATCGGAATCGATGAAAACCAAGAAATCGCCTTTGGCTTTTTCACACCCCAGGTTTCGCGATTCACTCGCTCCCAATCCTTTTCTGTGCAGGTATTGAAGATCGAGAGAAAGTTTGAATTTTTCGATCACCGGATGCAGGATTTCATCGGGGCTGCCGTCAACAACAATCACTTCAAAAACCTTCAGGTTCTGAAGCACCATGCTTCCCAGAAAGTTTTCCACCTCATCGGGGCGGCCAAAAGTGGGGAGTATAACCGAATAAAACATTATAAATTAAAAGAATTTAAATAGTTAATACGCTTAGCAAATGAATAATCTGTATTTCGTGATTTGTGACACGTAATTTTTAATTATTAATTATTCATTTTTAATTAATTAAAACTCTTCTTCAATGAGGTAGTGGTTGCGGTCGGTGGAGCTGCGCGAGATCAGTTCACCTAGAAATCCCGACAGGAACAATAAGGTTCCCATCACCATGCAGGTAAGACCGATATAAAAATACGGGCTCCGGGTAACCAGGGGTGCCAGTGTATTGTTTCTTACGGCAATCAGTTTGTTTATACCTAAAATAGCCGCCATTGCCGCACCGAATAAAAAAGTAAGCGTGCCCAGCGTACCGAATAGATGCATGGGGCGTTTTCCATATTTCGACATAAACATCACCGAAAGCAGGTCGAGGGGCCCCCGCATGAATCGTTCCATTCCAAATTTTGTAGTACCGTATTTACGTTCCTGGTGTTGTACCACCTTTTCCCCTATTTTTTTAAATCCAGCCCATTTTGCCAGTACCGGGATGAACCGGTGCATATCGCCATAAATCTCGATACTCTTGACCACTCTTTTCCGGTAGGCTTTAATACCGCAATTGAAATCGTGGAGCTTAATACCGGTCATAAAACGTACTGTCCGGTTATAAAATCTGCTGGGTAAGGTTTTCCTGAATAAAGGATCGTGTCTTTTTTTCTTCCACCCCGATACCAGGTCGTATCCCTGATCGATGATCATACGGTAAAATTCAGGTATTTCTTCAGGCGAATCCTGAAGGTCGGCGTCCATGGTCATCACCACTTCGCCCCTGACAGCCTGAAACCCTGTATGCAGTGCTGCTGATTTACCAAAATTTCTTCTGAATTTAATACCGCGTAGGCTGGTAAATTTATTTTTCAGCCCGCTAATAACCTCCCATGAATTGTCCGTGCTTCCATCATCGACCAGTATAAGCTCGTAGGAATAGTTATTCTCTTTCATCACCCGGTCGATCCGGGAAACCAGTTCGGGAAGAGACTCAGCCTCATTTAGCAGAGGAATTACAATAGAGATATCCATGCGAAATTATTATAATGTTAATCAATGTCTTTTAAAAGGGGATTCTCCCTTCTTTTCAACCATGCGGCTAAAACTAAAGCCAATAAGGCCCCCCAGAAAGTCGCATTAAGAACATACCCGAATGCATTTGTAAATGCTGTCTGCGATTTACTGATCAGATCGGTATAGGCCTCAATTCTGTCTTCGGGCCATCCCAACTGGAGCAATGCATCCTGGGCCTGTATAATTTTCTCTTCCAGTAATCCCGGCGACAAGTACTTATAAAGTATATAACCGTATATTGCCCACACAATTCCTGTAAAAATAAATGTCAGCAAAGCGGTACCATATGCTTTCCCGAAAGTCAGGAAGCCTCCCATAATGCTATCGCGATAGCGTTTCACTGAGATAAATGCCCCCCCGATAAAAAATATCCCGGTTATATTCACCAGTTTCATGTTATTCATCATACCGAAAATATACAGAATAAGCAGATAAATACATATCAGGCCCCCGGTTATTGAACCATATTTAAGTGTGTGTTTGAATTGTAAAGTACTCGATTCCATAATCAGTTTAATGAGTTATTGCCGCGTAAAAATAAGGAAAAATGTTACAAAATGGCTTTCCAATGAATTCTTTGGCATAGTGATTAAAAGTTTATACATTTGCCGCCCGGGGTAAGTCTTATACGGCCAGCTCCTGCTGAACTCCCCCAGGACCGGAAGGTAGCAAGGGTAGGTGGTTGTAGCGGCGCGATATAAGTCGCTTACCCCCTTTTATTCTCCGAAGCTATAGCGAAGGAGAATTTTTGTTTTTAAAGGTTCAACAAGTAAAATTTTTCTCACTTACATACACAGAAAACTAACCTAAGGCCTCAATAAGCTCTTTGGGTGCCTGAACCAGTTCAATAAGAACCCCTTCGCTACAAAGTGGAAATTCTTCATTTCCCTTCGGATGTATAAAACAAATGTCGTAGCCGCTTGCTCCCTTGCGAATGCCACCGGGAGTAAATCTGATACCCTGAGCTGTCAGCCATTCAACAGCTTCCGGGAGATTGTCGATCCATAGTCCCATATGATTGAGCTTAGGCTGATCTACCCGGGGTTTCCTTTCCGGATCAAGCGGTTGCATAATATCCACTTCAACTGCGCAGGGGCCGGATCCGATACGCAGCACATCTTCATCCACATTTTCGCGTTCGCTGGTGAAACTCTTTACAAAAGTAAGTCCCAAAATATCTATCCAGAATTTTGTCAGTTTTTTCTTGTCTTCACCGCCAATGGCTATTTGTTGTATACCCAATACTTTAAATGGTCGCATTTTTTATTATTTAAATCCCTGCTTGTCGACAGACAGATTTAATTGTGATTTCCGAATCACAAATAGCAGTTTATATTTTCGACCGAAAGTAATCATTTTCATTCGATCTGAAGTCAACTGAAATATTATCTTGAAAATTATAAAATGCAGGAAAAACAGAAAGCCGTTTTTCCTGCATTAACCTATTACCAATAAACATGAGAATTATTCTTTGGCAATTTTAAAAATGAAGTTAGAACCCTGCGTCATAATCTGTAAAATATAAATTCCCTCATCGAGATTCCTGAGATCAATTTCCGAAAGATTGTCTTTTGCCTCAAACAATACTAATTGTTTCCCATCGAGAGTATATAACCTTATGGTTGCTGGCAATGATGTGATTTCGACGTATAAAGTATTCGTTGCCGGATTAGGATATACATACCCGTCTCTCCGGTTGCCAGAAGTTATCAATTCAGTGGGTATTGCCTGAGTGACTGTGACCGTCTGATCATCGGCACCGTCGGCTGATACAGTAACAATTGCCTCCCTGGTTTCATTCAGAGGATTCTCCCCTGCAGTTAGTGTAATAGCAGTTTTATCAGAACCCGCTAAAGTATTTGCAGTCAGCCACGACTCATTAATATCAATACTCCACGAAGTGTTGGAAATCACATTGAATGAGGCTGTACTCGATTCATATGCGCCAATGGTCAGTTCATGAGTCGAAACACCCAGCAATACATAGGCATCCTGTGTTACAGTTATTATCTTGTCCTCCAGTGTTGTTGCAGTAATTGTAACCGTAGCTTCCCGCGTTGCATTATCCGGATTCAGGGCAGCCGTGAGTGTTATATTGGCATCATTAATTCCTGTTGCCTGATTTACGTTTAGCCAGGCCTGTGACGAAGCAACATTCCACACAGTATTCGAAGTGATGCTGAATGTAGCTGTGCTATTGGCTGTAGCACCAACTGTCAAGGCTTCGTCAGAAATAATCAGGCTGGGACTCGCGGCCCTCTGATATACCCTAACAAACTGAGGTTCGATATTATCCGCAGATACGGAAATTGTAGCTACCCTTGTATAACCCAGGGTATTTTCCTCTGCTGTGATAATTAGAGTATCGTTCCCTGAGCCCGCCGGCAGGCTCAAATCTAGCCATGATTCGGACGCGGACACAGCCCATCCGGTATTGGAATAAATTCTGAACGAGCCCATACTATTAGCGGTATCTTCTAATTCCACTTGTTTATCAGGAACTGTGACAAACAGTGAACTTGTATAACTTATCCCGTCATACCAAGTGCGTGCTATATCGCCAATAAGGGTGGAGGTAGTTCCGGTTTGTATTGCTTCATCATCGACAAATACCTCGAAAGTACTATCTGCAGCCTCTGCTGTAACCTTTCCAAGATAAGCCTGATAAAGGAAAGTATTATTATCGCCGGATAGCTCCAGTAGCAAGGTATGGACATCATCCTCAACCTGTTTACATGCCATATGGCGGAAAACCTGCATATTATTTTCCTCCAGCCCGGCTTCTATTCGCCAGTCGGCATCAGGATCGGCCCAGAAATTTACCCAGACATCAAAAGAACCGGCGCTTGTAGCTTTTATAATGGTTTTAAGCGTCGGGGCATTTTCACCACCAACTTCAGCAGATGTAAAGACCGAACTACCATTACCAAATCCTGTACGCTCGTGCCACTGGTCATCTGAAGCTCCCTGTCCGGTATCCGGACCGGTCGGTGTGAAAAGTGAATCATCAGAGAATACAGTATTGACTGTTGTTGCATCAACATAATTCATTAGTGTGAACGTTTCATAGGGACGATCTATTATTCCGACAATGGCCATATCAAAGATTTGGGCAGTATTATAGGTCCCTCTCATCCAGAGTAAGGCCGTATTGGTCCCATCCCAGGCCGGCACTATCGGACGATAATTGTTACGGGTGGAATTCTGTGTAATGGGAGTCCACGTCCAGGTTGCACCCCGATCAGTGGTTTCTCCTTTGAAAATTTCCCTGACACCCAGTTCAGCATCATCACGCGGATCGAAAGGTGTTGAAATATAAATGATGTTCGGATTGTTCGGATCCAGTGCTCCGAGTCCAACATAATCCTGTTCACTACTGTATAATTTCCACCCGGCTTTGCATAAATAGGTTGAGGCCCATTCAGAACCATCATAACGGGCATAAAAATACCTGTGGTCCATCTCCGAATTGTTAGCTCTTGCTTTGAAGATAGTAGCAATAGTATCATTTCCATAATTCTGGAGATCGATAGTCCAGCAACGAGTCATGGTTATATCCTAAACCACCGTATTCGCAGCAAATACAAGAGTGAATTCCGCAGGTGTTGGAGCATTTTTATCTGAAACATCAACATCCATTAAAGTACTTTCAGAATTAAAACTCTGCCCGTTCAGAATGTAACCGTGGTAGATACTGGTATTGTAATCCCGAGGATGATGCTCTGTGGCAACAAAATCGATCCGGTCGTATCCATTGCTTGAATATTTAAAATAGCCGTTAACATATCCGATACTAACATCGGGCTCTGTTAATAACCCACCGTACGACCATGTATCACCCTGATCGGTCGATACCATCATATTAGGGCTTTTTGCATAGCACCGGACAAAATTGTATGCCTTCTCTTCAGCCGGGAGGTAGAACAAATTGGAATAGGTAGTTGAAAAATCCGTTCCACCAGGAATAGTGCTCCAGTCAAATTGCTGTTCGGTTAACCAGTTGGTTCCGTTAAACAACCGGTAGCGGCTGTACCCATCATAATGATCGGCATACATGGCAAGATACTGGCCATCAGGCCGCACAAAAAATGCCGGAGTATTATGATCGTCGCATCCGGTATTTCTGAAATTTCTTTGTTGCAGATCACTGGTTTCCATGTCAAATATGGAACCTTCAACATTACCATTACGGGAACTACCCCCAAAACCATCACCACTGGCATCGGAACCGATAATCAACTTTCCATTCACAGTATCAATAACTGCACGCTCATCCTGGTACCAGCACCAGGCTCCATTATCATTAAACTGTATCAGATTTCCATTTACTATATCCATAGGACCCTGTCCTGAAGTAATAGTCCGTATCGATAAACAGATTAAAAAAACAGGAATACATTTTACTCTTAACATTAGTATTTTCATGGTTTTATGCTTTGGTTTTGGTAATAGTATGACGCTCGAAAAGAAAGGTACCCTTGATTATTTTGTAAAATCATTTTAAAATAATGAATTTGCTTTAGTATACCCTCTGAGAACAGATAGAAGCTGTAGTATTTATAACTACTCAACAAGCTGAAAATTCAGTTAACTCTTCGTTTAAAGTACAATTTTACTACAGAACTGAAAGTCAGTATGAAATTTATAAATAATAAAGTGTCCTGAGTTGTTATTATGCAGATTACAAGTTCAAATTGAGCTAAACCAGATTAATTCCTGTCTCACTTATTTTTTTTTCCTATTTTCGCGGTCTGAATTTGCCCAGATTACGATATCATGGACCGACTAATAAAATTTGTATTAAATACAATCCCCAGAAAGTACCTGATACGGGGGAGTTATCTGTTCCGAAGAATATCGCAGTCAATAAACAAGGGAAATAATGTGGAATGTCCAGTTTGTGGCAGCCGTTATCGCAAATTTATGAACTATGGTTATCATGAGGTAAGAAAAAATGTTCTTTGCCCTAAGTGCCTTTCCCTTGAACGACATCGATTGGTTTGGCTATACCTGAAAGAGAAAACCTCTTTCTTTGAAAAAAACATGCGCATACTGCACATAGCTCCGGAACAATGCTTTGAAGAACGTTTTAAAAAACTACCCAACATCGATTATGTGACAGCCGATTTGGAATCGCCACTGGCCGATTACAAGTGCGATGTTCAGGATCTACCCTTTAAAGAGAACGAGTTTGATGCCGTAATATGCAATCATGTACTGGAGCATGTCGACGATGATACAAGGGCCATGTCAGAAATTCTGCGGGTTATGAAACCGGATGCATTCGCTATAATGTTGGTGCCACTTGATTTTAGCCGTAAGGATACCTATGAAGACTCTTCGATTACTTCGCCCGGAGAAAGAGCTAAATATTTTCTGCAATACGATCATAAACGACTTTACGGACTCGATTATCCCGATCGCCTGAAAAAAGTCGGTTTCGTTATTCCCGGATCGAATTTCATGGATGAAGTGGATGAAACAATGCGGATCCGTTTTGCATTGCCCAAAATCGAATTTATGTACGGATATATGAAATCTCCGGAAATAAACTGAAATCGGATCTGGACCACTCTTTAGTTATGAGTGCAATCCTAAAAAAATATGACAAAAAGCATTTTTAAAAATAAATATCTATATTTGTCATTCAATCTAAGAGTTGATGAATTCTATTTTGATCCTAGTCGTCGTCCTTCTTATTAGCGTGGTCTCTACGCTAATGTAAGGGTGGTACGTCTATGATTGCACGATATTACAAGCCATTCTTACTAAAAGGATGGCTTTTTTAATTGCTTTCTTGGCAACATTAAACCTGGTGAATATGCAACATAAACTAAGAAGTTCAATAACCACTGAAGGCCGGCGAATGGCAGGTGCCAGAAGTTTATGGCGGGCTACAGGAATGAAAGAAGAACAATTTGGCAAACCCATTATAGCAATAGTAAACTCTTTCACACAATTTGTCCCCGGCCATACACATCTGCACGAAATAGGCCAGTATGTAAAAAAACTTATCGATGCTGAAGGCTGCTATGCTGCCGAATTCAACACCATTGCCATCGACGATGGAATTGCTATGGGACATGATGGTATGCTATATTCACTGCCTTCCCGCGATCTGATTGCCGATAGCGTTGAATACATGTGCAATGCGCACAAAGTAGATGCTATGTTTTGCATCAGCAATTGCGATAAAATTACACCGGGAATGCTCATGGCCGCTATGCGGTTGAACATACCTGCTATTTTCGTTTCCGGAGGTCCCATGGAAGCCGGTAGAGCACATAACAGAAAATACGACCTGGTTGATGCTATGGCACTTGCAGTAGATGACAATGTATCCGATGATGACCTTCATACCATAGAACAGGAAGCATGCCCTACCTGCGGTTCCTGCTCTGGAATGTTTACTGCCAACTCCATGAACTGTCTGAACGAAGCTATTGGTCTGGCACTCCCGGGAAACGGGACTATAGTGGCCACTCATAAAAACCGGTTCAAGCTTTTTGAAAAAGCAGCAAAGCATATAGTAGCTCTTACAAAAAAATATTATTTCGAAGGCGACAATTCCGTATTACCACGTTCCATAGCGAACCGAAAAGCTTTTATGAATGCTATGGCTCTCGATATAGCCATGGGCGGATCGACCAATACAGTGCTGCATATTCTGGCCATAGCCAACGAAGCAGGAGTAAATTTTAAAATGAAAGATATTGACGAACTATCGCGAAAGATCCCGGTTCTATGCAAGGTTTCACCCAGCTCACAGTATCATGTTGAGGATGTTAACCGTGCAGGTGGTATTTTAGGCATTCTTAACGAACTTGACAAGGGAGGATTGATCGATGATTCGGTAAAACGCGTTGATTCGCTTACCCTCGGAGAAGCCATGAAAAAATATGATATCACAGGAAAAAATCCTGGGGAGAAAGCCATTGAAGTATTCAGCAGTGCTCCTGCAGGTATTAAAAATTTAAAAATGGGTAGTCAGGGTGTTGTTTTTAAAAATCTTGATTCCGATCGTGAAAAGGGATGCATTCGTAGTGTTGCCAATTGCTATAGCAAGGATGGCGGGCTTAGTGTTCTTTTCGGAAATATAGCAGGGAAAGGCAGTGTAGTAAAAACAGCTGGTGTCGATGAATCGATATTCCTATTTAAAGGACCTGCTGTTGTATTCGAATCACAGGAAGAGGCTATCGAGGGCATCCTGGATGGCAAAGTAAAAGAGGGAGATGTGGTCATTATTCGCTACGAAGGGCCCAAGGGAGGTCCGGGTATGCAGGAGATGCTCTATCCTACTAGCTATATCAAGTCGAAAGGATTAGGAAAAACATGTGCGCTGGTAACAGACGGACGGTTTTCGGGTGGTACATCCGGCCTCTCAATAGGCCATGTTTCGCCTGAAGCCGCTGCGGGCGGAAATATTGCACTGATAAAAGATGGTGATATTATAGAGATAAATATTCCCGAACGCAAACTTAATGTGCTTCTCAACGATAATGAATTAAAACAACGATATAAAGAACAAGAACTACGCGGTGCAGAGTCTTTTACACCAAAACACCGAAAACGTGATATATCAAAAGCTCTTAAGGTTTATGCAAAAATAGTGACATCAGCTGATACCGGAGCTATACGAGAAATATAATTTTAATTTCAATCATACTACAAGATGGCAGAAAAATTAACCGGATCGCATGCAGTAATGCGCTCATTAATTGAAGAAGGAGTTGATTTTATCTTCGGATATCCCGGTGGTGCAATTATGCCCATATACGACTCCCTGATGGATTACAGTGATAAATTAAAGCATATTCTGACCCGTCACGAACAGGGAGCTGTTCATGCCGCAGAGGGATTTGCACGAGTATCGGGCAGAGTGGGTGTTTGTATGGCTACTTCAGGGCCGGGAGCCACAAATCTCATTACCGGAATAGCCGATGCATTTATCGATTCAACGCCCCTTGTTTGTATCACCGGGCAGGTAATTTCACTCCTGCTGGGAACTGACGCCTTCCAGGAGACTGATGTCCTGGGTATTTCTATGCCAGTGACAAAATGGAATTATCTGGTAACCAAAGCAGAGGAAATTCCCTGGGCTATTGCACAGGCATTTTTTATTGCCCGTACAGGCCGGCCAGGTCCCGTACTTATTGATATTACAAAAGATGCTCAATTTGGTGAACTCGATTTTGAATATAAAAAATGTACCTCTCTCAGAAGTTATATTCCAAAGCCATATTTCGATACCTCTAAGATTAGTGAAGCTGCAGCGTTGATCAATTCAGCCAAGAGACCCTACATATTTTTTGGACAGGGCGTTATTCTTGGCAATGCTGAGCAGGAATTTAAAAAATTTGTCGAGAAGTCCGGAATTCCGGCTGCATGGACTATACTGGGAGTAGCCGCTTTGAAGACCGGCCACCCTCAGAATATGGGGATGCTGGGCATGCATGGCAACTATGCTACAAATATAATGATCAATAAATGTGATGTTTTAATTGCTGTTGGTATGCGCTTCGACGACCGTGTAACAGGCAAATTGTCAGAATTTGCCACACAGGCTAAAATCATTCATCTCGAGATCGATCAATCCGAAATCGATAAAAATGTAAAAACTGATATTGCAGTTCTCGGGGATGTTAAGGATACTTTGCCCATACTTACTGAAGAAATAAAAAGAGGGGATCATACAGCCTGGATTGAAGAATTCAAAAAGCTGGGTAAAATCGAATATGAAAAAGTCATAAAAAACGACTTTTACCCGAAGAAAGATGGTATAACAATGAGTGAGGTGATCAATCGGATTAACGAAAAGACAAAAGGAGAAGCCATTATTATCACCGATGTTGGACAACATCAGATGTTTGCTTCGCGCTATGCCAGGATGAATAAAACCCGCAGCTTTGTGACAAGTGGCGGACTTGGTACAATGGGATTTGGTTTACCGGCAGCTCATGGGGCAAAGATCGGTGCGCCTGACAGGGAGGTCATCCTTTTTGTAGGCGATGGCGGAATTCAGATGACTATTCAGGAATTAGGTACCATTAATCAAACCAGTGCTGCAGTAAAAATTGTATTGATGAATAATAACTACCTGGGGATGGTCCGTCAGTGGCAACAATTATTTTTCGACAAACGCTATTCCGAGACCTATCTTAAGAATCCTAACTTCATTAAAGTTGCCGAAGGATTTGGTATTAAAGGGAAAACAGTATTGGAGCGTCCTGAACTCGATGCCGCTCTCGATGAAATGCTGAATAGCAAAGAAGCCTTCCTGCTTGATGTATCTATCGAAAAAGAGGATAATGTTTTTCCTATGGTACCTACCGGAGCATCCGTTTCCGATGTAATACTGGAACCTCAGAAGTAAAAACTTAAATCGAAAAAAATGAATGAATCATATACCATTACGGCATTTTCAGAAAACCACATCGGTTTGCTTAACCGTATTACTATTGTATTTACCAGGCGTCAGGTGAATATTGAATCCCTTACCGTTTCGCAATCGGCTATCGATGGAATTCATAAATTCACCATTGTAGTTAATGAAACCGAGGCAAAAGTTAAGAAAGTAGTTACTCAAATCGAGAAACAGGTTGAAGTATTAAAAGCATTTTATCACTTGGACAAAGATATTGTGCACCAGGAAATAGCTCTTTATAAGGTACCTACCGAAGAACTTTTGAAAAGCAATACACTTGAACAAACCATTCGTAAGTATAATGCTCGTATTCTGGAGGTAATGCCTGAATATACCGTAATTGAAAAAACGGGCCATAAAGCGGAAACACAGGAATTATTTGAGAGATTGTCACAGTACGGTGTAAAACAATTCACCCGTTCGGGACGTGTAGCAGTGACAAAGCTCAACGAAGAACTGCTAACAAAATATCTTGACGAGGTTGAAGCCAACGAAAAGGCAATGAAAAATTCATAGAAATCCACATAAATAAATTATAGAATCATGGCAAAAATTAATTTTGGAGGAGTTGAAGAAACCGTTATCACACGGAAAGAATTTCCTCTATCGAAAGCACAACAAGTTCTTAAAAATGAAACTATTGCAGTGATAGGTTATGGTGTTCAGGGGCCAGCTCAGGCCCTTAACATGAAAGATAACGGGATAAGTGTGATTATCGGGCAGTCACCTGATTTTAAAGCCGACTGGGACCGTGCAGTTGCTGATGGCTGGGTTCCCAATAAGACCCTTTTCCCTATTGAAGAAGCTGCCAAAAAAGGAACCATTATCCAGTATCTGATTTCCGATGCTGCACAGCGCGCTGTTTGGCCTGCTTTAAAGAAATGTCTGAACGAGGGTGATGCTCTTTATTTTTCACATGGCTTTTCAATAACCTATAAAGAGCAAACCGGTGTTATCCCCCCGGCAAATGTTGATGTCATACTTTGCGCTCCGAAAGGATCAGGAACAAGCGTTCGACGTAACTTCCTGGCAGGCACAGGTATCAATTCCAGCTATGCTGTTTTCCAGGATTATACAGGTCGTGCTGAAGAACGTACAATGGCATTAGGCATTGCAATCGGTTCGGGTTACTTATTCCCAACAAGCTTTAAAAATGAAGTATATTCCGACCTTACAGGTGAACGAGGTGTACTAATGGGTGCCCTGGCAGGTATAATGGATGCTCAATACCAGGTTCTTCGCGAAAATGGCCATAGCCCAAGTGAAGCCTTTAATGAAACCGTTGAAGAACTAACACAAAGTCTTATTCGTCTGGTCGATGAGAACGGAATGGATTGGATGTACGCAAATTGCAGTGCTACTGCTCAGCGTGGTGCACTCGACTGGAGACCAAAGTTTAAAGAGGCAACTTTGCCTGTATTCAAAGATTTGTACAACAAAGTCAAATCCGGAGAGGAATGCAAACGCGTCCTGGAATCAACCGGAACTCCCAACTATAAAGAACAACTCGGAAAAGAGCTCAAAGAATTACGTGAATCAGAGATATGGACTACAGGATTGCAGGTACGAAAACTTCGCCCCAACACCTAAGGAAATAAAATATACCTTTTAATTTAAATCCCGTTAAAGTAAAAACGGGGTTTTTTTCTGCCATTATGTCGAATTATAAGTTCAGGAATGAAATTTGAGTAAACAGAAATAAAGGTAACTTTGTGTAAATCATTTTATTTTGGACGAACAAAAGTTTGAGAAACAAAAATTTCTACACTCCCTGTGGTTTGGATTTTTTTTTGTCATTATACTGTTTCTGGTCAAATCCTTTGAAACCCTTTTTGATATAAACCTGGCACGATTTGGGGTTTTTCCTCTTGAACTCAAGGGTATGTCTGGAATATTTTTTGCTCCTCTTATCCACGGTAGTTGGGAACATTTATTAAATAACAGCGCTCCGCTTCTAGTGCTCATAGTAACTCTTTTCTATTTCTATCGTGAAATCTCCTATAAAGTCTTCTTCCTTGTCTATTTCATCCATGGATTCTGGTTATGGTTCTTTGCCCGCGATGCCTATCACATTGGCGCCAGCGGAGTAATATATGGTCTGGGAGCCTTTCTTTTTGTAAGTGGTCTTATCCGTAAGAATTCCCATTTACTGGCAATCTCATTGCTCGTTGCATTCCTTTATGGAAGCATGGTTTGGGGTATTTTTCCCAGAATCGAAACTATTTCATGGGAGGGTCACCTAACAGGAGTGGCTGCTGGAATTTTACTGGCTTTTTACTATAGACAATTCGGACCTGTTCCAAATATTGGCCGGTGGAAACATGAATCCGACGATGATAACGATTCCATCATGCAACCCGATGATGAATATTGGAATCTGGTTGAAAAGCGAACCGAAGAGGAAAGATCTCCGCGAAATGATTCTGAACACTGGACAAATTCTTCCCTCAATTGATTACATTTAAAAAAGATAACTAATTTTAAGTGCAATTTAACTATGGTTATAAACCTAATGTGTTCAGCCTGATGAAGAGTAATTTTTTAATCCCTTTTATTTTTCTATTTATATCATCACATGTATTTTCTCAAACCCTCGAAGAACGGGAAAAACTCATAGCATTTCAGAATCAAATTAAAAGTAAAACTCATATCGATTTCAGTTACCAGGCCGGCGAACCCACAAAAACAGGAATTATAACCTCAAAAACCTTGTATTCACGATCGGGAGAAATCCTGCGAAAAGATTTTATCAATGCAAAAGGTCAGGTTACTGGCAGCGAAATATATGAATACGACCTGAATAATAACAGGACCCTTTACAAAAGAGAGGGTACAGGTAGCAAATACACAAAGTCATCGGGGTATGATGCAAAAAACAATCTTTTATTTGAAACCGGATTTAACGGCTCTGAAAATTTCCGGAACGATTTTAATTATAACAGTTCCAATCAGCTGGAGACAGCTACATATACCATCAATAGTAATCTCCGGCAAAAATTAATTTATAAAAACACCGGTAGTACTACCATTGTCGAGACCTATATGGGGGGCAACACACTTATATCAAAAATCAGGATGGTTTATGACAGCAAGGGTAACATTATTGAAGAAACAACATATAGTGTGAACGGTAAGGAAATAGAAAAAAAAGAATATAAGTATAATTCTTCTTCACAAATTCTCGAGGAAACGAAAACCCAAAAAGGAAATTTTTATTACAGGAATACTTACACCTATGATTCAAAAGGAAATTTACTGAGCCTGTATGAGCAGACACTCGCAAAAAGGGAATATGCAAAAAAAATATATTCTTATGATCTTTTTGAAAATCTCCTTGAATATAAGTGGAGACGCAATCCGGATGAAAAATTCAATGTAAAAACATATACCTACAACATCAGAGGTATATGCCTTACTGAACATACATATTACCCCGGTACCAATTACGAGTTACTCTCCAAATACGAGTATGAATTTTATTAAAGATCCAGGTATATGCTAATGCGTATTCATCCGAAGAATCCCAGCCCTCATCAGATAGATAAGGTTGTGGAAGCCTTAAAAAAAGGAGGTGTAATAATTTACCCAACCGATACTGTGTACGGCCTTGGATGCGATATTTATAATGCCAGGGCTGTAGAAAAAATAGCCTGGATCAAGGGATTAAGACCCGAGAAAGCCAATTTTTCATTCATATGTCATGATCTCAGCCATCTATCGTACTATACAAGACAAATAAGTAATCCTGTTTTTAAGATTATAAAGCGCCATTTGCCAGGTCCCTTTACGTTTATCCTGGAAGCAAGTAGTAATATTCCGAAAATCTTTAAAAATAAAAAGAAGACAGTTGGGATAAGAATTCCGGATCATAATATACCCTTAGAAATAGTTAAAAAACTGGGAAATCCATTACTGACTACCTCCATTCACGATTATGACAAAGTAATTGATTATACTACCGACCCTGAACTTATCTATGAAAATTTCGGTAACCTGGTCGATATTGTAATTGACGGAGGATATGGAAATAACATTCCTTCAACCGTTATTAACTGTACCGTTGAACCACCGGAAATTCTACGACAGGGACTGGGGATTTTTGAAGAATGATTTGATCTACCTATCCATTTCCACATCAATATCGGGAAGCTCCAGCAGATAATTCTCAATAAGAAGTGCCTTAACCATATAATTGGCTCTCAGGAACGTATTTATTGCCTGTTCGGGAATTTCGACGATAGGTCCTCCAATATTAAACGATGTATTGATCAGAATAGGGGGTTGTCCGGTAACTTCCCCAAACCTCCGAAGTAATTTTGTAAGAAAAGGATAGTATTCTTCTGAAACAGTTTGCACCCTGGCCGAATTATCGATATGACAAATGGCAGGCATTAGTTTGGCGGTATGTTCCTTGCAATGTGCATTGATTGTCATATAGGGGGCCTCATCAAATGGTGCATCGAAATATTCATGAAGTACATCCTTTAATACAATAGGTGCTACAGGTCTGTACCATTCCCTTCCTTTTATCTCATTCATGTAATCAAGCATCTCCA
This sequence comes from uncultured Bacteroidales bacterium, assembly GCA_964569585.1. GTDB lineage: Bacteria > Bacteroidota > Bacteroidia > Bacteroidales > UBA10428 > UBA10428. The sequence goes on along the minus strand of CAZMVE010000027.1, from coordinate 10,831 downwards.
ATTTTCGTGGCGATGCAAGGAAACTTCGGTTTCCCAATGCCCTGGGACCAAATTCCGATCGGCCCTTGAACAAACATACTACTTTATCGTCTTTCAGGAAATCTACGAGCCTGTTGATCTGGTCCTCCTCATTATCAAGCCTGGTGGGAACAAATGGTAAACCCCACGATTTATTGAATATAGCATCTTCAACTATCGGAATAATATAGGCTTTCCCCAGACAGGTATTGTACACTTTCTTAGTATAGACACGCTTGTCGCCTTTAAGTATTTTATAATATCCCCAAAGTGCAGCTCCGAGAGCGTTGCCTCCATCGTTGGCAGCCGGTTGAACAAAAAGTTTTTCAAAAGGAGTTTCTTTCAATATTCTGTTGCATGCCGTAACATTCAGCATAGTGCCTCCGGCTACACAAAGGTTTTTACTACCTGTGAGTTCATGTGCAAGCCTGGCCATCTTTAAAATATACCCTTCGAGGGTAAGTTGTGCCTCGTAGGCAAAAACGGCATTCTCATAATCCTCCAACGAATTTTTACGATAATTCCAGATCACATAATTCTTCATATCCCACCCAAATAATTTATCAGGATTCAATGTAGGATCCGCATCAAACACTTTACCTTTACTTCGCAGGTACCTGATCATTTTTTCCATTTTAATCACATAATGATGATCCTTCTCTTCAACAATATCGGGAACTTCAACTTTATACTTATCGGCCGACGAACCTATAATTCTGCTCCATCCCTTTGTGCTTTTTCGCCGCATATCTTCATTAAAATAATGGGCCGCATAACCCATAAGTTTTCCTCCACTGCGTTGAGGATCGTCTTTTCCATAGTCGCCTTTCGGATCGGGAGTAAGCTGGAGAATAGTGCTGTAAAGTGTATATAATTCCGGGACACTTAGTTCCCCGAAATTTAAAAAATCAAGAAATACGGATTCCACGCTGGTTCCCTTACCATGATAAATGGAATAGTTTTCCTTTTGTGAACCTTTATTATGTAGTCCGCCATTAACATCGAGCGATAGAATAGCTGCTTCTTCGAACGGACTTGGATAAAATGCTGAATAGGCATGTGTCAGATGATGTCCCGGACGTTCCACGTTGATCACTTTATCAGAGGGAATACCTATTAATTGCATTTGAAGAGCATCGATAGCAGTCTCATATACAGCATTAACAATCCATAAGTCGACATCATTGGGCGATATACCCAAATAATCACAACAATAACGTATGGATAAGTAGGGAATTATTCTTCCGTAGGGCGATCTTCCATCGCAATGTTTCACTCCATTCAGTCTTTCTTCTTCTATTGCTACCTTTATCTCCCCGTCAATTACTGCTGCACAGGCAGTATCATGACTCATATTGATACCAAATACTATTTTAGAATCCATTAGAATATCATTGAAATATTACATTTTGCTCCTGCTTAATCCTCTGCAGTAGTTAAAAAATTTTAAGCCCCAAATATAGTATAAATTATTTATTGCAGATGATGTAACACTTGATAAGGCAAAATGTTACATCGTGAGTATTGTATTATTAACATTTTACTTATCTTCAACCCCTAATTTTTAGTCTATTAACATTAATACTATTCAATGGATACTTCTGCGCAAAAATTATCTCTAAAAGAAAAATTGGGGTATGGATTTGGAGATCTCGCCTCAGTGTTATACTGGCAAACCTTCATGCTATATTTCACCTATTTTTATACCGATGTCTTTCTTCTTCCTACAGCTGTAGCAGCTACTATGTTTTTAGTAAGCCGGGTATTTGATGCTGTGAATGATCCCTTGATGGGTATCATTGCCGATCGAACGAATACTAAATGGGGAAAATTCAGGCCTTATTTGCTTTGGATCTGTGTACCTTTTGCAATTGCCGGTGTACTGGTATTTACAACTCCTGATATGGGTATGACAGGTAAGATTATATGGGCATATGCCACCTTCATACTGATCATGGTTTTGTACACAGCCATAAATATTCCCTATACTTCTTTATTAGGTGTTATCTCCGCAGATTCAAATGAACGAACTTCAGTTTCATCAGTGAAATTCCTGTTTGCATTTTCTGCAGGTATTATCATATCAGCCACCTTACTCCCAATGGCTAAAAGTCTGGGTAGTGGCGATGAATCAATTATAAGTGCTAAACTTGATAACCAAATTCTTACAATTAATGAGGTTAACCAGGGTAATGCAAAAATTATTTTGTTCGCCGATGATGCAGAGGGTAACACCGGAAAAACAGAATTTGGTTTCAAAGTAAATCCGTCTGAAAATAATATTCCAACTGTTGTTTCTCCGATAAATGATTTAAAACTCGAATCGGGATTTACCAGGTATGAAGTCGATATTTCCGGGATTTTTAAGGGGAATATGAATGAGGAATTTGAATATACCGCTAACAGTAAGAATAAAGATATTGTTGAAGTTGAGTTGAAGGGTAAAACTATAGTAGTAAATGAAAAAAACATTGGGAGTGCGAAAATCGAAATCACTGCCAAGGACAGACGATGGGGAGATAAATCACAAAGTTTTTATGTTCATGTAATAAAGCAGGGTAATTTTAACCCGGTTGTTAAAGATTCAACTTCATTCCTTAAATTAAATAAAGGTTTTGGCACTGAAACCCTTGATCTGTCTGAACTAATAACTGATCCCGACGGTGATGCTTTGACATTTTCTGTGGAAAGCAATAATTCAAAAACAATAACTCCCGTCGTGAATGGAGATACATTGAGTTTCATTGAAGCCAGACCGGGTGTAGCCAAACTCACTATTACTGCCTCTGACGGGAATGGCGGAGAACTGATCCACGATATAAAATATCTGATCATGTCGGACGGAAGTAATCCTCCTTATGTCGACAACACAGTAGATTACATTACCGAAACTGTGGGCTTTAATTCCTACCAGTTGGATATTTCAGATTTGTTTATTGACGCGGAAGCGGCACCGCTTACCTATAGAATTAAAGTAATTAACGCTGCAAAAGGATGGCAACGATCGTTTATGATATTTGGTATTGCAGCTATTTTATTTTTCCTGATAGCTTTTAAATCAACCCGTGAAAGGGTCCAGCCTCCATTATCGCAGAAAACATCTGTAGGGAAAGATCTGAAAGATTTATTTACAAACAAACCCTGGCTGATTCTTCTGGCTACTACTATAACATTTATTCTTTTTGTCGCCATCAGAAGTAGTGTCACAGTACATTATTTTAAATATGTAATTGGTCTCCAGGAATTAAAACTTCCTTTCCTTGGTACAAGAATATACAATTTTGAGGCATTAGCATCAGCCTATAATACAATCGGCCAAATCTCCTCCTTCCTTGGAGTATTGCTGGTTGCCTGGTTCGCAAAAATAGTGGGCAAGAAAAAGGCTTTTATAATAATATTTATCATCGCCATTTTCAGTACTGGAATTCTATACTTTTTAACTGCGGAACAACTGGGTCTGATCTTTTTCTTCCAGATTACCGGTTCAATGACCGGAGGTCCGCTTAGTGTTCTCATTTGGGCCATGTACGCCGATACGGCCGACTACGGCGAATGGAAGCAGGGCAGGCGTGCTACAGGTTTAATTTTCTCTGCATCTACCATGTCGCAGAAATTTGGTTGGGCATTTGGTGCTTTTCTTGCTCTTACCCTTATGGCACAATTAGGATTTCAACCCAACGAAACTCAGTCGGCGGAAAGCATACGGGGATTACTCCTCCTATTCTCTCTTATTCCTGCCGGAATGGGTATCTTATCCATAATTCTCTCACTCATATATCCATTAAATGATAAACGAGTTCAGGAAATTGAAACAGAACTCATTGAGAGAAGAAAAAAGGCTAACACGGAATTGGCATAATACATTAACTTTATATAACATAACGGGCATCTCAGCATTTTATCTGGTTGCCCGTTTTTTTAAAAAGAGAAGAAAGTAGTTAGAAGTCAGAATTCAGAAAAACTTCTGGCTACTAGCTTCTAAATTCTATAAACACAAAAACATGCAATACGGATATTTCGACGACAAAAACAGAGAATATGTGATTGAACAGCCTGATACTCCCGAATCGTGGAGCAATTACCTGGGATCGACAGTATACGGTGCTATTATAACAAACAACGCAGGTGGGTATAGTTTCTATAACTCTGCCGCCGATGGCCGGTTTATGCGTCTGAGACCCAATACAATCCCCATGGATCAGCCCGGACGTTATATGTATTTTCACGATAAAGATACCAAAGATTACTGGTCAGCTTCGTGGCAGCCTGTTGGTAAACCTCTGGATAAGTATAAAACCGTCTGCCGCCATGGAACTGCCTATACCATTATAACTTCAGAATATAATGATATTCTTACAGAGACTTGTTTCTTTGTTCCGCTTGGAGAAACATTCGAATGCTGGAATCTGAAAATAAAGAATACCGGCAATAAGAAGCGGAACCTGCGCATGTTCACTTACACCGAAAATACAGGACACTGGAACCTCCTGATGGATATTGTCAACCTTCAGTATACACAATATATTATGGCCATGAAGGTAATCGATAGTATTATCGATCATGGTACCAATGTCAATCAACCCTTCGATCCGGAAGATCCGGAAGAAGGAGGTCAAGGCCGGCACAGCTTCCTGGGTATTGCCGGCGCTAAAGTTTCCGGTTACGATACCGACCGGAAAAAATTCATAGGGCCGTACCGCTCCTATCACAATCCTCTTGTGGTAGAAAAGGGTGAATGTTCAAATTCCATTGCCACCAGCGATAACGGCTGTTGTACCCTGCAGACAGATATTGCACTGGAGCCCGGCGAAGAAAAAGAGCTTACGGTGGTTATGGGATTCGGTACCGCAGAAAATCATGGAAAGAAAGCCGTTACAGAATATAGTAATCCCGCAAAGGTATCCGAAAAATTTATCAGACTGAAAAATCACTGGCATAACCAGCTGGAAGGAATGACTATCGAAACGCCCGATTCAGAATTCAATAGCATGCTGAATATGTGGAGTCCCTATAATTGCCTGATAACTTACGCCTGGTCAAGAGCGGCCAGTCTGGTCTATAATGGTGAGCGTAACGGCTTGGGCTATCGCGATACGGTACAGGATATTCTCGGGGTGCTGCATTCCATCCCTGAAGAAGCAGTAGAAAGACTGGAACTCATGCTTACCGGACAGGTTTCTACAGGCGGGGCTATTCCTGTTGTAAGGCCTTTCTCGCATAAGCCGGGAAAAGAAGAAGTACCAACTGAAGAAGAGTATCGCTCCGACGATTGTCTCTGGCTTTTCAATACAGTTCCTGCCTACGTAAAGGAAACCGGTAATCTGGCATTTTATAGCAAAGTCCTTCCCTATGCTGATAAGGGCAAAGACACTGTGCTAGGTCATTTGCGCAGGGCTATTGAATTTAATCTTGAAAGATCAGGAGTTCATCATCTTCCCTGCGGTCTTGCTGCCGACTGGAACGACTGCCTGATGCTCGGCCAGAAAGGAGAATCGGTATTTGTTACCTTCCAGCTTCGTTTTGCACTCATTACCTATATTGAAATATGCACATTGCTGAATAAAAAAGTAGAGGTAGACTGGGCCACACCTATTTTTAAAAAACTCGATGAACAGATTGAAAAATATGCTTGGGATGGAGAATGGTACTTAAGAGCCTACCGCTGGGATGGAATGAAATTCGGATCGAAAGAATCGGAAGAAGGAAGTCTGTGGCTCAATCCCCAAACCTGGTCGATTATTAGCGGGCATGCCAGTAGTGAAAAAGCTGAAAAGGTTCTATCTCAAATTCGCAATAGATTATTCACTGATTATGGCATTATGGTGTGCGATCCGCCCTATACAAAAACGGATGTTGAAGTGATAAAAGCACCTCTCTTTAATGCAGGAACAAAAGAGAACGGAGGAATATTCTGTCATACCCAGGGATGGGCCGTTATGGCTGAAACTATGTATGGACATGGGAATCAGGCCTATAAGTATTTTCGGGCCTTTATGCCTGCGGCCTATAATACAAAAGCCGAAATACGTGAGATAGAACCCTACGTATATTGCCAGTCGACCCATAGCAAATACAGTCCGCGCTATGGTGCTTCGCGCCTTCCATGGCTAAGCGGTGCTGCTACCTGGGCTTTCTACTCAGCCTCTCAATATATTCTGGGAATACAGCCGGAATATGAGGGTCTGACAATCGATCCCTGTATACCTGCTGAATGGAATAAAATAAGGATATCCCGCCGCTTCAGAAATAAAATACTTAATATCATTATCAAAAATCCCGATAGAAAAGAAAAAGGAATCAGGAGTCTTTCTATAAACGGGAAACAACTGACCAGTAACTTCATACCAATTGATGAAATTAAAGGCAACAACGAGGTTATTGCTATTCTTGGATAGATACTTTTTTAATTAATAATCAAACAATAAATCTCTTTAAACAAATTATGCAATACGGATATTTCGACGACGAACACAAAGAATATGTAATAACCCGGCCCGATACACCACGGTCGTGGAGTAACTACCTGGGATCGACACGTTACGGCGCTATTATTACAAACAATGCAGGAGGCTACAGCTTTTTCCATTCCTCGGCTCAGGGCCGATTTTTACGATTACGATTCAATTCCATACCCATGGATCAGCCGGGAAGATATATCTATTTTCACGACCGGGTAAGCGAGGATTACTGGTCGACTTCATGGCAACCTGTCGGAAAACCACTCGATGCCTATAAATCGGAATGCCGGCATGGTTCGGCATATACCATAATAAGCTCGGAATATGCCGGAATAAAAAGCGAGACACTCTACTTCGTTCCCATTGGTAAAAATTTCGAATGCTGGCAGGTTAAGGTTACCAATACAAGCAAGAAGAAACGATCGCTCAGGGCCTTTACCTTTGTGGAATTTGCCTGCAATTGGAATGCGCTCGACGATATGAATAACCTGCAGTATGCGCAATATATTATCAAAACAACCTTTGTAGACGGGATCATTGACCACGGTTCGAATATTTATATTCCTCCGCAACCCGATAATTTTGAAGATAAGGACCAGGCACGGCATACATTTATTGGTATTGCCGGAGCTGAGGTAACAGGATTCGATTCGTGCCGTGAAGATTTCCTGGGTCCCTACCGCACCTATGCCAATCCGGTTGCAGTTGAAAAAGGGGAATGCAGCAGTAGTGTTACCGAGGGTGATAACGGTTGTGGCAGCCTGCAGATCGATCTCGACCTTGAGCCGGGCGAAACCAGGGTATTCAATGTTATCCTGGGAATCGGAGAAGCCGGGAAAGAAGGGAAGAAAGCACTAGCCGAATTCGCTGAGCCGGACGTTGTTAAACAGGCCTTCGAAAAAGTGAAATCATACTGGCATACGAGGATCGAAGGATTGACAGCTCAAACTCCCGATCCCGATTTCAACAGCATGATCAATATGTGGAATCCGTTCAACAACCTGATCACCTATGCCTGGTCGAGGGCGGCCAGCCTGATATACAGCGGGGAGAGAGACGGTCTGGGCTATCGCGATACGGTACAGGATATGATCGGGATATTGCATAATATTCCTGAAGAAGCCGGA
>CAZMVE010000027.1:0-3128 GCA_964569585.1 uncultured Bacteroidales bacterium | reverse complement strand
GCTATTTTCTGTCACACACAGGGATGGATTGTTATGGCACAAGCTCTTTTAGGCCATGGGGATAAGGCGTATGAATATTATCGGGCTTACCTCCCTTCGGCCTATAATACAAGAGCGGAGGTCCGGGAAACAGAGCCCTATGTGTACGCGCAGACTACCAACAGCCGGTACAATATGCGATTCGGTTCGTCCCGCAATCCCTGGTTGAGCGGAACCACCACCTGGGCATACTATGCCGCAGCGCAATACATACTGGGAATCCAACCCGATTACGATGCACTGATCATTGATCCCTGCATACCTGCTTCATGGAAAGGCTTTACAGCTGAGCGGGTATTTCGCGGGAAAAAAATAAGCATACAGGTTGAAAATCCTGACGGAAAACAGAAAGGAGTGAAATTGTTGGAAATAAATGGGGTGACTGTTCAGGGAAATCGAATACCCATAGCTATGCTTAGTCAGCATAACCAGGTAAAAGTGATCATGGGCTGATTATCTCAATGTTAATATTGGAAAGACAATAGCCAGATAACAGCCAGATTTGTTACTACTGATCCAACAGGATCAGCTTCATCATTTCACTGCGATCACCGGTGCTCAGGCAGCACAAATAAACACCTTGCGGAACTCTTATTCCATGTGAATTGGTTCCATCCCAATTTAAAGAATAACCGCCTGGCATCTGAATTTTATTTATCAGGCTTTTAACCTGTTTTCCCATCAGGTCTATAATATCAATGGTGATCATATATTCCCCATCCAGCGAATAATGAATGACAGCATAGTCGATAAATGGATTGGGAACAATTTCTTTAAGCAGATAAAATGATCCCGGCTTATCAGTATACACATTATCAGAGTTAATTCCATCAAGCCAGTTCATGCGTCGAATATAGAGTCCACCTTGAAGGACACCACAATGACTGATATACGACAGCCCGTCGTTATCCAGGATAATTTCAGGTGCATGGGCATCGACCCAACCGACAAAATCAGCATTTGTCCATTGATTCCAGCTCGCCGACCTAAAAACATCTGTTCCGACATAGCCGGGATGTTCCCAGTTTTCGACAGTAGCTGTAGGATGATCATAGGGTCGCGGGCCTATAAATAAGTAATAAAAACCACCTCTCTTTACAACAAAGGGTGATTCGGTAGGTCCGTAATCCGTACCTGTGTGCAGATCGCGGTATACAACCTGCCTGCCACTCCAGCTATACAAATCCTCGCTCGTTTTACAGAGTACTACATAATTTCCTCCAGTAGAAGTTTCCGTAGCACAATAATACATGACCCATTTTTGAATCTCTTCAACATACAATATCATGGGATCGCGGGCCTGGTATCCATCCTGAAACAAAATTTGTTTATCCGACCAGCTCACCAAGTCCTCTGATGTCCTCAAACATATTTTATAACTATTCACTTCGCCGCCTCCGCAGTAAAACATATAATAAATTCCTTCATGAAAGACAATGTGTGGAGCCCACAGCACTTCACCAGTTGTAAGCGATTCGTAAAAAGGAGGGGCTTCCTCTGTCCAGGGCACCTGCAGAAGGCTTTCTGCGGAAGCATGTCCGAAGTAGTTCACGTAGCTCATATCGCCGGAACCCGGATCGGGGTACATGATCCCGTACATATGCCACGTACCCTGATCGGACCGGATAAAACAATGGTCGTTTATATGCCAGTCCGGATCATTGGAAAAAGAGGGTTGAGTACTGTATTCTTCAAACGAAAAGGGAGGATCCGCTTCCGGAAGCAAGGGATATTCACTCGACCAGAACCTGCCGGGTTCAAGCTGATACCGGTGATACAGCAAGCCATCGGTTCCCAGGTAAAATACTTCGAGCCGCTGATCCTGGTTATTGGTAATAGAAACATCCGAAGCATACCATCCGAATTGTTCGGCAGTGCCCCACTCGCTACTTGGAGCCGTTTGCCAATTGTGAAATAGTATGTTATTGTGGCTGATAAATACGACCTCGATACGGCCATCGTTATTGTATCCGACACGCACCAGGTGAGCCTCATTGGCAAACACGGCATCATCGGCCCATCCGCTGCTGGGAGCCGTTTGCCATTTAGTATGCAGGTGATCATACACATCGATAAAAAAAACCTCAAGCCGGCCATCGGCATTGGTAGCCACAGTAATAGCTTTTGCAGGATCGGAAAATACAGCAGCATCGGTCCAGTCTCCGTCGGGCGTAAGTTGCCATTTATGCATAAATACATCCGATGCGATAGTATAGAATACTTCAAGCCGGCCGTCGGCGTTATATGCTGCCGCCAGTACTTCAGCATAGGAAATAAAATCCTCCTCATCCGACCATAAACCTCCAAACGAAATCTGTTCCCTGTACTTAACAGCATGATCTTCCAGTACATAAAAAAGCCGAAGATAGTCCTCATTGTTCGAGAGTAATGTTACAGAAATAACATTTTCTCTGAATAAAATTGCTGCCGGCCAGTCATCATCTGAAGGAAATTTTTTGGAATGGTATAAATCATTATTACTATCGATATAAAAAAGTTCTAACGAACCATCGGGGCCTTTGTCAAGGAAAACCTTCTCGACTGAGATAGTAAAAACTTCCTCGCCCGACCAGTTTCCACCCGACTCAACCTGGTATCGGCAACAAAGCTCATTACTGCTATTGATATAGAAAAGTTCAATACCCCCATCGGTGTTCCTTTCGGCTGCTATGTTCTGTGCTTGGATGAAATTTGATGCCCCTGTTATTGCACAAGTTAGTATGATAAGGATCCGAAACATTTTTAGCCTTTGATGTATAATTATACTATTTTGCTGTTTAAGCAATTTAAAAAATAAATACCGAACCAGAAAATAACATGTATCCATAATAGTTAAATTATTCTGAGTATGAGTCAGCTCGTTGTCAAGTATACCAGAAAAAAATATTACATCTTGAAGAAATGCAGTATTATGTAAAATTGATGGAAATAAATGGGGTGACTGTTCAGGGAAATCGCATCCCTGTGGGTATACTTAACAAGCATAATCAGGTAAAAGTGATTATGGGTTAGACAATTGCGTTAGTAAAATTTGAAAGGCGACTGATAAACAGTCGCCTTTCTTGTTAGTTATAAATGCGGTTAGCGCT
>CAZMVE010000026.1:0-29371 GCA_964569585.1 uncultured Bacteroidales bacterium | reverse complement strand
ATTCCAGTATTAAAATTAGGACCTGGCAACAGATGATTGCTAAAAAATTGAAATTTGGAATATATTACATAATCCTTACTTTATCAATACCATTTAAATAACTTTAAGTTAATCCAACCAGAGTAAATACACAATCTATTCAAATGCGGGTCATTTTTCATTCGTAGAGTTGCTCACACTAACCCTGAAAGTAAGGCTTTAAATCAAGTGACTGATTTCACTTTAACAATTTATCACCTGTATTTCGACAATTTGTCAACCGCCAAACCGGCACATTTCAGGTAATATTGTTCTAATGATAACTCTATCAGGAATAAATGAGAACCATATTTAGGAATGTAATTGTTTATATACTGATTGGTACTGCTTGTCAATCAATCAACCAGGTTGAGAATATCAACAAGGAGAGTTGGGCTATCCGAATGGCTGACAAGATTATTAAAAATAATAACCAACTGGTTTACTATAACAGGAAACCAGGGAAAGAAAAACTACAATATGATGTTTCCATGCTCGGTATGGCAATAGATAAGCTTGGATCAGTTGACGAAAAATATTCATTGTATTTGCAGAATTATGTCGACTTTTTTGTTGATTCGGCAGGTAGAATCAAAAATTATAATCCCTCTGAATACAATCTTGACCATATCAACTTTGCTAAAAATTTAATTACTCTTTATAAACGTACAGGTGATCAGAAATACCTTACAGCAATAAAATTGTTTGTCAGGCAAATTGAATCCCAGCCTAAAACACTCTCTGGCGGATTCTGGCATAAAAAGATATATCCCTGGCAAATGTGGCTGGATGGCGCCTATATGGCACTTCCTTTTGTGACGCAATATGCAAAAGAATTCAATCGCCCTGAATGGTTCGATTTGGCCACATCTCAATTAATCCAATTATATGATAATACCCTTGATAGTGCCACTGGCCTGCTATATCATGCATGGGATGAAAGTAAAACCGAAAACTGGTGTAATCCTGAAACAGGTCGCTCAAAAGAATTCTGGGGCAGAGCTATGGGTTGGTATATTATGGCCCTGGTCGATGTACTGGATTTTCTTCCTGAAAATCATCCACAACATGATGAGATTGTAGGTATACTGAATGATGTTTCAGATGCGTTGGAAAAAGTACGCGATCCGGAAACCGGAGTGTGGTTTCAGGTCCTTAATAAGGCTGGTGAAAAAGGGAATTATCCGGAAGCTTCATGTACCGCTATGTTTATCTATGCTTTTGCCAGGGGAGCAAATCAAGGCTACCTGCCTCAATCCTATCTAAAAATAGCAAATAATACATTCGATAATCTGCTCAATGAATTCATAGTTGAGGGACCGGAAGGAAATCATACCATAACAAATATTTGCGGAAGTTGCGGATTGGGAGGAACTCCCTATCGCGACGGCAACTATGAATATTATATTACTGAGGAACAAATCGACAATGATCCAAAAGGAATCGGTGCATTTGTTCTTGCAGCTATTGAATTAAAACGCTAATAATTACTAAATACTAACCTAAAAATTTCTGCTATGAAAAAATTCTTACTCTGTTTGTCTTTAATTGCCGGCATAGCTTTTCTTGTTAATGCTCAAAGCTGGATGGTCTATGATGCCTCCGTATTACCTTCTGCTACAGGAGGAGGAGGAGATACTATTGATTTTACTAATGTAAGTGATAACTCGCCGGGAGCTGGAATGATTCAGGAAATTCTCGTGGATCATGAGATTCCGGATAATAAGGTGTTTCAGTATTTTCATCCTGATGGAAAAACAACTTTCAGACACAATTTTAATGACACTTATCTTGATACTGCATTTACTATAGTTGCCCGTTTAAAAGGTTGTGGTGACTTGACTTCATTCGATCGTGTCATGGATATTCGTTGGGATAATGGAAATGCAGGTACACGAAATGAATTACGCATCTATTACGAAGGAAGAATTAAACTGGAAAAATCAAGCCTTTCGGTTTATGTTGATTTTGATATCAATGACTGGCATATCTATCGCATACAGGTGTTGGGTGATAGTACAGCTGTTTTTATTGATGAAAGTACTGAACATTTAATGGGCGCTCCAACTACTGCATCTTCCACAGCACAATCGTTCCGATTTGGAGATGGTTCTGATGAAGCTATTGGAGGCTTTGTCGATTGGATCGTCCTGGATACTACAGGAGGATATACACCAACAGAAATGCCACTTCCTTCCTATCTTACCGGACTCGGAGATGATGAGATGGTTGAGTGGTTTGTATATGATGCTGATGTACTTCCCGATGTTAGCCAGTTTCGTATGACTGAAAGTAATGTGGGTGGTGATCAGTATACAAATACCATTATTGCAGATCCGGATAGTGCAGGGAATAATCTTCTTGAATTAATATCTCCGGAAGAAGATCCGGGAAAATTTATGTGGAAAAATACACTACCTGGTCCAAGCGACTCTATAACTTTTGTTGCTCGTGTGAAGGGCGCTTCCGACACACTCGACCGTACTATGGAATTCGATTTCCGTCAGGCAGGGTTCAGAGAACGATTGTACGTTAAAAATGATACAACATACGAACTGAAGGAATCAGATCAGAAAGGCGACTTGCCAGATGATCCTCAACAATGGCATATATACAGGATTACCAAGGCAGGAGATACAGTTGTATTTTATTTTGATGAAAATCCTGTACCTGTGGCTGCAGTTACTACAACTACAAATGATGATAATGATTATTTTCGATTTGGAGATGGGAATGGAAGTTCAACATTAGGTGGCTTAGTGGATTGGATTTCATGGACAACTTCCGGTATTTATGCTCCCGGAGATGTGGGTCTTCCTCCTTCTGATCCAAAATCGACTGATGCTACCCTTTCCGGGCTTGCAGCTGATATTGGTACCTTGGTTCCCGATTTCCATCCTGATAGTATAAATTACAGTCTTAATTTACCCACAGGTTCAACAAGTGTTACATTCACAGCTACACCGAATTATCCGCTAGCACAGGTTAGCGGCGACGGTGAATACACAAATCTTCCGGGAACAGCAGTAATATCTGTCACTGCAGAAGCCGGATATGTTATTGATTATTCAATCGAGGTAACTTTACTTCCCAGTGAAGATGCTACATTGTCCGGATTAACTGCCAGTGTAGGAATACTTGTTCCTGATTTTGATCCGGGAACAACCAATTATAGCCTCGAAGTTCCTTTCAGTACCGAGAGTGTAACTCTAACAGCTACAACTAACGATGCTGGTGCTTCGGTATCAGGCGATGGCGAGATAACCGGATTACCAACTCTGGCTACTATCACAGTTACAGCCGCAGCAAGTAATTCACTCGATTATAATGTCGATATCACTTTGGCACCTGATGCAATTACAACAATTGTTGGTGGTTTACTCAGAATGTATCCAAATCCGGCAAATAATGTAGTAACACTAGAGCTGAGCAGTGATGTTTCAAGTATCCATGTTTATGCATTCACCGGAAATCTGGTACAGGAATTTGCTGTTCAGAAATCCGTAGTAAAACTGGATGTAAGTGAATTCAGTCAGGGAATCTATATGATAAAAGTGAATAGCAGCAATGCTTCAACGGTTCATAAGCTGATCATTGAATAATTGAATACTGTTCTCACGAGTTATTGAACATGATAGAAAAATAAAATCTTCCCAACCGTTTAAGAGGTTGGGAAGATTTTCAACACATCGCAGAAATCATGTGTCCATTACTAGAATCTTTTTAAATTGTATTATAAAACGATTTCATTTTACAATTAGCTAGATGATTTAACTCAACACTAACCTTTGAGACCTTCAAGATGAAAAAACGAATACTATTGACTTTTCTCCTGCTTCTATCTGGTTCTATTGCATTATTTGCCCAGAAAAAGATAACAGGAAAGGTCTTTGACGAACAAAATCAGCCATTAATTGGTGCCACCATTCTGATAAAAGGTACAAATCAGGGAACAGTAACGGATGTGGAAGGAAAATATACTATTGATGCCTCTGACGGGAGTGCAGTATTGGTTATTTCATTTATTGGTTACCTGACTGAAGAATTCGTCATAGGAGATCAATCGAAAATCAATGTTATTCTAGTGCCTGACGTAACCGGTTTGGATGAAGTAGTAGTGATCGGTTATGGTACAGTGCGCAGGAGGGATCTGACTGCCCCCGTTTCTTCCGTGAGTTTCGAACAGCTCAAAGATATGCCACTTACTTCAACCACACAGGCACTGACCGGAAGGTTATCAGGTGTTCAGATTACAACATCCGAAGGCTCACCCGATGCGGAAGTCAGGATAAGGGTACGAGGTGGAGGTTCCATAACCCAGGATAATTCACCCCTCTATATTGTAGATGGATTTCCGGTTGACGGAATAAGTGAAATTGCCCCGTCCGATATTGAATCGATTGATGTGCTGAAAGATGCCTCAGCAACAGCTATTTACGGTGCACGGGGTGCAAATGGTGTTATCATAGTCACTACTAAAGGAGGTGAAAAAGGAAAATTGAGAGTCACCTATAATACCTATTACGGAAAAAAAGAGCTGGTCAAAAAACTCGATATTCTGGATCCGTATGAATATGTCCTCTATCAGTACGAACGTGCACAAGGAAGTTTTCCTGAACGCAGCCGTTTCGAAAATATATACGGAACATGGGATCAGCTCGACAGTCTTTACGCCAATGCTGAAGGCACCAAATGGCAGAAAGAAGTATTCGGAAGAGATGCACGTACCGTGTCTCATAAATTCGGCATAGCAGGAGGCACAGAAAAGTTTAATTATAACCTGAGCTATAATTATAATAACGATGAAGGTATAATGATTGGATCGGGGTATACAAGAAACAGCTTGAATTTCAAATTTCAGACACAGGCATCAAAACGTATTACCCTGGATTTTAATGCACGTTATATCGATCTGAGAGTGTTAGGTGCCGGAATTTCCGATCCGGGGAAAGCTTCACAAAACCGATTACGCCATAGTGTAATGTACCGGCCTGTCGATGGTCTTACCGACTTCAGTGATGAAGCTGAATTAATCTTCACCGACGATGAATATTATACGGTGAGCGGCCTTTCAAATCCTGTCGAACTCACGCAGGATGAATACAGGAACAGGCAAAAAATTACCTCGAGCCTGAATGCTGCCTTGAAATATGACATTATTGATGGATTATTTTTCCGAACTGAAGTAGGGTATTACGACTGGAAAGAAAACGATGACCGTTTTTACGGCACCACAACTTATCTTGCAAGGCGGTATGCCGATTTGCCTGTTGTTCAGGTGGCAAAAGATACCCGGGCACGATTTCGTTGGGCAAATACCCTGAACTATAACCTGCAGCTGAGTAAACATGATTTGACATTCCTGCTTGGTCAGGAGATGATTAATACCCATGAAAAAGAATTCGAACAGGAAATTCAGGAATTCCCTGAAAATATTTCTCCGGAATTTGCATTGGGTTTTCTCACTCTGGGAAATGCTCCTCAGAATCCCTATTCCTATATATCAGAAGATAAATTACTCTCCTATTTTGGCAGGGTTAACTATAATTTCAATGATAAATACCTTGCCCAGGCTTCGTTACGAGCTGACGGCTCATCTAAATTTTTTAAGGGGAACAGTTGGGGATACTTTCCATCAGCTTCGGCTGCTTGGCGAATTTCAGAAGAATCATTTATGGAAAATATCAATTTAATTTCATCATTGAAACTCAGAGTAAGCTATGGTCAGGCTGGAAATAATCGTATCGATAACCTGTATTTCCTGAGCCGGTTTGAAACCGATCCTTCAAAACCTTATTTCCTTAATGAGTTACCTATTTCCTATTTATACCGTCCGGTTCCATACAATCCGGACCTGAAATGGGAAACTACCATTACCCGTGATGTTGGTTTGGATCTGGGAATCGTAAAGGATCGACTAAATATAACTCTTGACTACTATTATAATACAACAAGAGATCTTTTAGTAGAAGTGGCCCTTGATCCCTCAGTAGGATATGAAAACCAAATCCAGAATATTGGTTCAACAACCAACTACGGATTTGAAGCTGCATTTAATGCTTATCTCATTGACAAAAAGGATTTTAAACTTTCAATCAATTTTAATATTGCTTTTAACCGGAACCATGTCGACAAGCTTAGTGAAAATGTGGGCGAAATGCTTGTAACCTCGGGCTGGAACGATAACACTGGTGCCGATTATATAATTCGTGTCGGTGATCCGGTAGGATTGATGTACGGTTTTGAAACCGATGGTTACTATACGGTCGAAGACTTTCAGATTGATCCGGAAACCGGTGAATTTTTGCTTGAGGATGAAGATTATATTCTTCAGGAAGGAGTAGCCGATAACCGGGGTATCCTGTTCGAAGGTTTCGGACCGGGCTCTTACAGGTTCCGGAATTTAACTGATCCTGTCGATTCCCTGGGTAATGCATACAGCGATGGTAACCTGGTTACTTTCGAAGACGACCGCACCGTTATTGGAAATGCTAATCCTAAACATATCGGAGGCATAAATATCTCTGCCATGTACAAAGGCATCGATCTAAGTATTTTCCTGAATTGGGTATATGGGAATGATATATACAATGCCAATAAAATAGAGTTCAGCAGTGGATATAAACCTTATAACAATCTCCTGCAGAATATGAACTTTGAAAATCGCTGGATAACTGTAGATGAGGAGGGAGAAGTGGTTACCGATCCGGAAGTACTGGCCGAAATGAATCAGGATGCTTCTATCTGGAAACCTACTACGGGTCGGTACCTCTTTCATTCATGGGCTGTAGAAGACGGTTCATTTCTTCGGGTAAATAATATTACCCTCGGGTATACCCTGCCAAAAAAATGGATGAATAAGGTCTTCATCGATAACCTGAGATTTTATTTTACGGTGAACAACCTGTACACATTTACCCGATATTCCGGATACGATCCTGAAGTAGATACACGTCGTGATACTCCTATGACCCCGGGTGTGGATTATTCGGCCTATCCCAGAAGCCGTATGTATTTGGTGGGATTAAACCTGACGCTTTAATATTGAAAAATGAGCAATATGAAATATATAATAACAAAGAAAAAATGCTTCCTGCTGTTTGCAGGGATAATTATCAGCAGTCTTTTTTCCTGTGAAAAATATTTTGAGGTACAACCTGTTTCGAGTTTTGAACCGGAAAATATATTTAATAATGTCGATTTTACCCGGCAGACCATTATGGGCATATATCAGCTGATGACACGTGATGAAGGATATTCCAAACGACTTAGCATGTATTACGGTGTTGATACTGATATTGCTATGTGCTCCGGAAGTCTTGACAATGGTCGGAGAGGAATTGCCCGTTATGCGGCTACGTCGGGTAATGAGGAGATATATAAACCCTGGACCAATCTTTACAATGGTATCGAGAGAGCCAATATCTGCATAGCTAACATACCTACAAGCCCGCTTTATAACGGAAGTATCGATGATGAAAAGTCTGAAATGCGACGTATGTACGGCGAAGCTTTGACTTTAAGGGCATTGAATTACTACGAACTTATCCGGAACTGGGGTGATGTGCCTCTTCAACTGAAACCTTACGAACCGGGTGACGAACTGAATCCTCCAAAAACCGACAGGAATATTATATATGACCAGATTATTAGTGATCTGCTGTGTGCTGATTCCCTGGTTCCCTGGCGTTCGGAGGTACCCTTGGATGAACGTATAACCAAAGGAGCTGTGAAAGGGCTTCTTGCTCGTATTGCCCTGGCACGGGGAGGATATTCCTTGCGACGTGAAGGTGGAATGCAGCGTGGTTCAAATCACTTGAATTACTATCAGATTGCACGTAATCAGTGCATCGAAGTTATGATGAGTGGAGAACATATGCTGAATCCCGATTATGAAGATGTTTTCAGGGCACATTGTGAACTTCAGCTTGATGGTGATTACGGCGAAAGCATGTGGGAAGTGGGTATGGGTCAGTCTGTTAGCGGTGAAAATGGATACTATCTGGGTACCAAATTAGGGGATAATTCTATTTACGGGCGGGGAAATCCCGGCATGCAAGCTATCCCAACCTATTTTTATTCATTCGATTCGCTCGATACTCGTCGTGATGTAACGATTGCCTATTATGAGGTTAATGACGATAATGAATTTCTTTTGAGGGATCTAGCCCTGATGAACCTGGCCAAATGGCGCAGGGACTGGATGGATCCATTATTCCCGGGAACAGCTAAGTTTACAGGAATCAATTGGGTTTTGCTCCGATTCTCCGATATCCTCCTGATGTTTGCTGAAGCTGAAAATGAGCTGAACGGTGGACCGACACCTGCAGCGGAAGCAGCACTTCGTATGGTCAGGGAACGTGCTTTCGGGGATCATGTGGATATGATGCCTTCCATTCCTAATGATTATGAGGGCTTTTTCAATGCAATTGTGCAGGAACGGGCTTGGGAATTTGGCGGAGAATGCCTTCGTAAATTCGACCTGATTCGTTGGAACCTGCTCGATCCAAAGCTGCAGGAAATGAAAACGGAACTGGCTAAAATGGTCGCTAAAGAACCTCCCTACGAAAATATTCCTGAAAGGGTTGTATGGCGTAATGAAGGACTGGATTTAGATATCCTGAACTTATACTATAACATGGATTCGGCTGCTATTGATGCCCGTGATTCGATATACTGGCCAAATGTGGCTTCATGGACCGTCGACATTACAGAAGAATATATTAATTCAATAGCTGAGTTCTTTGAACCAAATCGAAAGGAGTTATTACCCATTCATCAGAGTATTGTCGATGTAAATACAAATCTTGAGAATGATTATGGATATTAATCTATAAATAAGTATAAAATATGAAGTCTAACTTAAAACAAATATTCAATGAAAAAATTAATTTACATATTCTCGTTTTTAACTTTACTGGGATTTATCGAACTCAATGCGCAAATTACAGTAGAAGTAGGTGATGATCTTCTTGCAGTAGTTGAAGGGGCCGATGATGGTTCTGAAATCATTATTAAGTCAGGCTCACACGAAGCTGCATATAATACTATTAATATTGTAGAGAAATCCTTAACGATCAAAGGAGAAGAAGGAGCTCCAAAACCAAAGGTTTATATAAAATCGTTTAGTGTAGCAGGAACCGATATAAGTTTAACACTTGAAGGAATTGAATTTTCAGGTGCTACTTATGATTCCCTGGTTGGTATTGAAGATACCATAACCCTGAAAGGAGAATATTTAATAAATCTTACAGATGCTTTCGATTCAGGGAACAATATTATTATCCGGAATTGTATTGTAAGAAATTTCCAAAAATCTGTAATTCGTGGTGACAGAGCTGAGAATCATGTTAACAATATTCTGGTCGACGATTGCATAATCTTTGACTTTAGAGGTGGTTCAAGCTATGGCCCGTTCCGTTTGAAATCACGAATTACTTTCGATGAGTTTACTATACAAAATTCAACATTCCATCACATTCAGGGACCTTTGATAAATTGTCAGGATATGATCGTATATCCTGCTAATCTGGAAGTTAATCATTGTACTTTCTACAAATGGGGTGGCAAAATAAACGGAAAATACCTTTTTGATATTCAGGACAACACTGAGGCCAGTATTAGTATTTTAAATTCTATTCTGGCTAAAACCAATAATGACGATGCAACAGATGTTTTTGGATTTCGTCTTGGCGTAGTTGCCTATAAGGAAATGTCGTTTTGTGTTATGACCCCTGATTTTAGCCTTGACGACAGCACGTATGCCATGGTGGAATGGGATGCCAGCGATTTTACCTATGAAGATTATGAGGTAGATTTTGTATATCCTGATACCGCGAATTTCTCAATACCCCTCGAGGACAATCTGTATGAGATGAGCGATGAAGGAACTCTGCTTGGTGATCCGCGTTGGAACCTTGTAGAAGAACCTGATGCCATTGGCAATATCCTGGGTTCGAACAAATTTACTGTTTATCCGGTTCCTGCACATGATCAACTATTTCTGATGAACGGAGGCAATGGTATCGTTGAAATTTTTAATCCGCTGGGAGTGAAAGTTGATGAGATACACCTGAGAAATACCTCAGTGTATACTCTAGATGTATCAGACTATCAAAGCGGACTGTACATCTTACGCTTAGATAATAATATTATACGAAATATTATTGTGGAATAAAGCTTTTCCGGTTTAGTAATATATTTATCTGATAAGGAAGAGTGTCTGATTTACTTTGTTCTGAATTAGTGATTTTAAGTTAAAAGGTCTTCGGGATTGTGGATTTTTCAAATACAGACTGAAATCAAAATCTGGCAAAGATGAAAGATTTAAAGGATGGTTGGGTTTCTTTATAAAATCAGACATCTTCCTTATTATACTTGCTGTTTTATTAAATCGATCCTTGTCCATTATATCACTCTGATAGTGCTGTAAATCAACTTATAAAAATACCCGATATGAAAAGTAAAATAGGCCTGTTAAGCTTCATAATTCTTAGCTTAACAATTATGTTGTGCACTTAGTTAAAGAGAAAAAACATGGTCACGATAAAAATATCAAATTCATCTTCAGTTCCTTTTAGCGATCATGCATTTGAAATCTATCTTGATACTTCTGCAATTACCAGAGTAGGTAAACCTATGCAAGCTTTAATAGACGATGAAATAATTGCATCGCAGTGGATATTGGCAACCAACAATCAGTCACAAGTATGAAAATTTCAACTAAATAACAAAACAAGAATGAAAGTTTTTAATTCATGGATATATGAATCAGTATTTAAGTTAACGATAATTTTTCTAATTCTCTCTGGTACCGGATCAGTCAAATCGCAGGATAATAGTGAATACTGGGAAAAAGCTGATGAAATAGTCCGCTCTATTCAGGAACCTGAATTCAAGAATGTACAATACAGGATAACCGATTTTGGTGCTGTCGAAGGCGGTATAATCAAATGTACCGAACCGATAAACACGGCGATCCGGGAATGTTCGGAAAACGGGGGAGGAACCGTATTGATCCCCAAAGGTATTTATCTTACAGGTCCCATCCGCCTGAAAAGTAAAGTGAATCTTCATTTTGAAGAAGGTGCAATACTGAAGTTCTCAACTACCACCGCCGATTATCTGCCCATCATTCTCACCCGGTGGGAAGGTGTTGATTGCTATAATTATACTCCCCTTATATACGCTTATCAGGAAGATAATTTTGCTATTACGGGTAAAGGAATACTTGACGGTCAGGCGGATAACAGTAACTGGTGGCCGTGGAAAGGAAAATCGGCATTTGGCGGAAATCCCGAACTGAACAACCAGTCACACCCGGAAAGTAGAAGCCGTTTGATGGAATTCAATGAAAATGAAATACCTGTTGAAGGAAGAACATTCGGTGAAGGTCATTATCTACGCCCTCCTTTTATTCAAGCCTATCAATGTAAAAATATACTGTTTGAAGACATTACGATAATCAATTCTCCCTTCTGGGTCATTCATCCTCTTCTGTCGGAGAATATTATTATCCGGGGAGTTAAAGTAAACAGCTTGGGGCCGAATAATGACGGATGCGATCCTGAATCAAGTAAAAATATCCTGATCGAGAATTGCTACTTCAACACAGGAGATGATTGTATTGCTATTAAATCAGGGCGGAACAATGATGGCAGAAGATGGAATATCCCCTCAGAAAATATAGTGGTAAGAAACTGCGAAATGCAGGATGGTCATGGCGGTGTGGTAATCGGAAGTGAAATTTCGGGAGGATGCCGTAATGTTTTTGTTTATGACTGCAAAATGAACAGTCCGCATCTCGACAGGGCAATACGCATTAAAACCAATGCCGAAAGAGGAGGTGTTATCGAAAACCTGTATGTTAAAAACATAGAAATCGGAGAGGTAAAAGAGGCCATACTGAGAATCAACTGCATCTACGAGACTAAATCGGAAGCAGGAAAATATCCTCCGCTGATTCAGAACATCCACCTGGAAGATATTACCAGTCAGAAAAGTAAATACCCCGTTTATCTAACTGGTTTTAATTCCCGCGAATGTATAAAAGATGTATCTCTTGTCAATGTTAAGTTTAATGGTGTTGAGAAAGAATGCAGGATCGAAGGTGTTACGAATCTGGTTTTGAAAAATGTATATATCAATGGAAAAAATTATGATAGAAAATAAATATTCCCAGTTTCTTAAAGCAGCTATCCTAAACTTAATACTGATACTTATAACACTCTCAGGCCCTGCGCAGAAAGGGCCTGTCGGTTTTGCCTCATTAAATGGAAATACTACCGGTGGCATGGGTGGGGATACCGTATGCGTTACATCACGTGATGAACTCCTGAAAGCATTCAAAACAGATAATCCCCGGATCATTCTTATTAAGGATACGATTGATTTACAGTTTGGCGAATTTATACCTGTGAAATGCAGTAATGTTAGCATTCTCGGCAAAAATAATAATGCCATGTTACGTTATGGAGGTTTACAACTTATTGGTAACAATATTATCGTTCAAAACTTAAGTATTGGTCAATCTTATACTCCGGGACACTGGGATGGAAAAGGAGATCCCCGGACCGATGCCATTACGGTATATGGTAAAAATATCTGGATCGACCACTGTGACCTATTTTACAGTCACGACGGATTGCTTGATTTTTCTAACCGAAAGAACGAATGTGCCGATTTTGTTACAGTATCGTGGACACGATTTAGCAACCATAATAAAGTAATGCTTGTTGGCAGCAACGATCAAAGTATTATGTGCAGGGAACAATTTCATATAACTATTCACCACTGCTGGTTCGATGGTGTAAGTAATTTTTATGATCCTGTCGAGGAGGTATATCACCGGGTTCAGCAACGAATGCCAAGGGTGCGTTTCGGACAGGTGCATGTATTTAATTGTTACTATGAGGAAGTCGCTGATTACTGTATTGCAGCACGGCTCGAATCGGAAGTTTTTGTACAAAATAATTTTTTTCGTAATCTCGAAGATGCCCATATAATAAAGGATCAGGATAAAGGGATCAAGCCTCCTGAATTGGTAGCTATTGGTAATATTTATGAGCATGTAAAAGGCGATCTGGATACTGCCGGAGTAACTTTTTTACCAATCGAATTTTACAATTATCAAGCTAACGATCCCAAAATCGTCCCTGGCCAGGTAATGAATGGGGCCGGCAAGTTCAATCGCTTACACAATAACCCTCCTATTGCCAGAAACGATACTCTATCTGTCACATCTCAGGAAAATAAAGTTGTATTACATCCCCTGGATAACGATTCCGATATCGATGGCGATTCCATTAGGATCAGTGCTGTAGTTAACTCACCCAACGGAAATTGGAAATTATTTCCCTCAACAATCGAATATAAGCGAAATTCTATGCAGCCGGGCGACGACCTGATAACCTACCGGATTATCGATTTTGAAGGTGGCACAAGCACTGCCAACATAGTTATCAGATTTATAAATTAGCTTCTTCCCCCTATAATTATTCAAGTATTGTTCAGACAATTTAATATGCATTATGCAGGTAAAATTTTTTTATTAATTTAGTTAGTAATGCACTCAAATTCCTATTCTGAATTCTAGCTGCATTTCAGATGAGTTTTTACTTGATCCTCACATATCCTAAGCAAAATGAAAAAAACTTCAGCTTCCCTATGGTTCCGGATTGTTATCATTACGGCTGTAATTCTTCCTGTAGCATGCAACAAAACGGAACCTTATAAGAATCCAAAATTATCTGTTGAAAAACGCGTTGATGATCTGATCTCGCGAATGACGCTTGAAGAAAAAATTTCCCAGTTGCTAGATTATGCTGTATCGATTCCGCGATTAGGCATACCAGAATATAACTGGTGGAACGAGGGTCTGCATGGTGTAGCCCGTGCAGGCACAGCAACTGTTTTCCCGCAAGCTATTGGTTTGGCAGCCGCATTTAACGACAGCCTGATATACCAAGTAGCCTCAGCTATTTCCGATGAATTCCGGGCAAAGTATAACGATTTTATTAAAAAAGACGAACGCGACCGCTATAAAGGATTAACCGTTTGGTCTCCGAATATCAATATTTTTCGCGATCCCCGCTGGGGCCGGGGTCAGGAAACTTATGGTGAAGATCCCTTCCTGACATCCAGGATAGGAGTGGCATTTGTCAAGGGTATGCAAGGTGATCATCCAAAATATTTTAAAACTATCGCCACGCCAAAACACTATGTTGTGCATAGCGGCCCCGAACTTTTACGTCACGAATTTAATATTGATGTTGATCAACGGGATTTTATGGATACGTATTTACCGGCTTTTGAAGCCTGTATTACAGAGGGGAATGCACAATCGATTATGAGCGCCTATAACCGGTTTCGTGGCGAATCCTGTACAGGCAGTCCTTATCTACTCACTCATTTACTCCGTGAAAAGTGGGGCTTCGATGGTTATGTTGTCTCTGATTGTGGCGCTGTTTACGATATTTATGCCAATCATAAGATAGCT
Organism: uncultured Bacteroidales bacterium; assembly: GCA_964569585.1. Classification (GTDB taxonomy): domain Bacteria; phylum Bacteroidota; class Bacteroidia; order Bacteroidales; family UBA10428; genus UBA10428. Next base: position 14,856 of record CAZMVE010000026.1, on the reverse strand, counting down.
TCCTCCGAAGCTGAAGCCGCAGCCATCGCATTAAAATCGGGATGTGATCTGAATTGTGGCCGTTCCTTCAACCATCTGAAAGAAGCTATTGAAAAAGGCTTCTGTACCGAGGCAGATATCGATATGGCACTGAAACGATTATTTAAAGCCCGCATACAATTGGGTATGTTCGATCCGGAAGAGATGGTTCCCTATAATAAGATCCCTTTTGAAGTAAACGATTGTCCGGCACATCGTCAGCTTTCAATTGATGCAGCCCGGCAATCAATGGTTTTATTGAAGAATGAAAATAATACACTCCCTCTTTCCACCAACATTAAATCCATTGCTGTGATCGGACCGAATGCCGATAAAGCCGAAGCCATGTATGGTAATTATAACGGTTACCCGTCAAAGTTCGTGACTCCTCTTCAGGGAATAAGGAATACAGTATCCCCTCAAACCACAGTAATTTATGCAAAGGGATGTTCGTATCATGCCGATTATACCGAAAAAGAAATCATACACTGGCAATACCTGAGTTCGGAAGGAAAACCCGGACTGATCGGTGAATACTTTAATAATCCCGATCTGGAAGGAACTCCTTTCATGGTCCGCACCGATTCCGTTATTGATTTCGGATGGTTTAACCGGGCTCCCACTCATGGCATGTCTCAGGAAGACTTTTCAATTCGCTGGCACGGAAACCTGCTGGCTCCAAAAACAGGGAGATATACTATTTATATCACAGGCGATGATGGGTTCCGTTTGTACATCGATGATAACATGCTGATCGATTCCTGGGAAGATGGGTGGAATAACCTCAGCATATCGCTTTATCTCGAAGCCGGCAGCACGCATAGTTTTGAAATTGATTATTATCAGCGTGCCTGGTACGGAAAAATTGCTCTTGAATGGGGGTTGCCAGAGGAGAACATTGAACAGCGAGCATTAGATGCTGCAAAACAAAGTGATGCGGTGATATTTGTTGGCGGACTCTCTCCTGAACTTGAAGGTGAAGAAATGTATGTCGATCTTACAGGTTTCAACAGGGGTGACAGAGTATTCCTCGATCTGCCGGAAATTCAAACACAATTGCTGAAAAAACTTTATGCCCTGGGAAAACCCGTTATTCTTGTGCTGATGAATGGCAGTGCCCTTTCTGTTAACTGGGCCGATGAAAACCTTCCTGCCATAATCGAGGCATGGTATCCCGGACAGGAAGGTGGTACTGCCATTGCTGATGTTTTGTTTGGTGATTACAATCCGGCAGGTCGGTTACCGGTGACTTTCTATCAATCAGTTGATCAACTCCCTCCTTTTGAAAACTATGACATGAAAGGACGTACCTATCGTTATTTCGAGGGTGAGCCTCTTTATGCATTTGGCTATGGGCTGAGTTATTCAAAATTTAGTTACAACAATCTTAAAGTGCCCAATACGCTTTCGACAAAGGACAACCTAACAATCGAAGTGGAAGTTGAAAACACAGGAGCTTTTGCAGGTGATGAGGTAGTCCAACTTTATATTAAACATCAGGTTGCGGAAATTCCGGTTCCAGTTTATGCCCTGCAGGGATTTAGAAGAATTCACCTCGAAAAAGGAGAAAAGAAAACTGTAAGTTTTACTCTTTCGCCAAAACAACTCTCTGTTATTAACAACAATAATGAACGAGTTGTAGTTCCTGAAAAATTGGAAGTGTTTATTGGAGGACAACAACCCCGTATTGAATTCATTGAGCAGGTGAATTTACTTACATCGACTATCCAACTGGAAGGGAAACCAAATATCATAGATCAACTGGGCCAATAGGAATTTTTACCTTCTTTTAATATCTTTTCTTTCACTGCTATACCAACATCGGACATTATTTGTTAGGTTAGCAGGAAAGAAATGTACGTATGGCTATTTCCCTTATCGATCAGATAATCATTCTGGCTTACCTGGCTATTAGTATTGGTATTGGTATTTACATGTCGCGTCGAGCCAGCCGGAGCACAGGCGATTTTTTTCTTAGTGGCCGGAATCTGCCTTGGTACATAGCGGGTACCAGTATGGTAGCCACCACTTTTGCCGCTGACACTCCGCTGGCTGTGACTGAGCTCGTAGCAAAAAATGGAATCGCCGGCAACTGGCTCTGGTGGAACATGCTTTTTGGAGGTATGCTGACTGTTTTCTTTTTCGCGCGCTTATGGCGGCGTGCCGACATCCTTACCGATGCTGAATTTGTGGCTATACGATATTCGGGATACGAAGCCAGGTTTCTGAGAGGATTCAGGGCACTGTATATTGGTATTGGAATGAATGCCATTGTAATGGCATGGGTCAATCTGGCAATGGTAAAAATTCTTCGGGTAATGTTTCCCGATCTTACACTTTTTGGAATTGAAGAAACGAAAATTTTCGGCATTTCTTTTACTTCTCATGAACTGGTAGTAGGCCTGATGATGATATTTGTTGCCGTATATTCAGCCCTTTCTGGTCTTTGGGGTATCTCGCTTACCGACAGTTTCCAGTTTATAATGGCAATGGGAGGTAGTATAACATTGGCAGTGTTTGCAGTGAAGCATGTGGGAGGTATTTCAAATCTGAAATCACAACTTGCACATGTCGACTGGATATTTGACTTTTTTCCTGAAGTAAATAGAAATAATGGTTCTCCTTCCGGCTCTATGGGTTTGCTAAAGATGAGTATAACAGGTTTTATAGCCTACCTGGGAGTACAATGGTGGGCCAGTTGGTATCCGGGAGCTGAACCCGGTGGTGGTGGTTATGTAGCCCAGCGAATGATGTCAGCTAAAGACGAAAAACATTCCCTGCTGGCAACCTTATGGTTTCAGATTGCACATTATGCACTCCGTCCCTGGCCCTGGGTGATTGTTGCTTTGGTTACCCTTGTGTTGTATCCCGATGCTCCGGATAAAGGCGAAACTTATGTGATGGCCATCCGTGATCTGCTTCCCTCAGGCTTAATGGGATTAATGTTGGCAGCCTTCCTGGCCGCCTATATGTCGACTATTGCCTCCCATACAGTGTGGGGAACTTCATACATTATCAACGACTTTATTCGTCCCTTATATAAGACACGATTAAGTGATAAAGGATATGTGACTATTTCAAGAATCACGACTTTTATTCTGATCATCTTTTCTTTCTTTATTACTTCGCAGTTACAGGAAATAAGCGAAGCCTGGAAATTTATCCTGGCCTGCAGCGGAGGAATAGGATTAGTACTCATACTGCGCTGGTTCTGGTGGCGCATTAATGCCTGGTCGGAAATTGCTGCCATGCTTGCTCCTTTTGCTATTTACCCAATTCTGTACTATCGGTTTAAAATGAGTTATGAAAGTTCATTGCTGATCATAGTAGCCTGGTCGACCTTGGTATGGATAATAGTCACTTTTTTAACACGTTCGGTTGAGGATAAGAAATTGAAAGAATTTTACACACGTATTCATCCCGGAGGCAAGGGATGGAGAAGAATTGCTGCTGAATTACCCAATGTGAAAGGTGATTCCGGTTATTTGCAGCTCTTTGTTAATTACCTTTGCGGATGTGTTCTTGTAATGCTTTGCTTGTTTGGCTTTGGGAAAATGATATTTCATGAATTTATTGAGGGCACTATCTATCTATTGGTTGCCCTGGCAGCCGGAGTAGTTATTTATATTAATCTTTCCCGGATAGGTTGGAAAAAGACATTGAAGTAGGTAAGTAATTGATTTTGTAAGGCACAATAAATTATTTTATTATACATCATTCCAAAACAATAAGGTAAAACGTGACCTTTTTATTAAAAATACAACTTCTCTGCAATGTCTCAGTGGTATTCTTAGGACGTAAAACAGTTTTAGCCGAAGTAACCGGTGAAATGACAAAACACAGATCAGGCTTCCTGATATCTCAGGTACAACTGTAATTAAATATCCTTTAATGATGGAACTTAAAATAAAATTATTGACACTGGCAGGAATAAGCTCTGCCTGTCAGCACGGGGCCATCAGCGATGAAAAGCAGCAGTTGCCAAACATTATTTTTATAATGAGCGATGATCATGCCTACCAGGCTATTAGCGCTTATGGCGGACCCCTGGCGGAATTGGCCCCCACTCCAAATATCGATCGAATAGCCAATACAGGTATGCGCTTCGATCGTTGCCTGGTAACCAATTCCATATCAGGTCCATCAAGAGCCTGTATCCTCACCGGTAAGTATAGCCATAAGAATAGATTTCTGGCGAATGAAGCGGTTCCTTTCGATAGTACTCAGCAGACCTTTCCAAAATTACTTCAACAGGCCGGGTACCAGACTGCTATTATAGGCAAATGGCATCTTGATTCGCAACCTACGGGATTTACTCATTGGGAAGTGCTGCCGGGACAAGGTAACTATTATAATCCCGATTTTATTACTCCTGAAGGAATGCACCGCGATACGGGTTATGTTACTGAAATCATTACACAAAAAAGCATTGAATGGATAAAAAGCATTAAAGATTCCAACCAACCCTTCATGCTTATGATGCACCACAAAGCACCTCACCGAAACTGGAAACCGGGACCCCACGAATTGGGTATGTACACAGACGTTGAATTTCCTGAACCCATTACCCTTTTCGATGATTATAGTGGGCGTGGTACTGCTGAACATGAACAGGATATGACTATTGAAAATGCCATAAGACTGGAAGAAGATTTAAAAATGTGGGATGATTCTTCGAAATCAATATCACTTGAACGATTGACACAGGCTCAATTAAGAGTATGGGACTCTGTTTATAACCCGATTTTAGCAGGATTTAACAAAGCAAACCTGGGTGGGAATAGCCTGATTAGTTGGAAATTTCAGCGTTACATGCAGGACTATCTGGCTTGTATAGCTGCTATAGACAAAAGTGTAGGGGAATTGCTCGATTACCTGAAAGAAAGTGGTTTGGATAAAAACACAGTAATTATTTATACCTCCGATCAGGGCTTTTATCTTGGTGAGCACGGTTGGTTCGATAAGCGATTTATGTTCGAAGAATCTTATCGTATGCCCCTCTTAATCTCCTGGCCTAGAATTATACGACCTCATACCATAAACTCGGATATGGTTTCGAATCTCGACTTCGCAGAAACCTTTCTTGAAATGGCAGGTTTTGAAATTCCTTCCGATATGCAGGGAGTAAGTATGCTTCCCATTTTACAGGGAAAAACTCCCCGAGACTGGCGTAAGACCCATTATTACCACTATTACGAATACCCGGGCTGGCACAGTGTAAAGAGACACTATGGCATAAGTACTCATCGCTATAAACTTATCCATTACTACTTTGATATTGATGAATGGGAGCTCTTCGACCTGGAAGCCGATCCGTATGAAATGAAAAATGTGTATGACAATCCTGAATATGCAACTGTTCAAAATGAATTGCACAGTCAATTGAAGGTCCTTATGGTGAAATATGAGGACAGTGATTCACTGGCCATATCCTTCTTGCTAAAAAAATAATTAGTAAGCTAATTAATAATTGTGACAGTCAAAAATAGATATTCCAGTACTTTTTCCCCTTCCTTCCGACCGACTCCGTTCAGCTTAATAATTAAGCCTGCGGGCCCGGTATGTAACCTGAATTGTGCTTACTGTTATTATCTGGAGAAAGAAAACCTATATGCCGGACCCTGTAATTTGAAAATGAGTGATGAAATTCTGGAGGAGTTTATCAGTCAATACATACAATCGCAGCCTACGCCGGTTGTGACTTTTGTATGGCAGGGAGGGGAACCAGCTCTGATGGGTATTGATTTTTATAAAAAAGCTGTTGAATTGCAGAAAAAATATACTTCCGGCAAAAAGGTAGAAAATTCATTTCAAACCAATGGTACCCTTATCAATGATGAGTGGTGCCGGTTCTTCAGAGAGAATAACTTTCTTGTTGGCATTTCTATTGATGGTCCGGAAGAATTGCATGACAACTACCGAAGAACAAAAGCGGATAAACCATCCTTCCAAAAGACAATAAAAGCCATTGAACTATTGGTAAAGCATGAGGTCGATTTTAATACCCTAACAGTAGTTAATAATTTCAATGCTGATTATCCCCTGAAGATCTACCGGTATTTAAAATCTATTGGCAGTAACTATATGCAGTTTCTACCTGTGGTGGAAAGATTCTCAGAAAAAGAACAGCTAAACGGATTAAAACTTGTACCAAATAATTACACAGAAAATACACAAGTTGCCCCCTGGTCAGTCGATCCGTTACAATTTGGCAGGTTCATGACATCGATCTTCGACGAGTGGGTAAAAAAAGATGTTGGCAATTATTTTGTACAGCTTTTTGATACTACTCTAGCCAACTGGGTAGGAGAACCTCCCGGAGTATGCATGTATGCACAGGGCTGCGGTCATAGCGGTGTTATCGAATACAATGGCGATATATATTCATGCGATCACTTCGTTTTTCCGGATTTTTTTCTTGGAAACATACAGAAGAGCGATCTCTTAGAACTCATGAATAGTACAAAGCAACAGCTTTTCGGACAAAATAAATATTCTCAGTTGCCAAAAATGTGCCTTGAATGTAACCATTTGACCAAATGTTATGGAGAGTGCCCCAAGAAAAGATTTCTGTATACTCCCGATGGAGAATATGGTCTGAATTATTTATGCGAAGGCTATAAACACTTTTTCTCGCACGTTGCTCCCTCTATGGATTTTATGGCAAACGAATTACGAAACCAACGTTCGCCAATGAATGTAATGGATCAATTTTAAAAAGTATCATAGTATAATTAGTAATCTCTATCCTGATTGATTAAGCAGTTAATAAAATTTAGGTTTAGCATAGTGGTATGAAATTCTATTGACGATATCCAGTGATATAAGCTTTTAATAATCTCATTTTTTAACTGTATTATAGATATATGGCTCAACTGACCTCATTCATATAATAAAAGAGGAAGGATTAAATTCTATGCGTTGTTTTATGAGTCTAAATTATTTCCATATCGAGAGTGGAGATTTATTAGAAAATGCTTAACTTGATCTATTCAGCATTTTTTATATGGAGATCGACTCCAAACTAAATGTTATGTATTTTATCAATCGCAACGTGATATTTCTCATTACCAAATATCATTATCTTACTCCGATAAAGAAGTTATTATCACATTCCTCCCTGATAAGAATTGCCTGCTGCTATATATTCTCCCTGAGTTTACTAACCGGTTTATTTGCTCAAAATTCAAGCCTGTGCTTTAAAAATCTGTCAGTAACCGATGGCCTTTCACAAAGCTGGATAAGATATATTTATCAGGATAGCTATGGGTTTATGTGGTTTGGTACCGGGGGTAATGGACTAAACAAATATGACGGATACAAATTTACCGTTTATAAAAATAATGCGAGAATTAAAAATAGCCTATCTAACAATTCGATTACTACAATTTTTGAAGATCAGAATAGAAATTTATGGATTGGTACTCAGATTGGGCTCAATTTATATAATAGAGAAAATGATTGTTTTATTGTTTATCCCGGTATTGAATCTCAGTTTATTACTGGCCTTTTCGAGACTAACAATGGAAAGCTATTTGTAGTTTCAGTAAATAATATTTATGAGATAAACACTTCTAATTACTCTGCAATACCTTTCTGTAAAGAAGCAGAAGGGTGCCTTCAGTACATATTTGTCGACGCAATTGTGGAAGATCTGTATGGCAACTTATGGCTCGGAAGTACAAATGGCCTTTATTTACTGGATACCCTGAATAAAACCTTTACCATTTTCAAACATGATGATGATGATCCCACAAGTATTAGTGATGATCAACTGGAAAGTATCACCAAAGACAGTAAGGGACGACTATGGATAGGAACTGTAAACAAAGGATTATGTTTAATGAAATTCAGAAATGATCAATCCTCTGATCCTTATTTCATTAACTTCACTCACGACCATTTAAATGAGAGAAGTATTAATAACGGAAGAATACGCGATGTGCTTGATGATGGTGAGGGAAATTTATGGATTGGTACTGAAAATGGCGGATTAGATATTCTGGATTTAAAAAGTTTTGAAGAAGGCAAACCTGTCTTTATTCATCATCTAAACGATGAGGAAGATGAAACAAGTCTTGCAAACAACTCCATATACTCACTATTAAAAGATAACCAGGGTACAATTTGGATTGGAACTTACGGGGGAGGACTCAATTACTATAATGAGTTGTTAAATAAGTTTCACCATTTTAAAATTCCTGCAGGGAATAATATAATTAACGTCATTTATAAAGAAGATAATAATCTTTGGATCTGTACGGAAGGCGGACTTTATTTTTATAATAATACATCAGACAAACTTGAATATTATCAACATTATCCTAATAATAGAAACAGTATCGGTGCAGGCGCTATCTATTCAATTTTTGAAGACAGTCGCAAGAATATTTGGGTTGGTACATGGGCAGGGGGGCTGAATCTGTTTAACAGGGAAAAGAAAAATTTTACTCGCTTTCTTAATGATGCTGATAACCCGAACAGCATTGGAGGTAATAATATATTTGGCTTAACTGAAGATGGTGAAGGTTACTTATGGATTGCCTGCATGAACGGTGGTTTGAATCGATACGATTACAAAACCAATACTTTTAAGGCATATCGTGCCAATTTTCAAGCTGAAAACAGTATTTCGGGCGACTGGGTCAGAACCCTGTTTATAAATAGTTATGGTGAATTTTGGATTTCTACTTCGGTAGGCGTTGATTTATTTGACAGAAAAACAGAAAGGTTTACACACTTTACACACAATCCTGATGATTCAACGAGTATTAGTTATAATGGTGCCATTATATTTTTTGAAGACAGTAAACAAAATTTCTGGTTGGGTACCGAGGGTGGATTGAATTCCTATATAAGAGAAGATTCATCATTTATCTGTTACCAGGAAGAAGATGGATTGCCCGATAATACAATTAAAGGTATATGCGAAGATGAACATGGCAATCTCTGGTTAAGCACGAATAAGGGTATTTCAAAATTCGTAAATGGAATTATACGATCCGATAAACCAATATTTGAAAATTTCAGTGTAAGTGACGGATTACAGGGTGATGAGTTTAATCGCCGATCATATTTTAAGGATTCTGATGGATACATGTATTTTGGAGGTACTAATGGTTATAACGTATTTCATCCCGATAGTATTAAAAAGAATTCCTATGTCCCTCCTGTTCTTATTACTGATTTTCTCGTATTCAATAAACCTGTTGAAATTAGTGAGAAGGACTCGCCTCTAAAAAAACATATAAGTGTTGCTGAACAAATTACACTATCCTACAAGCAGTCTATGATCACTTTCGAATTTGCTGCACTTAATTATCTGGCACCTGAAAAAAATCAGTATAAATATTTAATGGAAGGATTTGACGAAGACTGGCATTACGTTGGTAATAAAAGAGAAGCAACCTATACAAATCTTGATCCGGGAAAATATATCTTCCGTGTTAAAGGTTCAAATAATGATGGCATCTGGAACGAAGAAGGGGCTTCTATTAAAATTACTATTTTACCCCCCTGGTGGCAAACTATTTTATTCAGAATATTAATTATACTACTTGCTATTAGCCTGATCATTGGCTTTTACTATTACCGATTGAACCAACTTAATAAACAAAAACACCTTCTTCAGGAAAAGGTGAAGCAGAGGACACATGAGATTGAAGAAAAAAATGCTATTCTAATCAACCAAACCAATGAACTTAATGAGATCAATTCCATACTGGAAGAAAGGCAACAGCGTATCGAAGAACAAGCTGAAGAATTAAAAACCCAGGCTGAAGAATTGAGTAATACAAACCAAAGACTGGTTAAGCTAAATGCTACAAAGGACAAATTCTTCTCCATTATTGCACATGATCTGAAAAATCCATTTTCCTCAATTTTAGGATTTTGCGAAGTTCTTACCATTCGCTATGATAACTATGATGATACAAAACGTAAACATCTGATTGGAGTAATAGATCGCTCAGCCCAAAATGTATTTAAACTACTTGAAAACTTGTTACAATGGTCGCGTACACAAACTGGAAATATTAAGTATACACCGGAAAAATTCAGCTTATATGATGTTGTTCAAAGTATTTATACTCTACTCGAGAATTCATTAATCGAAAAAGGAATTAAATTCACTCATAATATTCCGGGAGATCTGACAATCCATGCCGATAAGAATATGATTTACACAGTTATCAGAAACCTGGTAACAAATGCAATAAAATTTACTGAATTGGGTGAAATTACTATCAAAGCTGAGCAAGACAATACCCATACTAAAATAAGTGTAATAGATACAGGAATAGGAATACGCAAAGAAGTAATCGATAAAATTTTCGAAATTGATAAATCCAAATCCACAGATGGCACCCGGGGAGAATCCGGAACAGGTCTTGGTCTGATTATCTGTAAGGAATTTGTAGAACAAAACGGAGGAACAATAGGCGTTGAAAGTGAATTTGGGAAAGGTTCCACTTTTTATTTCACCGTACTAAAATCATCCACAGTGAAACACTCCTAAATAATACCAGAATTAATGACAGTATTAAACTACCTATCTATAAATGTTTAATCCTATCTGTTATTTTATAGTAATAATCAATGATTCCAGGTCTCTTTCACTTATATCAATGAAATAAAAAAACCATTCTATTCTCGAATGGTTTCTGTTTTGTGACTCCGGAGGGGCTCGAACCCTCGACCCGCAGATTAAGAGTCTGCTGCTCTACCAACTGAGCTACGAAGCCAATTAGTGCAAAAATAGAAAAAAGTTCTAATTTAGAAAGTACTCTCTTTGCAGCAAAAGAGGCTGTCTCAAAAGCCTCTGTGTCACTCTGAGTCTGCTCTGTATTTCTCAGTGGTAAAATTCTTAAATAATTAAAACACAGAGGTCCACAGAGAATTTTAAAAGGGTTACACAGAGAAACCAGATTAAGTTATTACATAATTTTGCTTTTGAGACAGCCTCCTCTCCTTAATTATCTGTCCGTTATTTTGATGTATTTTTCATAACCGAAGTTGCAGAAGCAATTATTCCGGCAATATCCGAAAGATCGGAAGGAATAATCATGGTATTATTTGTTAATGCAAGTTTTTCAAATTCTGTAAGGTATTGTTCGGCAATTCTCAGGTTGACAGCATCCGATCCGTTTTTGTCTCCGATTGCAAGAGCTATCTGTCTGATTCCACTTGCTGTTGCCGATGCCACGCGTTCAATTTCGGATCCTTTTCCTTCAGCTTCATTAATACGGCGTTGCATTTCTCCTTCGGAACGTTTTATAAGTTCCTGCTTCTCTCCTTCAGCAACATTTATTTTTGCCTGTTTCTGCCCCTCCGATTCTGCTATCATAGCACGTTTTTCCCTTTCGGCACGCATTTGTTTCTCCATAGCATCTTTAATGCTTTGTGGTGGTGTAATATTCTTTACTTCATAGCGGCTGACCTTAACTCCCTACGGATCGCTTGCTTTGTCTACTGCATCGACAATAGAAGTATTAATAGTTTCGCGCTCTTCAAAAGTTCTGTCCAGTTCAAGCTTTCCAATAACACTATGCATGGTAGTTTGAGCAATCTGAATGGAAGCAAAGCGGTAATCATCGATACCGTAAGAAGTTTTCTGAGGGTCGATAACCTGTAAATACAAAATTCCGTCAACCTCAACAGCTATATTATCTTTAGTAATACATGTCTACGAAGCTACATCGATGGCTTGTTCTTTCAAGATATGTTTATAACGAACTTTATCGAAAAAAGGAATTAAAATATTTAATCCTGCCAAAAGAGTTGAATTGTATTTCCCTAATCTTTCTACAATAAAGACTGAGCGTTGCGAAATAATTTTAATGGTTGAGAGAAAAAGAATAATTACCAGGATTGAAAGTCCAATTACTAAAACAGTGGAGGAATTCATAGTTCTATGATTTTAAGTCAGTATTGTATTTTAGATTTTTTTTACTACCAGAGTAATACTTTCCCTTTCGATTATTTTTACCCGTTCGCCTTTTGCTATTGTTTCATCCGACATAGCAGACCATTGAGTTCCCTTGAAGTTCACTTTTCCTGAAACACCAGGTTTAAGTTCAGTTTCTGTAATGGCGGTTTTACCAATAAACTCTTCTTCAAGACTTGCCTTATTGGAATCATCCTGCCTGAAAAATTTATCTTTTAAAAATTTCCTGAGCAACAGCAGAGTAGCAACGGAAGTTATTATAAATATGAGTAGTTGAAGTGTCAGACTCATATCGAACAGCACCAGACAAAGTGCAACAATCCAGGCTCCTAATCCAAAGAAAAATATTATCAACCCGGGTACGGCAAGTTCAAGCAGAAGTAATACTACCCCAACAAGAAACCAAATTACAGGAGGAGTGAGTAAGTCTTTCATAAAATTTCAGAATTATGGTTTTTTTTCATCTGATTAAATGTACTATTTTTTTTAATGTCCCTATTTATCCAATAAATATAGGAAATTCTTATAAGCTGAAAATTCAATCAAAGGACTTAATAGTGGGAATATATTAGTGATAACCTTAATTAATAAACTTTAATATCTTGCTTTTTTTTACTATATTCAATCCAAATTTTGAAGATACCCTGAAATATGAAACGAATTTTCTGCACCCTTCTTCTGCCAGCTTTGATTGTAATCCCTAATTATGCTCAAATACCTGACAGTCCCGTTAAGAAAGTTTATCGCTCCGAAGAAAACAAATTATACATCAATAAAGATCTGGGAGTATATATTTGGCTTTCTACTTCACCCAACGCTGATTCTGAAAAGCACAGGCTTATCAGTGATACCTCAAAGAGGTATACTAATCCCATGTACTTCGATACGGAAGGTTATAACACCATTCGCTCTCCGTCGGAAGTGGATACCTCAACAAGGAGAGTTATTTACCCATTGCACGACATTATTTTTGAAGTATATTCCGACGGGCGTCCGCCTGTGAGTAAGGCAGTTTATCATTATACTACAACAAAATATATTGATGGTAAAAAATATTATGATAGTAACCTGAAAATAGACCTTCAGAGTTATGATGCTGTTTCAGGAGTCGAGACTATATGGTACAATCTCAATAGTGATAAATTCATTACCTACACAGGGACATTAACTTCATTCAGGGAAGGTGAAAATGTACTTAAATTTTATGCCGTCGATAAAGTTGGGAACGTTGAAGAAATTCATGAAGAGTTTTTTTTTATCGATAAAGTACCTCCAAAAACCTATTACGAGATCGAAGGGAATACAAATGAAAAGTACGTTTCAGCCAATGCAGTCATTAAACTGAAAAGCGACGATAACCTTTCGGGAGTAAAATTTATTTATTATAAGATCAATGATGGCAGCTTCATAAATTACAAAGTTCCTATCCCGGTTAAATTGCTGTCAAACGATCAGGCTACCATCAGCTTTTATTCGGAAGATAATTTGGATAACAAAGAGGCAGTCCAAACTATCGGAGGAAGAGATAGTAGTCTCAAGGTAGAAGGAGATCCATCGGGACAAAATGTTGTATTTGAATTTTATGTAGACAAGGACCCGCCTGATGTCTCCCTTGAAGTTAATTCAGATATATATAAGGGTAACTATTCTTATATTTCGCCAAGATCAAGTTTTTCTATTATTGCCGAAGATGCAAAATCGGGAGTTGATAAAATTCAGTATAGCATTAATACTAGTCGTATCGAAACCGAATACAAAACTCCTTTCACTATTGAAAATAAAGGTTTGCAGTATATACGTATTGAGGCTGTCGATTATGTAGGAAACAGTTCGGCCCCGGTTTTAAAAACCTTCTATTGTGATCCTGATCCTCCAAAATCAATCCTGACCATTGGCAGCCCTAAATTTCTTTCACGCGATACCCTCTTCGTCTCGACAAAAACCCCGTTTTCCATAACCAGCAAAGATGAAGGAGCGGGTGTTGCATCCATCAAATATTCAATTAATAATTCAATTGAGATCGAATATAATAATAGCTTTAACCTCGAAAAAAAAGGTGTTTCCGTTTTAAAATACCAGGCAACTGACAGAGTCAATAATCCTGAAGAACAAAATGTAACTGAAGTATTTGTTGATATTGAATCGCCTGTAGTACATTATCATTATAGTGTTGAATCGATTGGTAATAAAATTGTTCGTGACGAAAATTATACAATTTATCCAATTAATGTTATGTTATACATAGCAGCCACAGATAAATATTCAGGTGGAGAAAAGATAGAATATTCTATAAACGGAGGTAGTCCCCAAACAATAAATCCTGTAAAATCTTTACAACCTGGTAATTATCTAATTGAAGTCAGTGCATATGATGTTTTAGGAAATAAGAGTATAAAGGAAATTAAATTTTCTGTTGAAGAATGAGCATACGACCAGTACAGATTTTTCTATTCTTTTTATTTATAACCGGGATTTTTAAAGCACAGGCCCAGGAAGAAAAATATATTGGTTTATTTGTTTATAATTTCACGAAATATTTCGACTGGCCGGAGGGTGCAAAGACTGGTGATTTTAAAATACAAGTGCTGGGCCATCAGTCGGTTGCTGATGAACTGGCAAGGATTACCAGCGGTAAAAAAATCGGCACTCAAAATATCCTTGTCGAGAATATCAAAACTGTTGCTGAAATTAATAAATGTCAGATGGTTTTTATAGGACACTGGCATAGTAAGTATCTTCCCGAAATATTATCAACTCTGGATAATTATCCAACTCTGATTATAACTGAAATGGAAGGCATGCTCGATAAAGGTTCAGCCATTAATTTTATTATTCGCGATGGTACCATAAAATTTGAACTGAAAACCTCGAACGTTACTTCACATCAACTCAAG
>CAZMVE010000025.1:1436-30021 GCA_964569585.1 uncultured Bacteroidales bacterium | reverse complement strand
AAGAAATACAAACAAAAAAATAAAAATAAGAATTATATAGATTTAATAAAATTTAATATCATATTTTTTTCAACTGATTCTGTGCGTAAGTTGATAATTAATACAATAAAAAACTCAGTACTATGGAGTACAGGCAAAGTATATTTCCGTCAATCGATACGCTGACAATGATAAATAAATACTCCATAGTCATTGATCGGCCTGGCATTAACAACTCATAAATGCCATATATCGGACATATTACGAAATTGAGCGGGAAACGGGATTCGAACCCGCGACCCTCAGCTTGGGAAGCTAATGCTCTACCCCTGAGCTACTCCCGCTTAACATAATTTGTGGTTAAAGATATGAAATCAGTAGGAATTGTCAATTGTGTCGGTGTTAGAGCGACTCGAAAATTTCAATGGCGGCTCTCGATTTATTTAATGTATAGAAATGAATTCCGGGGGCTCCTTTATCTAAAAGTTCTCTGCATTGTTTTATGGTATAGTTCACTCCAATCTCGTACATTTTTTCAGGATTATTTTTATAGCTTGTAATTTCATATCTGAGTTCAGAGGGAATTTTTGCAGCGGCCATCTTAGTGAATCTTTCAAGCTGATGGTATGAAGTAAGTGGAATAATACCCGGAATTATTCTGCAAGTAATACCTTCCTTGCGTGCCTGTTTAATAAAATCGAAATAATGTTTATTAATGAAAAAAAGTTGTGTGATCAGGAAATCAGCTCCGGCATCGACCTTGGTCTTCAGGTTAAGGATGTCTTCTGTCATACTCATAGCCTCGGGGTGTTTTTCGACATAAGCAGCACCGGCTTTGCTGAAATCATAATGTTGATCGACCAATTCGATAAGTTCACTCGCATACCTGAAACCACCTTTTTTAGGAACAAACTTATCCTGCCCTTTTGGAGGATCTCCTCTGAGAAGCATTAAATTTCGAATTCCTTTTTCAATCAGTGAATCCAAATCTTTTTTTATTCTTTCCCTCGTGGCATTTACACAGGTATAATGTGCCATCGTCGTTAATCCTATTTTATTTTGCAGATAATCGACTAATGCGAATGTTCGCTCCTGTGTCGATCCTCCGGCTCCGTATGTGACTGTGACAAATGATGGAGAGAGTTTCATTAACCGTCCGACATTAATCCCGAAATCAACTGCCGATATTTCATCGTTGGGAGGGAAAAATTCAAAAGAAAAAGTTTTATCCTGTGAGAGAAAGAGATCAGTAATTTTCATAGCAGGTAATAATATTTAATTAGGACGCCATTAAGTTATCAGTAATAATTTAAATCGGAAGCGAGCCAGCTTTCTATGCGCTCTATACTTACCTGTTTCCGCTTTGCGTAATCTTCGATCTGATCCTTCCCTATTTTGCCCACAAAAAAATATTTCGATTCCGGATGTGAAAACATAAGCGCACTAACTGACGCTGCCGGAACCATTGAGAAACTTTCTGTCAAGCTAATACCTGCATTCTTTTCGGCATCGAGTAAATTGAAAAGTGTTTCCTTTTCCGAATGATCGGGGCAAGCCGGATAGCCATGTGCAGGCCTGATTCCACGGTATTTTTCAAGCAATAGATCATTTAAGGGGAGTTTTTCGTTCGGTGCATAACCCCAGAATTCTTTTCTGACTCTCAGGTGTAATATTTCGGTAAATGCTTCGGCAAGTCTGTCGGCTAATGCTTTGATCATAATACTGTTATAATCATCCTGATCCCGCGTAAATTCATCAAGTATTTTCTCAATTCCCAGACCTGCTGTTACGGCAAAAGCTCCGATATAATCTTTTATTCCACTCGATTTCGGTGCAATGAAATCCGATAGACACAAGTTAGGCGAACCATTTTCTTTGAAAGTTTGATTGCGTAAATTTCGAAATGTTGCAATAACCTGCTTACGTTCTTCGGTAGCATATACCTCAATATCATCGCCAACAGAATTTGCCGGGAAGAATCCCAGAACACCCTTCGCTCTCAACAGTTTTTCTTTTTCTATACGGTCGAGAAGCCGGTTTGCATCATCATAAAGCTTTTGTGCTTCGTCACCGATTTTTGGGTCCTTTAAAATATCGGGGAATTTACCTCGCAGTTGCCAGACAACAAAAAAGAAAACCCAACTAATGTATTCACGGATCTCGCTGATCGGATAGTCTTCGAATACTTTTAATCCGGTAAAAGAAGGTTTTGGGATAGATGATTTTTCCCAGTCGATCTGCAAATGATTTTTACGGGATTCATCAAGAGTTATGAAACGCACTTTTGAACTTGCTCCCGCATAATTTTTTCGTAAATCATCATATTCCTTTCGGATCTGTTTAATATACCCGGAACGATTTTCTTTCGATAGTAGATTATTAACAACACCAACGCTTCGAGATGCATCTTTCACATGAATAACCGGAGCTTTTGTGTTAGGTTCGATTTTAACGGCCGTATGAATTTTTGAAGTAGTGGCACCTCCTATCAGCAGGGGTTTATTAATTCCCAGTTTTTCCATCTCTTTTGAAAAGTTAACCATTATTTCGAGCGATGGGGTGATTAAGCCGCTTAATCCGATAATGTCGACATCTTCTTCGATTGCCGTTTGAATAATTTTTTCAGTAGGCACCATTACACCCAGATCAATGATGTTGTAATTATTACAACCGAGGACTACACCGACAATATTTTTTCCTATATCATGAACATCACCTTTTACGGTAGCCAGCAATATTTTTCCTACTCCTTGCTGGACGGCATTTAAATCCTTTTCCTCTTCGATATAGGGGAGTAGTACCGATACGGCTTTTTTCATTACCCTTGCACTTTTCACCACCTGGGGCAGAAACATTTTACCGGAGCCAAAAAGATCGCCTACTACATTCATTCCTTCCATTAGCGGACCTTCGATAACATGCAAAGCCCTGGCATAATTCTTTCGGGCTTCTTCTACGTCAGATTCAATAAATTCGACAATGCCTCTAATCAGCGCATGTTTTAACCGTTCTTCCACCGGGTTGTTTCTCCAGTCTTCAACTTGTGTTTCTTTTTTATCTTTTTGTACAACCGTTTCGGCATACTCAGTGAGCCGCTCGGTAGCATCGGCTCGACGATTAAAAATCACATCTTCAACAAGTTCCAGCAGATCTTTAGGGATATCATCATAGACTTCAAGCATTGAGGGATTAACAATGCCCATATCCAGTCCTGCTTTTGTAGCATGAAACAGAAAAGACGATTGCATGGCCTCGCGGATGGTATTATTACCCCGGTAGGAGAATGAAAGATTACTTATGCCTCCGCTTACTTTAGCAAAGGGCAGGTTATCTTTTATCCATTTCACCGTATTAATGAAGTCGACTGCATAATTATTATGTTCTTCAATGCCTGTGGCAATGGCAAGAACATTCGGATCGAAGATGATATATTCCGGAGGAAATCCGACTTTCTTTGTTAATAAGTCGTAGGCACGCCTGCAAATTTCTATTCTGCGTTCGAAAGTGTCGGCCTGTCCCTTTTCATCAAAAGCCATTACAACAGCGGCTGCTCCATAGTTAAGTACTTTACGGGCCTGCTCAATAAATTTTGATTCACCCTCCTTGAGCGAAATAGAATTGACAATTCCTTTGCCCTGGATGCATTTTAGTCCGGCTTCTATGACCGACCATTTTGAAGAATCGACCATAATAGGAACACGGGCTATTTCAGGCTCGGAAGCAATCAGGTTCAGAAACCGCACCATGGTTTTTTCCGCATCAATCATGGCATCATCCATACACACATCGATAATTTGTGCACCTCCCT
This sequence comes from uncultured Bacteroidales bacterium, assembly GCA_964569585.1. GTDB lineage: Bacteria > Bacteroidota > Bacteroidia > Bacteroidales > UBA10428 > UBA10428. Next base: position 26,234 of record CAZMVE010000025.1, on the reverse strand, counting down.
CAACTTGTTCCCGGGCAACGGAAATGGCTTCTTCGTATTTTTCTTCCTTAATAAGCCGGGCAAACTTTAATGAACCCGCAACATTTGTTCTCTCACCAATGTTTACAAAATTATTTTCGCGCGAAACAGTTATCACCTCGAGTCCGCTGAGACGGGTTTGATTATCAGTTTCCGGTATTTTTCTTTTCTCAGCTTTCTCAATCATTTGAGCCATGGCCCGGATATGTTCGGGAGTTGTTCCGCAGCATCCGCCAATTATATTTACACTTTGTCCATCGAGGTAGGGGAACAATGCCTGAGCCATCTCTTCGGGAGTTTGGTCATAACCACCAAACTGGTTGGGTAAGCCGGCATTTGGATGTGCACTTACATAAAAGGGTGCTTTTTTTCCTAATACTTCAACATAGGGACGCATTTCTTTTGCGCCCAGGGAACAGTTAACCCCGACACTTAATAGTTTAATGTGTGATACGGAAGTAAGAAATGCCTCTATTGTCTGACCTGAAAGCGTACGTCCGCTGGCATCGGTAATTGTGCCGGAAACCATTATGGGAAGCTCAATATCTTTCTCGTCAAAAACCTGTTTTATTCCAAAAAGAGCAGCTTTTGCATTTAATGTATCGAATACAGTTTCAATCATTAGCAAATCTACTCCTCCATCAATCAGTCCCCTCGCCTGCTCTGCATAAACATCCCGTATTTCATCGAAACTGACAGCACGGTAGCCCGGGTCGTTTACATTGGGCGACATAGATGCAGTTTTATTCGAGGGACCCAGCGCTCCTACAACAAACCGTGGTTTACCGGGAGTAAGTTTACTAAATTTAGCGGCAGCTTTTTTGGCAATTTGAGCCGAAACGAAATTCATTTCATATACAACATCTTCAAGTTTGTAGTCGGATTGTGAAATCCGATTGGCATTGAAGGTATTGGTTTCAATCAGGTCTGCACCCGCTTCCAGGTATTTTTCATGTATTTCTGAAATGATTTTCGGACTGGTAAGTGACAGAAGGTCATTATTACCGGTCTGATCTATTAAAGTGTTTTTAAATCGCTCCCCTCTATAGTCTTCTTCAGTCAGGTTGTATTGCTGGATAAGACTTCCCATAGCGCCATCGAGTACTAATATTCTTTTCTCGAGTTCTTTTATTATTTGAAGATTGTTATCCATTCTTTGACACTTAATTCAATTTTATTTTTAATATATTATTAAAATAGAAATAATAATAAATAGTTGTTTCAACAGCCAACGCGGTTATATCCCTGCTATTGCAAAAGTAATTCTTTTAAAAGGATTATTAATAGGTCTGGAAAATTAGTAGTTGTTCCTATGTTCTATCAGATAAGTTTATTGATTTCACTTGTATTTCTGTCGTTTATAATGTTTTTTGCTTCCGCTGTATACAAATAGTCGAAAAGTTCCTGATATTTTTCTATGATTTTTGGACGGACCATTTTAAGTGTACTGTTAAGCAATTTATTCTCCTCGGTAAAACCATCGCTAATTATGGCAACTGCAGCGGGAAGCCAGCGCTGCGGAAATAAATCGGAATATTCGCCTTCTTTTCGGTATTTACCTAGTTCATTGTCGATTAATGTCAGAGCACTCGAAGGAGCATCGTCAGCGTTTATTTTATTATTAGCAATGTATCTTTTGAGTGCTTCCCGGTTTGGGACAATCAAACAAATTGAATAGGGTTTCTGATTGTTGTATAACATACACTGGTCGATGAAGGGAGAATTGTCGGCGAAAGCTTCTTCAATACCTTCAGGACTAAATTTTTCACCGTCATCGGCAATAAGCAGACTTTTAAAACGGCCTAAAACAAAAAGAAAACCATCTTTATCCAGGTAACCCATATCACCCGAATAAAGCCATCCATTCTTAAGGGTTTCTTTGGTTGCACTCTCATTGTCCCAGTATCCCTTCATAACATTTTCACCCCGTACCACTATTTCTCCTTTCTCACCGAGAGGTAATTCCTTTCCCTCATCGTCACATATTTTCACTTCAAGATTTTTAGCAATAGTGCCTGAAGATCCCATTTTAAATTTCAAAGCACTGTTCGAAGAAATTACCGGTGCTGCTTCAGTCAAGCCATATCCCTGGTACATTGGCATTCCTATGGCACAGAAGAAACGTTGCAATTCAATATCAAGAAGTGCACCACCACCAACAAAGAATTTCAGCTGACCACCAAAACCTTCCCGTATCTTTTTAAATAGAATTACATCAAATAACTTCACCAGGGGCCAAAGGAATATTCTTAAACCCCTACCCTGGTTCCAGCCAATTCCGTTATACCGGTAGGCCATTTTCAAGGTAAAACGAAACAATTTTTCTGTCATCTGGCCCTTCTCCTGTATCGCTTTTTCGATATTTTTTCTGAAGTTCTTCGCAAGGGCGGGAACACTCAGTAAGAATGCTGGTTTTATTTCTTTAATATTCTTTGGGATATTTTTTATTGTTTCCAGTCCTGATGAGCCCATCTCAATGGAGGCAATGCTCGCCCCGTATTTCATAATTGAGTATATGCCGCAGGTGTGGGCGAAAGAATGATCCCAGGGTAATATCAGCAAAGTAATGTAGTGTTCGGGAATAGAATGCAGACTGCTCGATTGCTCAACATTGGCGGTATAATTCCGGTGAGATAGAATAATACCTTTCGGATCGGCTGTGGTGCCTGACGTATAGCAAATATTGGCATAATCATCATCCGTTACAGATGTATAGCGTTTTTTAAAATCTTCGCTGTTGGTTTGGAGGTATTTCTTCCCGGTTTCAACGATATCCTCAAAATTGCGTACCTGAGCATGCTTGGTTTCTGTTTTATCCATACAAATAATGAGTTCCAGGAGCGGAAGCCCGGACCATATACTCAGAATTTTTTGGATTTGTCTGCCTGATACAATAGCTAACCTGGAGCCTGAATGCTTCAAACGAAATGCAATTTCTTCAGGTTCATTAAGTTTCACTGAAAGAGGTACATTAACAGCTCCATTATATAATACACCTAATTCGCTGATAACCCATTCGTTACGTCCTTCAGAGAGCAGCGTAACACGATCGCCAGGTTGCAATCCAAGCTTCATCAATCCGGCTGCAAATTCATAAACCTGTTTTCTGGTTTCAGTGTAGGTAGTGCCTTGAAATTTCCCACTGACCTTTTGCCAGAAATAGATGTTATCAGGAAATTGATTTACACTATTTTCAAATAAATTAATCAGGGTATTCATATTTCTTTGCTATTGATATATTATGCCAATATATTAAAATTGGATGTATTCAGCTATAAGAAATATAAGATGAAACAAAAAAACCGGTAAAATAATCGGAAGGACAAGGAAAATTATATATCGAAAGGAAAAATGTAAAGTCTTTGAGAGTTGAGGTTAAACTTTAGTATGAGTCTGACGGACAGATGAATATGTTTTGAGATAAATATCCATTTCTTGCAAGAGTGCATCGATATTGAGAGGTTTATTAAAAAAACCGTCGCAGCCTGCCTCCCTGCAATTTTCTTCTTCATTATTCCATGAATTGGCAGTTTGGATGATTACCGGTAGGTAGGGATTATGCATTTTAATGAGCTCCAAAACCTTGAAACCATCAAGTTCGGGTAACTGTAAATCGAGCAGAACAATATCGATATCATTTCGTTTCCGGCAAATATTTAGTGCTTCTTTGCCATCTTTTGCCCAAATAATAGAAACGCCTGTACGACGCGTAAGCAATAACTCGACATATCTGTAATTCAATGGATCGTCTTCAGCGACAAGTGTAGTATAGTTTTTCCAGAAATAATCCATTATTATAAGTTTTGTTTATAATCCTTTACGTCTTTATCAAAATAATGATCTGATTAGTTGATGAATATCCTTTGTTACTCAATAAAAGGAAGTTTATACTGGATTAAAACACTACCTTGCCAATCTTAATGGCATGCATTCATAATCTTAATCGTTAACGAGATATGTTATTGCAGCTGAGATCATTGATAATTAATTATTCATCGTAAATACTATAATCTTATGAAAAGAAATCTTTTATATCCCCTGGTTAGTTTTGCTCTAACAGTAGTTATACTGGCCTCATGCGAGTTATTTGGTGACCTGATTGATTTTTCATTTACAACAGGTAACGAAGAAATTCCTTTTTCTGTAAATCCTTCTTCACCTGGACAGTATACATTTATTGAGAAAATAATTCAATCGGACATTGAATCTGAAATTGAAGAAAATGGCGGAAATATTGCCAATCTGAAGGATATCACTATTAAGGAAGCTAAACTTGAGATGCTCACTCCGGGCCAGAATCTGGATGCTTTTGAATGGGTTGAAGTATATATTAAAACTCAAAATCACGATGAAATATTAGTCGGCTCGGTTCAAAATATTGGCAATGGTTTACTGAGGATTGATTTTACATTAACTGAGGTAAGTCTGGAAGATATCCTCAAAGAGGAAGAGTATACTGCAAGAGTTGTTGGCTACCTTAGTGAGGAAGTTACAACAACACTTGATCTTGTTGTTAAAATCAAATATAAAGTTGAGGTGGGTTCATAGCGAATTCAATTATTCTTTTTAAAATACTTGTAATTAAAGCTGCACGATTAATTTTGTGCAGCTTTTTTATGAACTTTCAGAGAGTATTTATTGTTATATTAGTAAGTCAGAAAAATATATTCTATGGCATATACATTAAAAATAAATGATACAACTCCGCATTTTAAGCTAAAGGCAACCGATGGAAAAGGATATCAGCTGAATGACTTCAGAGAGGTCGAAATCCTTGTGATCTTTTTCACCTGTAATCATTGTCCGTATGTACTTGGATCGGATGAAATTACACGGCAGACTGCTTTGAAATACGACGATAAAGGGGTGAAATTTGTAGCGATCAATTCAAATAGTCCGCATACTTATCCCGAAGATGATTACGACCATATGGTTCAGCGTATGGATGAGCAGAAATTTCCCTGGCTCTACCTTTATGACGAAACACAGGAAGTGGCTCGTCAATATGGAGCTTTACGAACGCCTCATTTTTATGTTTTCGACAAGGAAAGAAAGCTTGTATATACAGGAAGAGGGCTTGATAGTCCAAGAAATATCTCAAATATGAAAGTAAACGATCTCGACAGGGTACTTTCAGAAATTACTCAGAATAAAGAGGTGAGTATTAATATTACCAACCCTATTGGATGTAATATCAAATGGGAAGGCAAAGATGCTCACTGGATGCCAGCTGAGGCATGCGATTTGGTTTAAACGGGTTATTAAATTAATAGTCAAAAATCCTGATTGGGATGGAAAAACCAATCAGGATTTTTTTATTTGGTAAAAGCATTAAAACAAATTCGTATCACTGGGAAAAACTTCTGTAATACTTCATGAATTGAACACGTGAATAGACTGCCGGATTGGATGCTTTCGACTGGCTTAGCTTACCTTTGAAATCGGTCAGTGAATTATAATTTTTTTGTTTCATCCAACTTTCCAGGTCATTTTGGATTTTTTTCAGGTGTGGTATCCCATTCTTATAGAGAGCTGATACGATTTGTACAGCAGACGCGCCGGCCAGAATTTGCTTTATAACTCCATCGGCATCATGTATACCTGTCGATGCAATAAGCGAACAATTGACTCGTTCGGCCAAAATAGCTATCCACCGTAAGGTCTGGTAAATATCACCCGGTGAACTGAGAATGGCCCCACTGGTAACTTCAAATGTATCGAGATCGATATCGGGATTATAAAAACGGTTGAACAATATAAGCCCATCGATATCTGTCTGAGAAATTTTCACCAGAAATGCAGCAAGACTGGAAGCGTAATAACTCAGTTTCACGAATAAAGGTATTTTGATTTGTTTTTTAACCTCTGCTATTATTTCAAAATAAATATTTTCATTTTCTGCTGCTGTTTTATTTATATCGGAAGGTAAATTAAAGATATTAAGCTCAAGGGCATCGGCACCTGCTTTTTCAATTTGACCGGGGAAGTAGGTCCAGTTATTGGAATCGAGGCAATTAATACTGGCAATAACAGGAATTTTAAGTTTATCCTTCGCTTTTTTAATAAGTTCCAAATAACTTATTGTGGTTTCTTTGGGTCCATCAAAATAATCGTAGAACTCTACAGTTTCAGGATAAATAAAACCTGAAGAGCTCATGGAATTTAACTGAATCTTCATATCGCGAAGAATTTCTTCTTCAAACAGGGACTTTAGAACAACCGCAGCCGCACCGTTCTTTTCCAGTTCAATCAAAGAAGCGATATTGTCCGTTAATCCTGAACTTCCGGCGATTAATGGATTTTTAAGTTTTAAACTTCCGTATTGCGTTGACAGGTCAATCATATATGAATTGAATTATGGTTAGTTCTATGCAAGGTAACAAATTTTTAAATAACTCGTTTAACTCGTTGTTTGATTACTATAAGTGGGTTTTTATCAGTAACTTTATGCTAATTAGCCCATGTAATTATGTAGGTATTGTTAATTAAAATTTGGTAATTTACCTTTTAGGTAATAATTTGAGAAAATAAAATTCTTTCATCATGAAAAGTTACTTTCTACTCTTATTGCTCATAGGCTCAATAATGTTGAGCAGCTGCAACTATTTTAAAAAACACCGGTTGTTCTCAAAAGATATCGATACTGTTCTTGATATGACTTTTGATGAACCAGAACCAGTTATTGAGGATACAACTGACATACAACTGGAAGAAATTTCGCCACCAGTAGTCGAGAAATCAACGTACACCAACCAAAACAATAATTATTTTATGATCGTTGGTAGTTTTCAGAATCAAAATTTTGCACAGCTCTATTCCGAAAAAATTCAACAGATGGGTTATCAGTCGCAGATAATAGAAGCTTCAAATGGATTCTATAGAGTATCTGCTAAATCTTATGCTAATTTTCAGCAGGGAATTAATGAGATCGATGATTTTCGAGCTAGTATTACACCTGGAGCATGGTTGCATGTGAAACGCTAAGTAGAGAGACATACGATATAAAAAAAGGGGTGTAAAAACACCCCTTTTTGTTTACTATATAAGTGAATCATTGATTTCCTGTCATTATAAATAAGGGTTGGAATTCAAAACTTTTATAATGCGGTCTGAGTCTATCAGCATTATAATGTCTTTTAATATCGACTTTTTTATTTGTACTGGTTACAACATCTATAGGAGCGTTATCATACCTACCGTTTCGCAATACAACAAGCCTGCCATGAATACCTTTTAAAATTAAATCGAGAGCCAGGTTGCCATACGCCATAGGAACAATAGAATCGATAGCGTCGGGGTCGCCACCACGAACCAGGTATCCAAGTTGCTGGTAAATAACATTCACACGTTGTCCATTATTGTAGATAGGCGAGAGTTCCCGGATTTTGGCGGTTATCAAATCGCCAACGCCTCCAAGTTTTGCGTGTCCGTATGCGTCTTTTTCGAGGGAACTGTAAATCATCTCGGTATCTCCTGATAGCATGGCCCCTTCAGATACCAGAACAACTGAATAACGGCTGGGATTTTTATTCCGGTCATCGACAAGTAGGGAGGTTAATCTATCGATATCGAATTTATATTCTGGTATTACACAACGATTCGCAGCTCCGGCCATTGTTGGTAGCATGGCTGTAAAACCAGCATACCTGCCAAATACTTCGAGAACAAGAATACGTTCATGCGATCCTGCTGAAGTACGCAACGTATTGCACATATGGATAGTCCGTGTAATACAAGTACTGAAACCTATACAATAATCCGTTCCCGGTACATCGTTATCCATTGTCTTCGGGATAGCAACTACTTTCACTCCTTCGGAATATAACCGTACAGCATAACTGAGTGTATCATCTCCCCCTATGGGTATCAGGTAGTCAATTCCAAGATATTCCAGGTTTTTGATGATTTCCGGAGTGAGATCATTTATCTCCTCGGTATAACGATCTTTGTATTGTGGAGGTACACTCACAAGAGGAATATGACTAGGCCGGGTTCGCGATGTATGCAAAAATGTCCCGCCACTCCGGCCGGCCTTATTCACTATCTCCTCAGTAAGAGCATAATATTTATCGCTGTTGTCGGCTTTTTTATCACGCACAAATTCGAGTATACCGGCCCAGCCACGACGAAGGCCCAATACCTGATATCCCTCACGTATTGCACGAATGGTTATGGCCCGAATGGCTGGATTTAATCCTGGTACATCTCCTCCTCCTGTAAGAATGGCTATTGTACCTTTCTTTTTTTTGACTTGTACCATAATTTAAGCAGTTTTGGTTGTGGTCAGTGCTTATAAATATAAGGAAAATTTTGCATTGTATTAGAATACTTGAAAAGTCAAGAATTATCTTTAAAAAAAACAGGGCCGGAGAGCCCTATTTTTACCATTGGAGTATTTTAATGAAGTCGTAATCTTCAGGATTAGGTATGTGTTTTTTTGCTTCTTTATAATCCTCTTTAGTTATATAATGGAGGTTATTGTAATAAACAAGCTGCGCTCTTTCAGAATTAATATTAACCAGGCGAGGTCGGACTTTTCCATGTTCATCTTCAACATTTTTAAGGAAAAGAGGAGAGATATTACCTGCCGGATCGGCCGTAACCATACATCCAGTCATCCCTTCCTGGAATAATTTCATTATACCTGTACCGAGCAATGTTGCATATGCCAGGTCGAAAGCAATAGGTCTGCAGCAGCGAAGCTCGTAGCCCAATTCATTTGGCCGGCTTTTTATATCAAGCCCCAGTTTTTTTAATTTACGCTGAAGCAGCATATTAAAAATATGCGACTTGCTTACATTTCCCAGTTCGGGATGACCATGATCGTCGTAAGTAAAATTAATCCCTGTACCTTCAATTTCTTCATCGTTCATAAAATGAAAGACACCTTCACTAACAATGACTACTCCATAGGGTATACCCAGTATTTTCCGTTTAAGCATCGATGAAATGATCAGGCGGGTAATTTTATCGAAGGTAATTTTTGTTTTATTGAACATTTCAGGGATAATAATCATAGGATAATGACATGCTGTGCCTATACCAAAGGCAAGGTGTCCAGCCTCACGACCCATTGCAGAAACTATGAACCAATTACCGCTTGTACGTGCATCTTCATAAATAGTAGTAGCCAATCGTACACCTTCTTCTTTCGCCGATTGGTATCCGAAGGTAGGACTACCTTCGGGCAGCGGAAGATCGTTGTCGATGGTTTTAGGTACATGTATGTTCGAAACTTTAACACTGTTTTTGGCTAGATATTTGGCAAGACGATTTGAAGTAGAAGCTGTGTCGTCACCACCAATTGTAATAAGAAGTTTTACATTATTATTTATAAAAAAATCTGTGGTGAATTCGCTGTCCTTTGGTTTATGACGACTCATTTGTAAAGCTGATCCCCCGCGAGAGAAAATAGTATCGGCAAAGGTAAAATCGAGTTCGTCAAATTTTGTTTCCTTGGAAAACAGCGTTTTATAACCTTTATTTATACCCAATACGCGGTAGCCGGCACTTAAAAATACCTTTGTAACCGAACCTATAACTGTATTAATACCTGGAGCAGGACCACCGGCACAAAGAATAGCGATTGCGTCTTTTTTCATAGTTTATTATTTATTCAAACAAATTAGTTATGCAAGGATTTTTTTGAGGGGCAAAGATGCTAATATATTTTTAAAAAATGAACTTCAACGCTTATGTATATCAGTCAGATCTCTTTTAATGGTAGAATTTTCATTAGAATTGAAACAGCATTGGATCCTGGTTTTGGCTAAATCATGCCGTTATTTTCGATACTACAAGTTATGCAGTAGTACTAAATTATAATTCGATGATTTGTTCGCGATTCGGGCCAACTGAGACGATAGTTATCGGAATTCCCAGTTTCTCCTCTAGATAATGGATATAGTTATAGAGCCGTTCAGGAATATCAGCTGTGCTTTTAGCTTCACTAAGGTTTTCCTCCCAAACAGGTAACTCATCATAAACAGGTTCTTTAACAATTGCCAGATCGTAGGGAAAGAATTTGATAACTCCCTTTTCAGTTTTATAGCTGGTACATATTTTAATAGTATCAAAGCCTGAGAGCACATCTGCTTTGGTCATTATAAGTTTTGTAACTCCATTGAGCATGATAGAGTATTTCAGCGCAGGTAAATCGAGCCATCCACAACGACGCGGTCTCCCAGTTGTAGCTCCAAATTCAAGACCTCTCTCCCTGAGTTTCTCTCCGGTTTCATCATTTAGTTCCGTCGGGAAGGGACCACTGCCTACCCGGGTACAATATGCCTTAAAAATTCCATACACTTCACCTATCCTTCCGGGGGCAATTCCCAGACCGGTACAGGCACCGGCGCATATTGTATTCGAAGAGGTAACAAAAGGGTAGGAGCCAAAATCAATATCCAGCAGGGTACCTTGTGCTCCTTCAGCTAAAACTGATTTTCCCGATTCCAGCGCTGTATTCAGATAATGTTCGCTCTCAATAAGCTGAAATTGTTGTATTGCCTCAATTCCTTCGAACCATCCCTTTTCATATTCAGCAATTTCATATTCGAAATCATATAGGGCAAGCAGTTGTGTGTGTTTTTCGGTAAGTGCCCTATACCTGTCCATAAAATCCGGGGCCAGTATGTCTCCGACTCTCAATCCATTCCGTCCCGTTTTATCCATATAGGTTGGACCAATCCCTTTCAGTGTCGAACCGATTTTGGTATTTCCCTTTGCCTTTTCCGATGCAGCATCGAGAATACGATGTGATGGCAAAATAAGATGTGCCTTTTTCGAGATAAATAATTTCTCACGGATATCTTTTACCATGGGCACAAGTGCCTCAATCTCTTTTTTAAAAACGATAGGATCGATTACAACGCCATTCCCGATAATATTTATCTGACTTTCCCTGAATATTCCGGAAGGTATCGTATGCAGTACATGTTTGATTTTTTGAAATTCAAGGGAATGGCCCGCATTGGGACCGCCTTGAAAACGCGTTATTATATCGTATCTGGGGGTTAGAACATCCACAACTTTACCTTTACCTTCATCACCCCACTGAAGGCCTAAAAGAACGTCAACTTTCATTTTTAAACAGATCTAATGGATTACATTCAACCGTGCACGAAGGTACGAATTATTTCTGCATCTTGTACCTGAATATTTCAACAGTAAATTAAATTAGGTGGGTTGTTTTTTCTGAAGGCTCTCCCTTTTTTTACCATAGATATAAAGGGAATGGTGTGAAGGAGAAAATCCGTTCAAATCACATGCAGTTTGAATAATATCAAGCATACGGGGATCACAGAATTCGATCACATCTCCTGTCTCAATATCAATGAGGTGATCGTGCTGAATACATTGGTAAGCTTTTTCAAATTGTGCAATATTTTTACCAAACTGATGCTTTATAACCAGGTTACAATTAAGTAAAAGTTCTATGGTGTTGTAAAGTGTAGCACGACTGACACGATAATTTTTATTTTTCATGAAAATATAGAGCGTTTCTATATCAAAATGCCCTTCACGCGAATATATTTCGTCAAGTATAGCATAACGTTCAGGAGTTTTCCTGTGTCCTTTTTTTTCGAGATAATCCGTGAAAATTTTTTTTACAGTTTCCTTCTCCTCATTTGAAGTCATAATTAGACTAATTATAAATAAGGGCTAAGATAGCATATTTTTTATTGGATTGGTTTTCTCTGAGAGAAAGAATTTTCAGATAGGAAGATTTTCTAATCTGTAGACACTTTCGACACCCTTTAATTTTCCAATATTCATAATCAGTAGGTTGAGATCCTTCGTATTATGGACATAAAGTTCGATTGATCCATTCCAGATTCCATCGTGACTTTCGAGGTTGATATTCCTGATATTAACGTTGAGTTGCTTGGTTATAGTTGTGGTAATGTCATTATAGACACCAAACTTATCGATTCCCGAGATACCAATCTTAACGAGGAAGGAATAATACTTATGTGTTGTCCATTGGACGTCAACGATCCTATGACCCTGGCTTGATGACAATTTTATAGCATCGCCGCAATTAGCTTTATGAACAATAATCTGATCCAGTTCGTCGCGTATGGCAATAACATCATCGCCAGGAATTGGACTGCAGCATTGAGCAATAATATATTCTGTTTCGAGGTCGTGAACATTCTCACGTAAAAGAATAGGGCTCTGCATTTTCTTATCTCTCCCGTTTATTTCAACCTCGGAACGGCGTGTACGCGATCCGAACTGAAGGCTCCAATAACGGATCCATTTGTTTTTTGTATTTTTTTTGAGAATCCGGTTAAGTTCATCGAGTTGGATGATACCTATTCCTATTTTACTATAAAGTTCATCTTTAGATGTTACCTTGTAACTAGGGAGTAGTTTTCTGAAAATCCGGTTACTTGGTTTAAGTTTTAATTCTTGGAGTTTATCTTCAAGAACCTTCTTGCCTTTTCCGATACGGTTTTTTGTATCGGACTTTAACAGAGCCTTAATAGCCGATTTTGCTTTGGCAGTATAAACTTTCTGAAGCCATTCGATACGTGATTGCTGCTTATCAGAAGTAATAATTTCGATCTGATCACCACTTTTCAGCAGATAGTTTAAAGGTACCAGCTTATGATTGACTTTGGCACCAATAGCATTATGGCCGATATGGGAGTGGATCTCATAAGCGAAATCAAGAGCGATCGAATTGGTCGGCATTGTTTTTATGTCGCCTTTTGGAGTGAAAATAAAAATCTCAGTACTGAAAAGGTCAAGCTTAAGATCGTCGAGAAATTCAGTTGAATCAGAATTTGGATCCTCCAGTAATTCAGTTAGTCGTTTGATCCATTTATCGAGTTCCGATTCGTAGGAAGCATTCTCCTGCTTATATTTCCAGTGAGCAGCAAAACCACGCTCAGCAATTTCATCCATTCTTAGAGACCGTATCTGTACTTCAACCCAGTGTCCTTTTGGGCCCATTACTGTGGCATGTAATGCTTCATACCCGTTAGGCTTTGGTGTACTTACCCAGTCGCGGATACGTTCCGGTTTGGGCATAAAAATATCTGTAATGATGGAATAAATATTCCAGCATTGTGTTTTTTCCGGAACATTTTTCATTGGATCAAAGACAATTCGAATGGCCATAAGATCGTAAACCTCTTCAAAGGGCACATTTTTTTTCTGCATTTTTTGCCATATCGAAAAAATTGATTTCTGTCGGGCTGTAATTTCAAATTCGAGTCCGTAGTTTTTTAATTGTTTCTCGATAGGCTTACGAAATTCATCGAGAAAGGCTTTTTGAAAAGCCCGATTTTCCTTTAGCTTCGATTCGAGCTCTTTATAAACCTTCGGATACAGATATTTTAGGCTTAAATCTTCGAGTTCGGTCTTTATACCATACAGTCCCAGACGGTGTGCTAGCGGAGCAAAGAGGTAGAGAGTTTCACTTGCCACTTTCATCTGTTTATGGGTAGGCAGGCTGGAGAGAGTGCGCATGTTATGAAGACGATCGGCGATTTTTATTAATATGACCCTAACATCATCAGAAAGGGTTAACAGCATTTTACGAAAATTTTCAGCCTGCTGTGAAGTATTGGCATCGAATACACCTGATATTTTTGTCAGACCATCGATGATGGATGCAATTTTAGGATCAAATAGACGCTCAATATCCTCAAGGGCATATTCGGTATCTTCAACCACATCATGGAGCAAAGCACAAATCAAAGATTTGGTGCCCAGGCCCATTTCTTTATTAACAATTCTAGCAACGGAGATCGGATGTAATATATAAAATTCTCCCGATTTCCTTCTTATTCCGCGGTGTGCATCAAATGCCAGCTTAAATGCTTTTCTGATCAGTGCTTTATCGCCCTTCTTGTCACAACGAGTACATTCAGCCAAAAGTTGGTTAAATTCCCTTTTGATCTCAATCTCTTCAGCATTGAGTTTCTGGTTCATCAATGGTACAATTTATATTACCTGCACAAATACGTATACAAAGTTAATTATTTTTAGTCCAAGTAGGTAAGCTGTATAAAGAAAAGCTATTGTCTGACAATTGTCACAGAACCATGAATAACCGATTGATTTCCTTGCTCGTTTTTATATTCAAACTCGTATCGATAAACTCCTTCAGGTGCATAACCATTGCCTTGAATTTGTCCATCCCATTCTAAATTATATATATCGTGCGATTCAAAAACTAGGTTTCCCCACCGATTGTAGATTTTAAAACTTGCTTCCGTAGGCAAAAAATCGATAGTTGGACCAAACCGGGTAAATCCTTCCAGTCCGGGAACAAATGCATTATAGTTGAACTGAATGTTAATAGGGAGATTAATACAAATAACATTCGAGGCGCTAGAAGCTTGTCCAGAGGAATTTGGATCGCCCGGATTCTCATGTGCTGTAATTCTGTAACACACTTCACTGCTTCCCCCCTGATTTATCATATTCCCCAGTGACTGATCGGCGAAAGTGAGAGTTGAACTACTGCCAATGATTTGAAAATCTTCGTTGGGAAATCCACGCTCAATATCGAAACGATCAACACCTGTATTCCAGCTAAAATAATTGGTCCATTGAAGGTTCGCTACATAATCGTTAAGCTGGGCTTCAAGATAAATTGTTCCTGCAATATTTTCGGAGGTAATAATAGGTTCATGGCAATAGTTAATGGCCACTATTTTATAATAGAAAGGTCGAACGGAAGCATCGGCTTCCTCATCGGTATATTCCAAAATATTATTATCAGGGTTAAGGATTTCGATAAGATCATACTGACCCAGAGGATCTTCGGCACGGAGAAGTTGAAAAGTGTCGAGCTCTGAACGGGAATCTACTGTAAATTGAACAAAGGGAGCATTGGATTCGGATACAGTCCCGTAATCGGCATGAATGAATTCGGGATAGAAGGAATGTGGTGTGTTAAAATTTACACCGTTAGATGTCACATATGCTGCAGTATCAGACCGGTTAAGGAATGCAACTGCATTGAAATGGTAATCGTTGTTAGCCTGCAGATTATATATTGTTGTTTCAGTGGTTTCTTCAGGCAGCGTTACCAGAATATTGTATGAACCATCGGAATTTGTACCCCTGATTTCATATTCAAGAATATGACCCCGCCATGCATTATAGTCGTTCCATTGCAACCTGACACTTGCTTCACACGAGTCGTAAACAGCTGAGAGGTGAATTGTGCTGTCGGGCGGATAGGATTCAAGTAATATCTCATAGGCAGTATCAAAGGCACCTACTGTAAATCCGACAGGTTCATTCATTACTTCGGGAATATCCAGTTCTAATGAATAACTGGCTTGCCCTGTATGATCTATATAGTTGTCAATGGGGACTCCTGAAGCTACAGGATTATTACCGGTGATACGCCATTGACTTATTCTATAATACCGTACATCAGGATGATCAGTTCCTGTGAAATAGAGATGTACGAGATTGGTTTCCGGATCGACAAGTACTCGTGTTATATCAGGATTCTCGTATACCTGTCCCTGAATATGATTAAAGAGAAAAAGCAGTATGAAAGGAAAAATTCGATACATCTTTTTTAGGTTTGTAAAAGTTGCTTTTTGACCTTGAAATATTCTTCTACAATTTCGTTTATTATTTTATTTGCTGGTTCCTTTTTTTTAAGCATACCCGATATTTGTCCAATTTCAAGTTCACCTTCTTCCAGGTCGCCTTCGAAGATACCTTTTCTTGATCGGCCGAACCCCAGGATTTCCAGGATTTCTTTCCGGCTGGCACCACTTTCTTCGGCATTTACTATCCGGGAGAAAAATTCATTTTTAATAAGGCGCACCGGAATCAGCTTTTTCATAATTAAACGTGTATCTCCTTCGTTTATTTCGATAACCTTTCTTTTATAATTCTCATGTGCCGATGATTCCCTGGCAATGGCGAAACGGCTTCCCACCTGGATAGCATCGGCACCTAAAGCCATAGCAGCGAGGAGTGAACGGCCGCTGTACATACCTCCTGCAGCTATTAAGGGTAATGCGGTAACAGACCTGATTGTTGGTATAAGGACCATGGATGTTGTTTCCTCTCTTCCGTTATGGCCTCCGGCTTCGAACCCTTCAGCAACAAGTGCATCGACTCCGGCATCAATAGCCTTTTTAGCATTTGTAATACTTGACACAACATGTACTATAACACAACCTTTTTCTTTGAATGCTGAGGTCCAGATGGAAGGATTTCCTGCGGAACTGAAAATTATTTTGATTTTTTCTTCGAGCAATACTTTTATTTTATCTTCTATATTATCACCCAGAAGCGGTATGTTCACTCCAAATGGCTGTCCTGTATTTTCTTTGGCTTTGGTGACATGTTCCCTGAGAATATCGGGCGACATGCTTCCTGCCCCTATGAGTCCCAATCCCCCTGAATTACTCACTGCAGTTGCAAGTTTCCACCCGCTGCACCAGACCATTCCTGCCTGAATAATCGGGTATTGGATTGAAAATAATTTACATATACGATTTGTCGGGAACATAAATTATCTCCTTTAAAGGCATAAAGATAGACGTTTATAATTTATCTGATACCCCCAATACTATTGATTGTGAATTCATATAATGTTTCTTTACAGGGAGTAAAAGCAAAGTTTAACAAATTTACTTACCGGATATGGCCTTAAGAACTATATTTGCAAATTGACGGGCTAAGCCCTAACCTAATTCGGATATAATTTAATAAGTATCTCGCATCTAAGCAGCAGAGCAATATGCAGTTTGAAAAATCAAAAATACGATTTGATACTTTCCGAACCCGTTTTTCTGAATTGCGCCATAAACATATTACCGATCGTCAGAAAATGCTTGCGTTAAGTGTCGTAGTTGGGCTGCTTGCTGGTTTTGCTGCAGTTATTATCAAGAATCTGGTTCATTATATCCGGCTGATGATTGAAAGTATTACCATTCCGAAGGAAGGCTATTTGTATATACTTTTTCCTATTGTAGGGCTTTCGCTTACGGTTGTTTTTGTGAAATATATAAATCGTAACCCAGTACGGCATGGTATACCGGGAGTTCTTTTTGCTATAAGCAAGAGCAAAGGGAAAATCAAAACTCATAATCTTTATTCGTCCATTATTTCGAGTGCTCTTACGGTAGGTTTTGGCGGATCAGTAGGACTTGAAGGCCCTACTGTTGCTACAGGAGCTGCTATTGGTTCAAACCTGGGTAAGTGGTTCCACCTTAATCAGAAACAAATAACACTTTTGCTCGGATGTGCCTGTTCGGGAGGTATGTCAGCAATTTTTAAGGCGCCTATAGCTGCGGTAATTTTTTCACTTGAAGTCATTATGCTGGATTTAACCATGTCGGCCATAGTGCCATTACTTATTTCTTCAGCCACAGGGGTACTTACTTCCTATTTTTTCATGGGACAAAATTATCTTTATGCATTCGCAGTCAATGATGCGTTCAGGCTCAATCAGATAGGATGGTACCTTGTATTTGGAATATTTATGGGACTGTGTGCTGTTTACTTCACTAAAATATATAATCTTATAACGGAAGCCTTTGAAAAGATACCTAATGTATTTGTTCGATTGCTTACAGGAGGTTTGCTTTTAGGATTGGTCATTTTTCTTATCCCTTCCCTCTTCGGTGAAGGATATGAAGTCATTAACTCATGTCTGCGCGGCCAATACGTTTACTTATTTGAAGGCACCTTTTATTCCGGTTTAAGTGGGAGTTATTGGGCCACTTTATTCTTATTTTTAATGCTATTTCTATTTAAAGTTGTAGCCACATCCCTGACGTTTGGCAGTGGGGGGGTAGGAGGTATATTTGCCCCGTCGTTGTTTAGCGGAGCTATTGCCGGCTTGTTTTTTTCACAGGTTCTGAAAGGCACCGGAATCGATATAAGCACTACAAATTTAGCCTTAACAGGTATGGCCGGAATGATAGCAGCAGTGATTCATGCACCGTTGACAGCTATTTTTTTAATCGCTGAGCTTACAGGGGGATACCAACTTTTACTCCCGCTTATTATTGTTGCTACAACATCGTATGCCACGGCAAAAATATTTGTCAGCAATTCGGTATATACCATTCAGTTGGCAAAGCGTGGTGAGTTGAGAACGCATCATAAAGATAAAGCGGTACTAATGATGTTGCAGTTGGAAGATCTTATTGAAACCGATTTTAATATTCTCAGACCCTTGGCTACTATGGGACAATTAATTGAAACTATACGGTATGCACATCGCAATATTTTTCCTGTGGTTGAAGAAGATGGAACTTTCAGGGGTATTATAAAGCTGGATGATGTACGACATATTATGTTTGATAACGAAATGTATCAGAATGTTTATGTTCGCGATCTCATGTTTATGCCTGAGCATGTTATTTTCTCCGACGATTCGGTTGAAGAAGTAGCTCGTAAATTTCAGGAGAGCGGCCGGTACAACATTGCGGTTCTTAAACATG
Source organism: uncultured Bacteroidales bacterium (assembly GCA_964569585.1). GTDB lineage: Bacteria > Bacteroidota > Bacteroidia > Bacteroidales > UBA10428 > UBA10428. Next base: position 7,773 of record CAZMVE010000025.1, on the reverse strand, counting down.
GAAAATATCTCGGATTTATTTCCAGGGCTAAGTTGTTTTCCACCTATCGCGATCTCTTAAAGGATTTTTCAGAAGAATAAAGGATTAGCTATATGAATTCGGAACGGCTATTAGGAAAGTTTTTAATATGGAGGGATGATCATCTTCGCCACAGGCAGTTTGTTTATATTCTGAGTTTTGTAATCGGTATCATTAGTGGGTTGGCAGCCGTTTTGTTAAAAAATGCAGTGCACTATGTCCAACATTTTTTACTTCATAGTTTACCCGTCGACAAGTTGAATTTTTTATACCTCTTTTTCCCTCTGATCGGAATTATACTAACTGTTCTGTTCGTTAAACTTTTTATTAAAGATAAGATAGGACACGGTATTAGCCGGATATTATTTGCCATATCCAAAAAAAATGGAAAGTTGAGTCCTCATAATAACTATTCCTCATTTATAGCCAGTATTTTTACCGTCGGTTTTGGAGGTTCTGTCGGGCTTGAAGCACCTATTGTACTCACGGGCTCTTCCATGGGTTCTACACTTGGAAGGTTATTCCGGCTCAATTATAAGAATACAATAATACTCATTGGCTGTGGCGCTTCCGGAGCTATTGCAGGTATTTTTAAGGCGCCAATTGCCGCAGTTATATTCAGTCTGGAAGTACTGATGCTCGATCTGACACTCTGGTCCATTATTCCTTTATTGATCAGTGCGGTTACTTCACTTACTATATCTTACTTTTTCCTGGGTAAGGCTGAGATATTTTCCTTCGAACTTAGCGAACAGTTCGATTTAGGCCGAATACCGTATTATATTCTCCTGGGTATTTTTTGCGGATTGGTTTCTTTCTATTTTACCAAAGGAGTTTTATTTATTGAATCATTATTCGAGAAAATCAAAAATCAGTTTTTTAAACCTGTGTTCGGTGGTGTATTGCTTGGCTTTGTTATTCTGTTTCTTCCGCCCCTATATGGCGAGGGATATAATACGCTTGAGGCTTTACTGAATGGGAATCCCCAGGAAATTACCTATGGCAGCCTGTTTTATGGTATGCAGGATAATCTGTTACTATTTGGTGTATTCCTTTTGCTTATTCTGATTTTTAAAGTGGCTGCTACTTCAATAACAAATGGTTCGGGTGGTGTTGGCGGTATTTTTGCACCTGCGTTATTTATGGGTGGGATTGCGGGATACTTTATGGCACGTGTTGTGAATCTTTTTGGTTTTATAAACGTTTCGGAGCGTAATTTTTCCCTGGTGGGAATGGCCGGAATGATGGCCGGCATAATGCATGCGCCCCTGACAGCTATCTTCCTTATAGCTGAAATAACCGGAGGATATGGATTATTGTTACCGCTTATCCTTACATCAACAATAGCCTTTATCACCATAATGTACTTTGAGCCTCACTCCATATATACTATGCGTCTGGCTCAACGCGGTGAACTGATCACACATCATAAAGATAAGGCTGTCCTTACATTGATTGATATGGGCAAAGTGACAGAAAAGGATTTCATTGAACTTTCGCCCAACGATAAGTTAAGTGAACTGGTGCGTGCTATTTCGCACTCAAAAAGGAATATTTTCCCTGTTACAAGTAATGGAATGCTGGTAGGAATTGTTCTGCTGGACGATATACGACATATCATTTTTAATACCGAGATGTACGAATCGACTTTTGTGCGCGATCTGATGATTTTGCCTCCTACTCACGTATCGCCCAACGAGCCTATGGACGAAGTAATGAAAAAGTTTGAAGAGACCGGAAGCTGGAATTTACCTGTAATTCAGAATGGAAAGTATGTGGGATTTCTTTCAAAGTCGAAATTATTTTCAGTGTACAGAAAATGGTTATTGGATATTACTGCCGATGAGTAGACATCCGATGAGACCTGATAGACTAAACAATATTCGCTTGTCAGAAGAATAACCGGATGAAGTAAGAGATAAATATCAGTGCAAGGTCCAGCTGTATGAAACGTTTTATAAATGGCCAGCCTGGTTTACGGAGTATTGCCCAAGAGATCAGGAGCAACAAGAGCAAAAGAGTAGGGATAAGTGCAGGATAGACTTTCAGACTGCTTACCCATTCTCCTTTCAGGAGTAAAATTAATGCTCGTTGGAATCCACAAGTCGGACATTCAATTCCAAGAATACTTCTGTAAATACATGGAATCTGGTGACTTTCGAGCCAGTCAAGCATGATTTCGGACCTTACTAGGAGAAGGATTCAAGCCCGGCAAATGTACCTACCAAGGCTGCTATACCCAGGATCCAGAATAACAAAACCATCAGGGAGATACTGCCTATCACAATTCCGATAATACAGAGCACACGACCTGCATTTAAATTTCCATATCCTATGTAGGCATCAGGATCCTTATCATACAACTGTTTAGCCTCTTTGGATATTGACAGGCCGATTATTCCCAGGATTAAACCCAAGATGCCGCATCCAAGTACAAGTGATAAAATCCCGAGTACCAGGGTGGCCGATGCATTGGGCAATAACGCTTTGTTTGTTTGAGGAGGATTAACAACTTCCATAATATTAGTTTTGGTTTTTATTTTAGAAAAGCACCAGGCCTGAAAACCTGATGCTTTATATAACATGATTTTATTTTTTCCCTGCAAGGCCTTTATATTCTGCCTTACCTAAACCAAGGATGGGAATAAAAATAAAGCTTAAAATGATCAATCCCAATGTAAACCCAATTCCTTTTCCAAAGCTCTTCGATAAAAGATTAGTTACCCAAATCATAAGGATAATGTTAAGCACGGGAACTAACATTAGTAGTAGCCACCACCAGGGTTTTCCTACAATTTCAAGCAAAACTATGATATTGTAAATAGGGATAATGACTGCCCAGCCTGGTTTACCGGCTTTTGTAAAAATTTTCCAGGCAGAGACAATAATCAGAATCAGAATAATTAAAGAAATTAAACTCGTTCCTTTCATGATGATAAATTTAGGTTAATATTAAGTGGATAATTGAAAATTTATTTCATTGCTTTCAGATTAAGCCCGTACAATGTAATAAATAACGCTGCTCCTACTAACATAGCAACACTAATCATAGCTGAGAGAAAGTTATATCCTACGAGAATAATGGGGATAAAAACCAGTATAGCTTTTGCACACGAATACAAATAGAAACCTATTTTCTTCAGGTTCCACATCATAATAACACCCACAAGTGCAATAACTGTACATAATAGTCCTATTGCTGCGAAAAGGGGCAGAACTTCAATCAGTTTCAGTACCGAATCAAAAATTTTTTCGAGGAATACTGCGGCTGCCGGATCGGAAGCACTGGCTTCACTCAGGGCCATCTCGAGACTACCCTGAACCAGATCATAAATCGACATACTTACACTACTGAATGCCAGGGTTGAAAGGTTATTGACTATAGACCAACCCAGGCCGACAAAACTGATAATACAAACAACCGTAAGGAAGGTAGGACGGGCATTTTTAGGGGATACATTTTCCATGAGTGTTGATTTTAGGTTCAATCCAAGTTATAAAAAAATATACAAGTGCGTAAAAAATAAATAAGTTTTTTTTCAATACTAAGGTTATTCCATTCTGATATAATTAGTTATCAAAAAAGATATTTTTCCTCATAATTCATGCAATATTTTATTTACTGCATTCATAAGTTTGATTTGAAAGATTTCTCAGAAAAAGTAACTTTGTCGCGCGTACCAAATTTAATTTCAACTTCATGACAAAAGATACTCAGATTTTCGATCTGATAAAGAAAGAAAATGACCGGCAGTTGCATGGCATCGAGCTTATTGCATCAGAAAATTTTGTAAGTAACCAGGTAATGGAAGCTATGGGTTCCTGCCTGACAAACAAATATGCCGAAGGTTTACCCGGCAAGCGATATTATGGTGGGTGCCAAGTAGTTGATGAAGTTGAAACTCTCGCTATCGAAAGGGCAAAAAAATTATTTGGAGCTACCTGGGCCAATGTACAGCCTCATTCGGGAGCGCAGGCTAATGCTGCCGTAATGCTTGCATGTCTGGAAGTTGGAGATACTTTTTTAGGACTCGACCTTTCACACGGAGGACATCTTACTCATGGTTCATTTGTCAATTACTCGGGAATACTCTATCGTCCGGTTGCCTACAAGTTGAAAGAGGAAGACGGACGGATTGATTACGATATGATGGAGTCGCTTGCCATAAAGGAAAAGCCGAAAATGATCGTTTCCGGGGCTTCGGCCTATTCACGCGACTGGGACTATGCACGTATGCGCGCTATTGCCGATAAGGTGGGAGCTATACTGATGGCTGATATTGCACACCCAGCCGGATTGATTGCCACCAAATTGCTGAATAATCCCTTTCCGCATTGTCATATTGTAACAACCACCACGCACAAAACATTACGCGGACCGCGGGGCGGACTTATTCTGGTAGCTGAAGATTTTGAAAATCCATGGGGTAAAAAAACCCCGAAGGGTGAACTCAAAACTATTACCCAATTATTAGATAGTGCGGTATTCCCCGGTATACAAGGCGGACCGCTGGAACATATCATTGCTGCCAAGGCAGTTGCTTTTGGTGAGGCCCTGACAGAAAGTTACAAAGAGTATATGACCCAGGTGAAGAAAAATGCCGCTGCTATGGCTGATTGCTTTATTTCGAAAGGTTATCATGTGGTTTCGAATGGTACCGACAATCATTCCATGCTGATCGATTTACGAACAAAAGCACCAGATATTACTGGCAAGCAGGTTGAGAATACTTTGGTGCTGGCCGATATCACCGTGAACAAGAACATGGTTCCCTTCGACAGCCGTTCGCCTTTCCAGACTTCCGGAATACGTGTGGGAACTCCGGCCATAACCACACGCGGCGTTAAAGAAGATGTTATCGTTCAGGTTGTAGATCTTATCGACGAGGTACTTCTGAATATCGAAAGTGATTCGGTCATTTCATCGGTAAGGAAAAAGGTTAATAAGCTGATGGGTGATTATCCGCTTTTTGCGCATTAGCAAATTGTTTTAATAACTGAGTCCCTTCTTTAGAACCTGTTTAAATTTTTAATTTCAACATATATTCTCTTAAAATTGTGTAGCATATTGCGCACTAAATAAAACTGGTGTTCCAATTTATGGTTTTAGTCAGTGCGCCTTTGTATGGTATATTTATTTTCTACAAATATTAAAGTCCTACGGACTTTAGTTCATGTGAAAAATCCCGTAGGGATTACATATTTGTAGCAAAGATAAAGCAGCAGTCCAACCGCGTCAAAGACATTGATTAATCAGGTAATATGTTGAAATGACGCGGAATTTAACCAACAATTCGTTTATAGTTAAAAAATTTAAACAGGTTCTTACCCGGTTTTAAGACTGAGATGGCGTTTCTGAAAGAAATACAGACCCACGGCAAAATAAACAACGGTCAATAATACCAGGGCTAGTATCTCCGGAATAACATCGGCCGTTCTCATATTCATGATAAGTAATTTGTTCAGTGCCGAAATGGCATGGGTGGGCGACATCAGACCCTGAATACTAATTGGATAGCCTGCGATATTGATTAATGTTTTGCCTTCGAGCGGGAATGCAGCCCCTGAAAAGAACATGAACAGAAACAAGGGGAAGTTACCGACTACCAATACTTCATTGGCGGTTTTTGTGAAAGCGGCAATAATAAGGCTGAAAGCGATAATCGAAAGGCTTGTGAGGAGGGCAATCAGAACGATGGTAAGAAACGAAGCTGCATATTCAAATCCCAGTGAGATGGCAATAAGCAGTGTCAGCAAGAGGGAGATCACTCCAATTCCTAACTGAATAATACTGATACCGGTAAGAAATTGGAAACCAGTCATATTGGAAAGCTTCAGACGAATGATGGTTTTGTTTTCAACTTCCGTAACAAAGGCTATGGAAGCCGTGAACATAAGCATGATAATAGAAATAATAAGGATCCCGGGGACTATCAAATCGAAATCGTCGACCGAACCCGAGGAGCCTACAGCTATTTCTTTTACACTTATTATTTCGGGAACATGCGCAGCAGAATTAACAAAGCTTCTGAGCATTTCATTGGCCCAGATAGCCGTTATCATATAACTGATGTTGGTCAGATCGCCATAGCAGGTAACCTGGCTAAGCGACGATGAGTCTGAAAATTCAGCGTGTGAAAGCCGGCTGGAAAAATTATCAGGCAGAACGATGAGCGCGTCAATTTTATTCTGCTTCAGTTTATCCAGGGCGGATACTAGTCTTTCCTCTTTATGCACTGAGAAAGGTATGTTAAAAGTATCGGGAAGTTCCGTGGAAAGAAACTGAATAAACCGATTGCCATGATTAATATTCCCCTGT
>CAZMVE010000025.1:0-1336 GCA_964569585.1 uncultured Bacteroidales bacterium | reverse complement strand
CCGACAATATCCGGTATTCTTTCCACCAGTTTTTGCGATTTGATCAGCAGGAAATTATTGCTTACGGTGCTGCTATGCGACAGACCAGGGAGCTTTTTCAGGGCATTTTCGGCTTTGCCGGCTTCATCGGCGCTGAAACACAGTTCCAGCAGATCGCCTTCGCCAATTGTATTTTTCAGGTTCTGAGGGGTGTCGAACAGCAGTAACTTGCCATAATCGATAATGGCAATACGGTCAGCCAGCCGGTCGGCTTCGTCCATGTTGTGTGTGGTGAGGATAATGGTCCGTTCGTGGCTGAAAGCCTTAATAAAATCGCGGACCAGGATTCTGCTCTGCGGGTCGAGACCTGCTTCGGGCTCATCGAGGATAAGGATTTCCGGGTTGTGTACCAGCGCCAGGCAAATGCTCAGGCGACGCTTCATCCCTCCCGAAAGCTTTCCGGCAAGCGCTTTTTGTTTCTCCTTCAATCCTATATGCTCCAGCAATTGCTGTGAGTGCGATAAAGCCTCTTTATGCTGCAATCCGTACATCTCGCCCATAAACACCAGTTGCTCCAGGCAGGTAAGCTTAGGGAAGAAAATATTATCCTGCGGACAATAACCGGTAAGCGATTTGATTTCGCTCAGGGAACGCTGCCGGGCAAATTCGATGTTTCCGGAAGTAGGAGTTAACAGCCCGCAGATCATGTTGATGGTGGTGGTTTTACCGGCCCCGTTGGGCCCCAGCAGACCGAAGATCTCCCCTTTGTGTATATCGAAGGAAATGGTATCGACAGCCGTGAAACTTCCGAATTTCCGGGTCAGGTTACGGATGGAAATGACGGTTTCGGGTTGGCTGTTGTTACCGGTCATAACTGTTTCGATAAAGGATTACAGGCTAAGCACAAATATCGTATTTATTTTGAGACATGGTAGTTTCAGACAATGAAAAAAAATGATACATGAAATGCACTGTTTACGCATGCAGAATTGCAGGATTCAATTATTTAAAAAGAAACCACAGAGAAACACTGAGATTACTCAGAGTGACACAGAGGCTTTTAGGAAAGCTTTTTTTTAAAAGCGAATTAGAAATAGTACATTTGAATAACAAACACCGATTAACGGACAAAGATTTCTGAAGTATTTGAATTACGAAAATCTAAAATCGATGTTCCTGCTTAAAAATAATCAACTGATTGCAAGATAAAAAGCCCAATAGATGATTTGGATAGTTAGAAGTCAAAAATTACATTTGATTAGAAAAAATAGAAAACAACTCAATTATGAAAAAACCGTACCTATACGTTTAGTTTTGGTTGTATAGGTACAAGTGACCCGTTTCTATAAACGAGTTA
>CAZMVE010000024.1:26410-31658 GCA_964569585.1 uncultured Bacteroidales bacterium | reverse complement strand
TTAAAATTAATATGACCACTTATTTATCGTCACGCCACCATGCGGAAGCTTGGGTTAAAGGTGGATACCTTATAATCGATGAACTGCCTTTTATTAAATCGAAAGGAGTTGATAAAGTTATGGATTACCTGACTTTAAAAGTTGGCGACATGGAAATTGACTATGGCGATGCACACTACCGGCGTTCGGATAATGGTAATACTATAAATAATTATTTCGTGGGTAATTATATAATGGATGCCTTTACAACTGCCATTGGTGCGGAACTTATGTTCCGAAGTAAAGGATTATTAGCGATGGGAGCTGTATCGAGCGGGAGTTTAAAACCTGCACTGACCGGTTATAGTTCATTCTCGGGAAATTATACAGCGTATAATACCCTTGATGAATTAGCTTTTTACTGGAAGCTTGGATATGACAAACAATTAATGGACGATTTCAGGCTCCGGTTAACACTCTCAGGTTATCATTGTGCCAAAAATCATTTCGGTTCGTTGTATAGTGGCGACCGCACAGGTTCGAGATACTACCTGGTGATGAACAGGGTAACTAACAGTGCTAACGATGTCGATATTTCCAGTGGACATACATCAGGCAGATGGGGACCGGGATTTACCAGCAAAGATAATTCGGTCATGGCAAACATATTCAGCAAATTCAAAGGTTTTGAGGTTTTCGGTACGTATGAATTTATAAAGGGTACCAACTTAGCGTCTACGGAGGTTGAATATTCGCAATATGCCATTGAAGGGATTTATCGATTTGGTAAGAGAGAGCAGTATTATGGCGGATTACGATACAATTATGTTCAGAACAATGCCGATCAGTCTGTCGATCGTCTACAAATAGGAGCCGGTTGGTTTATCCTGGAATCGATGCTTTTGAAGCTTGAATATGTCGACCAGAATTATACAGCATTTATTTCCAATTATGGCGCTGACGCAGGCTTCGATGGTGTAATGCTTGAGGCTGTTGTATCTTTCTAAAAACCGATGAAAGTGAAATAATATGGTTTCTGAAATGCTGAGAAAAAATAGATATAGTATCCCGTTTACCTGGTGGAAATTCATCCGTACATCGATGCTTATTATAGGTATGTATTTGCCTATGTCTATTTTTTCTCAGCTAACAGAACCGTTAGTACCTGGAGCCGGGACCTGTGACAATTATATTCTTATCAGCGGTGAATCGAATATTAATCAGTTTAATTTTACATACGATTTGCGTAAACATGGACTGTTTGAGGCATCTGACGGATTAAAAGATAGTAGTCAGTTTGAACTCGCCATACCTATAAAGGATTTCAGAACCAGTAATCCTTTAATGTACGATAATTTTCTGCAACTGATGAAGGAAAATCAATATCCTAAAATAATAATAAGTATTCCGAGAGACCAGTTGATTTCACTAGAACAGCAATCCTATACTCTTTGTCCTAGGATGAATATTACAATTGCAGGTATTACCCGTACATATAAAATTGACTGTTCCCTGGTAAATTGTTCTGAAAGCACCTTACTGGTCGGATCACAAAAAATCAAGCTTTCCGATTTTAAGCTGAAACCGCCTGAAAAACTATATGGATTAGTGAAAGTGAACAATGAAATCACAGTGAATTTCAGTATTATTCTTACATTTACGAGTACTAACCTTATAGCCCAGTCGCTTTGAAAATCAGCACCAGAACACGGTATGGAATAAGAACAATGCTTGAAATAGCTATGAATGATTCTAATGGAGGGATGTACCAGAAAGATATTTCAAAAAACCAGTCTATTTCCAATAAGTATCTCGATCATATTATTTATGCCTTAAAAGCTTCGCAACTGATTAGTAATGTTAAAGGTAAAAAAAGCGGATATATGCTAACCCGTAAACCAGCAGAAATTACCATATTTGATATACACAATGCATTTGAACCCGGTATATGTTTGATTGAGTGCCTTTCAGACAACTACAAATGCGACCGCCGTAAAGAATGTCTTACGCTTGGATTCTGGGGTCAGCTGAATAATTTAATTATTGATTTTTTCAAATCGGTTACACTTGAGGATCTGATAAATAAAAAGATCAACGTCGAAGACAGTTAATATTAAAATTACCAGCTGTACTTTTATTAAATGTTAAATTCATCTCTATAACTCTCATACTTCTCCAAATATTACTCATACCAGATTATAGTTTTTGATCACTTATATATCTACATGTCGAACTCATTTGGATAATAAATATTATCCTATATTCTCTTTTTTTTCATTAGTAAATAAATGCCTGCCGAACCATAGGGTATAGAAGCCGTTATGGCCAGTATGATGAGGCCTTTCACTGAAAAATCGTGACGAATAATAACATGCATCAAAACAGCGGTTGCCATTACAAACAGAACGGAAACAAGGGCTATGGTGTTGGCATAGAACAAAAGCTTTTCCGGTTTATTGATCAGGAATTGAAGAAAAAACAGGAAACAAAGTACCAGCACCAATGCTATCATTCGCTGCCACGATTCTGCCAGAAATAGCTGATCGATCAGTATCCAGCCAAATCCTGTTGCAATAAATACTACCAGGCATAGTATATCCCGGGTTTTTAATGTCGAAAAGTATTTCATAGAGTTATGTTTAGGTAATGAATTCATGAAATTCAAAATTTGTTATGCCCTCAAACTGTTCCATCCCAGGGCTGTAATTTCCGTCAGACTGCCATTGGGAAGCACTAAATAACAACCATCATTTTTGGGAGTTATATGTCCGATGGCATGAATACCGGATATTACTGCAATCTTATCATAATCGGCCAGCGATACGGTGAAAAGCAGCTCATAGTCTTCCCCTCCGTTAATAGAAATGGAGACAGGCTCCATATTCAGTTCCTCCGCAGTTTTTCGTGTTTCTTCCGCCACCGGTATTTTATCGAAGAAAATTTTACATCCCTTTTCCGATGCATCACAGATATGCAATATTTCCGATGACAGACCGTCGGATATGTCGATCATCGATGTGGGCAGTATCTCCTCTTTTGCCAGCCTGGTAACAATATCTTTCCGGGCCTCGGGTTTTAGCTGGCGGCCGAGTATATAATCATAACCCGAAAGATCGGGTTGTACGGCATTGCTCTCGCTGAATATGCGTTTTTCCCTCTCGAGCAATTGCAGTCCCATGTAAGCAGCTCCAAGATCGCCGGAAACACAAATCAGATCGTTCTCGTTTGCCCCGTTGCGATATACAATCCGTTCCTTTGGAGCCGAACCAATTGCAGTTATACTGATGGTTAGTCCGGTCAATGAACTGGTTGTGTCCCCTCCCACCAGGTCGACTCCGTAAAAACCACAGGCCATATGAATTCCCTCGTATAGCTCTTCAATCATGCTGGTGGTAAACTTCGATGAAACAGCTATCGATACCAGTATCTGCGAGGGTACGGCATTCATGGCATACACATCGGACAGATTAACGATTACGGCTTTATAGCCCAAATGCTTCAAAGGAGTATATACAAGGTCAAAGTGAATCCCTTCGGTCAGTAAGTCGGTGGTAACCACCGTCTGTAAATCCCCCATGGATAAAATAGCTGCATCATCACCTACGCCTATCAGTGACGACTTATTCTTCAACTCGATACGTTTCGTCAGTAAACGGATCAGTCCGAATTCCCCTATTTTTTCAAGATCTCTTTGTTTTTTCATCGATATAAACCCGTAAATAAAGGTTTTTCAAATGAACCACAAAGATAGTTATTCGTTTACTTTTTGTATCTTTGTCGTTATTTATAAATAGTCTAAATAAGATTAGCGCAAAGGACATATCTTCCAAAAAATTGAGGACATGAGTGCAGAACAGGATCAGATACTGGAACAGGTAACCTCAAACGAGTACAAATACGGTTTCTATACCGATATTGAGATGGAAACCCTTCCCAAGGGGTTAAATGAAGATATCATACGGAGGCTCTCTGCCAAAAAGAATGAACCTGAATTTATGCTGGAATACCGGTTGAAAGCATTCAGGCACTGGCAGACGATGAAAATGCCCGGTTGGGCCCATTTGAAATTACCCGAAATAAACTATCAGGATATTATATATTATGCTGCTCCAAAACGTAAGGCAAGCTATAACAATCTGGATGAAGTTGATCCCGAATTGCTGGCTACTTTCGCAAAACTGGGTATACCCCTCGAGGAGCAAAAACACCTGGCAGGAGTTGCTGTTGATGCCGTCATGGACAGTGTTTCGGTAAAGACCACTTTTCGTGAAACACTGGCTGAATTAGGCATTATTTTTTGCTCTTTCAGCGACGCTGTGCAGGAGCACCCCGACCTGGTAAAAAAATACATGGGCTCGGTGGTCCCTTACACCGACAACTATTTTGCATGCCTGAATTCGGCTGTATTCAGCGACGGGTCGTTCTGCTATATTCCCAGGGGAGTCCGATGTCCCATGGAACTTTCCACCTACTTCCGTATCAATGCCTTCAACACCGGTCAGTTTGAGAGAACACTAATTGTTGCCGAAGACGACAGCTATGTCAGCTACCTCGAAGGATGTACGGCTCCGCAACGCGACGAAAACCAGTTGCATGCCGCCATAGTTGAGATTGTGGCCATGGAGAATGCCGAAGTGAAGTATAGCACCGTACAAAACTGGTACCCGGGCAATAAAGAAGGAATAGGAGGTATCTTTAATTTTGTTACCAAGCGGGGAATATGCAAAGGCGACAATTCCAAGATATCATGGACACAGGTAGAAACCGGATCGGCCATAACCTGGAAATACCCCAGCTGTATCCTGAAGGGTGACAATACTATTGGTGAATTTTATTCGGTGGCGGTGACCAATAATTACCAGCAGGCTGATACAGGGACCAAGATGATCCATATCGGTAAAAATTCACGCAGCACCATTATTTCCAAGGGGATTTCTGCAGGTAAGGGACAAAACAGCTACAGGGGACTGGTGAAGGTGCTGAAAAATGCCGATAATGCACGAAATTATACACAATGCGACTCATTGTTGCTGGGTGACCAGTGCGGGGCACATACTTTCCCCTACCTTGAGGTGGACAACGATGGAGCCATTATCGAACACGAAGCCACAACTTCAAAAATAGGTGAGGATCAGATATTTTATTGCAACCAGCGCGGCATCGATACTGAAACGGCTATAAGTCTCATCATTAACGGTTATGCCAAGGAAGTGCTCAATAAACTTCCGATGGAGTTCGCCGTAGAGGCACAAAAACTTTTACAGATCAG
>CAZMVE010000024.1:0-26310 GCA_964569585.1 uncultured Bacteroidales bacterium | reverse complement strand
CGGCCCCGGGCGTTCGAAGATTTTAAACGTTTGGGTATACCCACTAAAAAGAATGAGGATTACCGGTATACCGATCTGATGATTTACTTACAGGGCGATTATTCGTACGAAATTGCCCCGGCAAAAATTTCGATCAGTCTGGAAGATCTTTTCCACTGCGATATTCCCGAACTTAATACGCATATTGTACTTGTATTGAATGGCTTTTATTACAGTCACAACGAAATAGAACCGCTCCCGAAAGGCGTTATTATCAGCAGTTTTGCCGAAGCTTCGATAAAATATCCCGAACTGGTAAATAAGCATTACGCTCAATATGCCGACACCTCGCTCGACAGTCTGGCTGCCCTGAATACACTTTTCGCACAGGACGGCATTTTTATGTATATTCCGAAAAATGTTCAGATTGAAAAGCCTATCCAGATCATTAATATTGGCTTCTCACTCAATAATTTACGTGTTACACGGCGCAACCTCATTGTTGCCGAGGAAGGTTCCAAATCATCTATCCTGGTATGCGATCATACACTTTGCAATAAAAGTTTTATTACCAATTCATTAACTGAGATATATATCGGTAAAGGAGCTCACATGGAGTATTTGCGTATGCAGAATGAAAACAGTAATTCATCGCAGATTTCCAATACATTCGTTCATCAGGAAGCCAGCAGCACTTTTACCTCAAACACTATTTCGCTCCACGGCGGGTTGATCCGGAATAATATATTTGCTAAACTTTCCGGCGAAGGAGCTACCAACAATACTTATGGGATCTTCTTTTGTGATAACCAACAGCATGTGGCAACATTCACACACATACACCATGCCAGTCCGAACTGCCAGAGCGATCAACTGTTCAAAGGTATTCTTGACGGACAGGCTACCGGAGCTTTCAATGGAAAAATACTGGTAGATAAATATGCCGTAAAAACCCTGGCCTATCAACGCAATAATAATATTTTGCTTTCCAAAACTGCCAGAATGAATACCAAGCCTCAGCTTGAAATTTATAACGACGATGTGAAATGCAGCCATGGAGCCACAGTAGGCCAGCTCGATACCGAAGGGCTTTTTTACCTGCGTTCGCGGGGAATTGGTTATAATGAAGCCCGGCACCTGATGATGTATGCCTTTGCCAACGAAGTAATGAGTAAAATAACGCTCGATCCGTTGAAAGAACGTATGAACGATATGGTGGAGAAGCGTCTTCGCGGTGAACTTTCACGCTGTGAAAACTGCAATATCCATCAGTTTTAAAATAATACCTTCGCTGACTATTGAAGCACAAGTTGGCAAATATCATTTCATACTATTAACTATCCGTTTATATTTGCCGGGATTATAGTAACAACCAGTATGGCAAATTTCGATATCAATAAAGTCCGCGCCGATTTCCCGGTACTCACAAAAAAGGTTTACAATAAACCACTTGTATATTTCGACAACGGAGCCACAACTCAAAAACCGCTTCAGGTAATTGAAGTAGTAAACCGTTACCATTCCGAACTGAACAGCAGCATTCACCGTGGAGTACATTTTCTAAGCGATCAGGTTACGAATGCTTATGAAAATGCCCGGGAAAAGATCCGAACTTTTATCAATGCAGAAAAAGCATCGGAGATCATTTTCACAAGCGGCACTACCATGTCAATCAATCTTCTTGCCTTTTCATTTGGCGATAAATATGTTTATAAAGGCGATGAGATCATTATTTCCGAAATGGAGCACCATGCCAATATTGTCCCCTGGCAAATGTTGCGCGATCGGAAGCAGGCCAAACTGAAAATTATTCCTTTCGACGATCAGGGCATTCTGCAAATTGATAAACTTCCCGGTCTGATTACGGATAAAACAAAGCTCGTTGCTGTAACTCATATTTCCAACACGCTGGGTACTGTAAATCCCATTAAAGAAATTATCCGTATTGCACATGCTGCAGGCGTTCCGGTCTTAATTGATGCTGCCCAGTCGGTCCAGCATACCCCCATCGATGTGCAGGATCTCGACTGCGATTTTCTGGTATTCTCCGGACACAAAGCATACGGGCCAACAGGTATTGGTGTATTATACGGGAAAGAAAAATTTCTTGAAGCCATTCCGCCCTACCAGGGAGGTGGTGATATGGTTGATGTGGTTACTTTTGAAAAGACTACCTATAACGTTATCCCTTTCAAATTCGAAGCCGGTACAACAAATTATATCGGAGCAATAGGTCTTGCTGCAGCACTCGATTATATTTCTTCCCTGGGAATTGAATCGATTTCAGCCTATGAATCGGAGATTTTACAGTATGCCACAGAACAGCTCGATGCATTGGGTGAAATAACCATTTACGGACGCGCACCTGAAAAATCTTGTATACTTTGCTTCCTTATCGATGGAGTTCATATGGCCGATGCCGGCATGGTATTCGATAAAATGGGGGTGGCAGTGCGTGTGGGATCACATTGTGCTCAGCCCGTTTGGCAGCATTACGGTATCGACGGCACACTCCGAGTCTCTCTCTCGATGTACAACACCAAAGAGGAGATTGATTATCTTTGCAAAGCAGTGCGCCAGGTGAAATCTATGTTCTCCTGATCGCTGAACAGAAATTTTTCTCAATTGTTAATAGGATTAATAGTGGCTACAATTCAGGAAGTACAGCAGGATATAATAGATGAATTCGTTGTTTTCGATGATTGGATGGACAGGTACAACTACCTCATCGAATTATCCAACGGATTGCCGGAGATCGATACGAAACTGAAAAACAACGAATATCTTATCCGGGGATGCCAAAGCAAAGTATGGCTGAATGCCGAATATAACGACGGTAAAATTAGGTATACTGCCGATAGTGATGCTATCATCACCAAGGGTATTATTGCCCTGCTAATAAGAGTACTTTCCAACCGTACGCCACAGGAGATTATGAATACTAAGCTAGAATTCATCGATACCATAGGCCTTCGGCAGAATCTTTCGCCTACACGTGCCAATGGATTGCTTTCGATGATCAAACAAATGAAATTGTATGCCATTGCATACGATGCCAAAGAGAAGAAGAATTAAAGGAGACTGTATCATGAGTGAAAAAAAGGACCATAACAAGCTTCTTCAGCTCGAAACGGATATCGTTAAGACCCTGAAAGAGATTTACGATCCCGAAATTCCTGTAAACATATACGCTCTTGGCCTCATTTACGAGATCAATATCGACGATGAGAAAAATGTGGAGATCGTAATGACACTTACGGCACCCAATTGCCCTATCGCCGACCAGATACTTATCGAGGTCAAAGGACGTATCGAAATGCTCGACGAAGTCAAGGAATGCAGTGTAAACCTTGTTTTCGATCCTCCATGGGACCAGACCATGATGTCGGAGGAAGCATTGCTGGAATTGGGAATGTTGTAAACACTCAAGCCTGCATTTTCCCCTTCGCGGCAAATACCAAAAAAAGTAACTAATAATCCAGGGTCAGAATCCTTCCCTTCGTAAAACTGAAGAATTTGTCTTTCTGCGCCACCTGAATACCTTCAGCCAGATCGTCAGTTTTGAAACCCGCTACCTGGAGACAGGTTGGACACGCATAAATACCCACTTTTTTCTCCAATAGCACTTTAATGTAAGTCTTTGCAGTTTCGAAACCTGCCAGACTGATATCGTCAGCATCATTGACCAGGATATTAACTGCATGTATATCCATATATACGATTACATCTTTATCCTCAGCCATTATAGTTGCCATTTTCAGGGGCATGAGCAAACGGTGAGGATCGTTGTAACTTTCCGAAATATGGATAAAAATTCCATCTTTAGTTGTATCCGAAACTGTTGTTGGTGTTTCAGCCGAACTGATTTTAATTTCGGGATTACTGGTACAAGATACTATCAGTCCGATCATCCAGATTAAGTAATGATATTTCATCGTTAAATTTGTTTTGGTTGGTTAGTAATTTATTACTGAAAAATCCTTTTCAGCATACGCATGCTATAAAAGATATACAAGTTAATACATTAACTGTAAATAAGATAATCCGGAGTGTAACAATTTCATACGAACAGAGTAAAAGTAATTGTTAATTACTGTTAAAAACAAAAAATATTAAGATTACGGCTTGAATCTATTCTATTTGGTATTATTTTTGTAACTTATAATTACAAATCAAATCGATGCACAGAAAGATATTCATAGCAGGACTTGTACTGATACTTTCAGGAATAGCTTTGAATCAGGGATATTGCGACACTTACGTCTATGCCCCTGAGAAAGTTACTGTTTATCCGAATCCTGTAATTGATGGAAATCTTGAATTAAAATCTGATGTAAAAATCGAAAAAATCGAGATAATGAGTATTGTTGGTCAGATAGTATATTCACAAGAGCTGGAACCATCAAATAGCGTGCGACTGAGTTTTGAGCTGGAGACAGGTATTTACCTGGTAAGAATTACATTTATCGATAAGACAAATAGTACAAAACGAATTTGGGTTAATTAGGTCAAGTGGTTAGGGTTAGGTTGATAAAAGGCATGCCTCCAGGTATGCCTTTTGTCTTTTTATAATAACCTGTAAGGCGAGTATTTTGATTTAATGATGATCAGAATGCAGCCATGAGTAGGTCAATATCCTTCGAGGGGATATCAAACCGGTTTCCAATATATTCGTTAGTAAGTATCCCATTATAAATATACGTGCCCTGACGCACTCCGGCACGTTCTTTAAGCAATGCTTTAATTCCTCCCGCATTCCCCATTTCCATAACGATTGGTGAAATTATATTGCTGATAGCGATGGAAGCGGTTCGGGCTACTAATGATGGAATGTTAGGAACGCTGTAATGAATAACATTATGTTTGATATAAACCGGATTAAGGAGTGACCGGCATTCGGAAGTCTCGATACAACCTCCCTGATCGACACTCAAATCGATAATTACCGAACCCTTTTTCATATTTTTTACCATCTCCTCAGTCACAAAAAATCTGGGCCCTGAGTCGAAGAGTGTAACTGCTCCTACTAAAACATCGGCCGATTTTAATGTACGTGTAAGAACCTGAGGATGAAAAATAGAAGTATGCAGCCGCATACCCAGATTTTGCTGCAGTTCTTCGAGCCGCTGAACCGATGTATCGAATACTTTAACAAATGCTCCAAGACCAATAGCTGCACGAGCTGCGAATTCGGCAGCCGTGCCTGCCCCAATAATTATAACTTCGGTAGGGGTAATACCGGAAATTCCACCCAGAATAATTCCCTTACCACCAGAATTATTGGATAGTAATTCGGCAGCAATTGTGATAGCTGCATTACCTGAAATTGCCTTCATCGATTGAAGAACCGGATAGCGACCAAATGAGTTTTTAAGGTATTCGTATGCAATAGTCGTTACCTTTTTGTTCATCAGCCTTTTAATATAATCATGGTTCTGCTGAGAAATTTGTAATGAGGAAAACACTACCTGATTGCCTTTTAGCATATCTATCTCTTTCTCTTCGAGGGGAGCTACTTTTAAAATAATTTCCGAACCAAACACCTTCTCACGCGATTCAACAATAAATGCACCGTGTTCGCTGTAATCTTTGTCAATATAATTAGCGCCATCGCCAGCATGTGATTCAAGCAGCACATCGTGGCCATTATTTACAAGAACTTCAACAGCCTCAGGTGTGAGAGAAATACGCTTCTCGTTTTCATGATCTTCCTTCGGGATACCAAGTACAAGTTTTTTATGTTTTTTGCCAATTTCCAGCATTTCCTCCTGGGGCATCAAACCTGTATACATTAGTGGCTTAGTGGATGAATCGGGTTTCTGATCAACCATAATAGCTATGATAATTTCGGAGATGATCTCCAAAAATGAATAATCTGCACAACCTATCAAATTTAATGCAGGAATTTGTAAGAAGCACAAAAAAACTACCTAAAGTGAAAATGATAGTATTCTTGTTTCATCCGGATCTTCTTCGAGATATACACTAATGAAGTCATCAGGTATTATATCTTCAGCTTTATCGGGCCATTCAATAAATCCATAGGCATCGGAAGAACAATAATCGTAAAATCCAATATCTAAAAGTTCGGCAGACGTTTTTATCCTGTAAAAATCGAAATGATAAATGATATCTCCTTCACGAGTGGAATATTCATTAATTATGGCAAATGTCGGACTGCTTACAAGATCGACAGCTCCCAGCAACTGACATATTGCCTTTATAAATGTGGTCTTCCCCACTCCCATTTCGCCGTAAAATGCAAAATGCTTAATCCCTTTTGTGATTTTAAGGAATTCCGCTGCGGCTTCGGATATTTTCCAGATAGTAAAAGTCAGCCGGTGATTTTGCATGATAGAAACAAATGAGTGAGTTTAGAATATTTTTGATTTAAGCTTTACGATGGGAAGAATCATTTCTTCCATTGAGATACCGCCGTGCTGGTAAGTATTTGTAAAATACCTTACATAGTAGTTATAGTTATTCGGATAGGCAAAAAAATCATCATTCAGCGCAAAAATATATTTTGAGCTGACAGTTGTTTTAGGCAAGTGAGCCTTTTCAGGATTAACAATTTCAAAAACTTCTTTAGGATTGTATGATAAATTCTTGCCTAGTTTATACCTGAGATTTCGCGATGTTGTCTTATCCCCAAGTACTTTAACCGGATGACCTACCCGAATAGTACCATGATCGGTGGTGAGGAAAATACTAATATCTTTTTGCGCAAGTTCACCGAAAAGCTCAATTAAATGTGAATGTTTAAACCATGAGAGTGTTAAAGAGCGATAGGCTGAATCGGTAGATGCGAGTTCACGTATCATTTCTATATCTGTGTTTGCGTGCGATAGCATATCGACAAAATTATATACCAAAACAATCAGATCGTTCTGTAAAATATTAGAGAGATTTTCGAGAACTTTTGCTGCCATAGCATTATTGAAAATCTTCTGATAATAAAGTTTTGTTTTAATACCGGTCCGCTGCAACTGATACTTTAATAATTCTTCTTCAAACTTATTTTTATTTCCCTCATCATCATCGTATACCCAATAATCGGGGTATAGTTTCTGTATGGCATCAGGCATTAGTCCGGAGAAAATTGAATTACGGGAATATTGAGTTGAAGTAGGAAGAATACTGCAGTATATATTCTCCTGTTCAGTGAGGTAAAACTGGTTAATATCAGGTTGTATCAACCTCCACTGATCGAAGCGCAGATTATCGATCAGCAAGAGGATAACTTTCCCCGATTTTTCAAGTTCGGGAAATATGTGCGTTCGGAAAATATTGGGCGATAAAACCGGTTTATCTTTCGTATCGGGATTCAACCAGGAGAGATAATTGTTTTTTACGAATTTTCCAAAACTTATATTTGCTTCATGTTTTTGCATGCTAATAACTTCACTCATACTGCTATCGCTTGAATTATCAAGTTCTAGTTCCCAGTGAAGAAGTCGTTTGTATATTTCAGTCCATTCGTAAAATGAACCTGCTGAAGCCAGTTGCAGACTTATATTTCTAAAATCCTGCTGATAATCGGATGTGGTTTTGGTTGTAATTAATTTCCTATGGTCTATATTTTTCTTTATCGACAGAAGAATCTGATTTGGATTGACCGGTTTGATAAGGTAATCAGCAATTTTTGATCCGACAGCGGCATCCATAATATCTTCTTCTTCGCTTTTCGTTATCATCACGACAGGAATTGAAGGACGAACTTCAACAATTTTTTTAAGTGTTTCCAAACCACTTAATCCGGGCATATTTTCATCGAGGAAAATCAGATCAAAATCTTGTTCCATTACCAATTCTATGGCATCGCTGCCGTTACTTGTAGTAAATACCTCGTACCCTTTACCCTCGAGGAATAAAATATGCGGCCTCAGTAGATCTATTTCATCATCGGTCCAAAGTATTTTAACTTTCTTCTTCATAGCTTAAAAATAATAGTTGCCGGCACGCAAGTCTGTAACATGGCCCGTGATGATTACTTGTATTTCTCATTAAAGAACAGAAGGTATTGATCCGTTTTACCGGTTTCTGTAAGTTTTGTATAATTCGTTTGTGAAATAATGATGGGTATAACACCGGCAGGATCAACATCTTTAAAAATACTCTCATCCAGTTTTATTGCAGATAAGTAAGTCATTGCCTCAGTGCTGTTACTAAATTTCCGGACAACGCAAATCGACTTGTTACCTTCAATAGCAACTCTTTTTACTTCCAGTTTCAGATCATCGAAATTATCGAGATTGAAGTTAACAATGTTAAAAATAAGCTGGTTTATATTCAGCCTTGAAGGTGTTAAATAGGCAAAATAATGCATTTCATCGGGCGTTTCTTTAAATAATTCTCTGGCTATTAACTGGTTTTGCCTTGTAACAACCCTTGGTGAAATGTTCTGTAGATAATTAATCATCATCTGGGCATTATCGGCAATATCAGTTGCCGGATATTTAGTGATAAGTTCCTGTAAATCGTTAATAAATAGAAGTGTGTCTTTTCTCAGGCCCCCTGAAATGGTATGTATATAATCGAATTTTGAATATAATTCATGATCGGGATAATTTTCCATAGCTTTTTGCGCCCGCAGAAGACACTGGGAGTAATTGCCTGCATTGAACAATTTATATACCTGCTCATATTCAACATATACCAACCGCTCCTGATTTTTTATTTCTTCCATAAAGTTCGGGTTCGTCATTAATTTAGCAAAATTGCTGTTAGGGTATTCATTAATTATTTTTTGCTGATAAAGACTGACCCTCTCAATATCCTTATTGGTTTTAGCAATAGTATAGAGTTTGTAATACACCTGAAGCTTATTCTCATATTTTGGAAAGCGTTTTAGTAATTCTTCATATGCCTCAATAGCTTTTGGATAATCCTTCAGTTCATCCCCATAAATTTCACCCATCTTCGAAAGTCCGGTGGAAATTTTTTTAAGAGACTCCTGTTTGGCAGAATCCGTGAAGGGTATATATTGCAAATAATAATTACGGGTTTTTCGATTTGTGATAACATTGTCTGACGTTACTTCACCTTCTTCCATATTTTCACTCCCTTCATCTGTAACTATTTCTCCAAAACTGACAACACTTTTATTTTTTCTTCTCCAGTTATCCTCAAGTTTCCGGTTACCCCAAACCTGTAAAAACTCTTTATGACCAACACTTTTCGCCATTGGATTATTGAAATACCAGCTTCCGCCCTGTTCATTCATTGTTAACAGGTCACTCTCCATCTGAGTATTAAGCCGTTCTTCGGCCAGTTGTTGCTGTAGCAACCGATTCTCCTCCTCTGTCCGAATTTCTTCTTCTATCAAACCATCAATAATTGCCAATAATTCACTTTCAGGCAAATTCGCCAGTTTCAACACGCTATCCTCGAATTCAACAGTTCTTATACTCTTTACCAGGTAAGTCAGACTTACTGATTTCGCATAGATTTTTGCATAATCCGGATAATCGGTATTAATGACTAATAATGCGGTATCATAATATGCCTGTGCAGACATATAATCTGGCATAGTATAATATATATCGGCCAATGTGAGACTGGTTTTTGCCTTCTGCCGATTATTTTCGATACTTTTCTCTATTGAAAGCTTATAATATTTAGTAGCTTCATTAATCATATTATCAGTAAAGTAGAGATTCCCCAGCGCATAATATATCTGATCCTGATATTCGATGTTCTTATCATCTTTCAGCATTTTCTGAAGTTGCTTTTCTATGTCCCTTCGGGAACCTGTTCCCGCCTGATAGGTCAGCGCCCGATTTATTTTAGCATTAAAAGTCATTTTATAAGGAGGATTCATACGAATCACTTTATCATAACCCTCCGATGCTTTACTATTGTTTTTTGTCAATGCATATAATTGCGCTAAAAGATAGTTGTATCTGGTACGGATTTGTTTATTACCGGTAAATTCAATTGCCTTTTGCAGAGGCTCAATGACTTCGGCAAATTTTCCCTGTTTGAGATAATAATCGGCCCAGGTTGCATACAGATCGCCCCTGAATTGTTTGGGGAACTCCATATTTTTCTCAATCGATGCAAGAATATCAGACGATTCCCGATATCTTTTTTCTTCATTGGCCAGGCGCGCCAGCCAAATACGTGTTTCAAAAATTGTATTATCTTCAGGATAACTCGATAGGATATAGTTAAATGTTTCTTTTGCCAACGAATATTCCATTCTGTAGAAATGTGCTTTCCCCATCAATAAATAAGCTTCATCGACAAATTGGTTATATTCCTTTTTACTAAAAAATTCCTTTTGTTTTTGTGATAATTCCTTATCGTTCTTAAGCTCGGGTTTGACAGTGAGCGAATGCATGGATATTAGCTTTGTAGCTTTCTTAATCGAGCGATCCATTTCAGGTCCAATTGCCGATAAGGCATCTTTATTGGTATATAAAAAGACCGGCAGTATCTCGGAAAAATCATCATCGTACGTTTCAATGAGTTTTTGCATACCTCTTTTAAAGCTTTCTTCTCCATTGAACAGAATATTAAAGTATGAAGTAAGATTATGATAACCGCGTGTAATTGCAGTATTTTTTTTAGTTGAACAAGATATTCCAAGTACCGCAATCAGAATAATCAGAATGTATTTTAAAAACTTAGACACAAACAATATGTATTGGGTTTAATATGATATAACTCCAAATTGATAAGTATATTTTATACAAAAATATATTCCTCTGTTAATTAACCGGAGGAATAGTAAAAAAAAATCAAATCATTGAAATAAGGAAGATATGGTATTGTGTAATTTCAAGAAAACAAATATACAATTTACACTGAAATGAGTTCTTTAAGTTCAGGTATTTCGTTGCGAATAGCATGTTCAATACCCGCTCTAAGAGTTTGCACGCTAAATGGACAACCCTGACAAGCTCCGGTCAGTTTTACTTTCACAACAAGATCAGCCGATACTTCGATCAGTTCAACATCGCCACCGTCAGCATTCAGGTAAGGGCGAATGGATTCAATTGCATGTTTGACCTTATTCACAACCTGTTCGTTAGCCAAATTTCCCATATGTTTTTATTTTTTAAAATCTGAAAACCGGTGTCGTGTTATTTTAACTCTTTCAGTAGGCTGAGAAGCTGTGTTTCTTTTCAGAACTTGAATTCGTAACTTTTCGGCGGCACTTTTAAATTCCTCACTTACTTTCTGTTTCTTCAACACCACAGGTTCTCCCAAATCGCTCCCTTCCCTCACGCTTTGGACAATCGGAATTTGCCCAAGTAATGGAATATTCATTTTTTCTGCCAGTTCTGAACATCCGTTCTTGCCAAATATATAATACTTATTATCAGGCAGTTCTTCAGGAGTAAACCACGACATATTTTCGATAAGTCCTAAAATAGGAACATTAATAGTTTTATTCTGAAACATATTAATACCCTTTACTGCATCTGCCAGGGCTACAGCTTGGGGTGTACTCACAATAATTGCACCTGTCACAGATACTGTTTGTACCAGTGTCAGGTGTATATCGCTTGTTCCGGGAGGAAGATCGACGAACAGGTAATCCAATTCTCCCCAATCGGCATCGGAAATAAGTTGTTTCAATGCATTAGAAGCCATAGGACCCCTCCACACTGTGGCATCTTCGGGACTAACAAAAAACCCTATCGAAAGGGCCTTGACACCAAATCGTTCAGCTGGTACAATCAGGTCCTTATCATTTTTTCTGATTACGGAAGGCCTCTCGTTTTCAAGGCCAAGCATTTTTGGAATCGATGGCCCGAATATATCGGCATCTATCAATCCGACTTTTGCCCCGGAATGCGCAAAAGCAATTGCCAGATTTGTTGCAACAGTTGACTTACCGACTCCACCCTTTCCGGAAGCTACTGCAATAATATTTTTCACGCCGGGTAAAATTTCCCGTTCAACCTTTGGAACAACAGGTTTTAAAGGTGTTTTGATCTGGATATCTATTTCAACCTGATCGGATAATCTGTCCTTCAGTGCAACTTCACAAGCTTTTTTAATGGATGATTTAAGCGGATCGTTGACTGAAGGAAATGTCAACTCAAGAAATAACTTCTTCTTTTCAATTTTAATTTCTGTAACAATATCCATCGATACAATATCGACACCCGATGAAGGATGTACAATAGATTTCAATACTTCAACAACCTCATCCTTTGAAATTTGCATTCTTATACTGATTAATGTTTACGGATAGTAACAAATATAGATATTTTTATTTAGATTAAATTGGAACAAGGGTTCCAAAACCTGCTTTTGAAATCTTTAACATGATCGTTCATCACTTCAATACCTTCGTTTTCCAGTAACTCCTGCATCAAACCAGGATGACGAAAATGATGTTTCCCTGTGAGCACACCATTACGATTTACTACACGATGAGCGGGGATAAAATCGTCGAGGGTATGACAATTATTCAAAGCCCAGCCAACCATTCTTGAGGCCCCGGGAGAACCTATACAATGTGCAATGGCTCCATATGTAGTTACGCGTCCGAAAGGGATAGAGCGTGTAATTTCATAGACTGATTCAAAAAAGCTATCGTCACTGTTCATCGGCAAGTTCATTTAGTATTACCCCGGAATAAAGTCTGAACCTTAAATAATGAATAGGTAAACCAGCTTCGATCCACATATTTTCATAAAATGTTCTGATGGATAGAATTTCATCTTTACTATCCGATTTATACAAATCTTCTGTTGCAAACTCAACTGGCAAATTGTTAAACTCAGCCAGCCTTTTCGTATAATGATATAATCCCGGATTATCAGTTTTTAGGTGAATCACTCCTTCATTGATCAGGAATCGTTGATAACGCTTTAAAAACCGGCTCGAAGTAAGTCGCTTCAAACTTTTACGGGGTTGCGGATCGGGGAATGTGATCCAAACTTCTTTGATCTCATTCACTGCAAAAAAAGATTCAACAAAATCGATTCGTGTACGCAAAAAACCCACATTACTTATTCCCTCGTTTAGAGCAGCTTTTGCCCCTTTCCAAATCCGGGCTCCTTTAATATCGATGCCAATAAAATTACGCTCCGGAAATTGTCTTGCCAATCCTATGGTATACTCACCCTTCCCACATCCAAGTTCAATAGTTATTGGACGATCGTTACTAAAAAAATCACTGCTCCATTTACCCTTGAGAAAAAAATCTTGTTCAAATATATCTTCAAACGGTGGTTGAAGTACATTTGGAAACAATCTCATTTCCTTAAATCTCTCCAATTTCCCTTTCGACACCTTGTATAACTATTTCGGAAGGTGATCCTGAATGCGCAAACCAATATCCGTAATATGTTTTAATACGGTGTCACGCATAGCATGCTGGATTACAGTCTGATAAATTCCCCTGTCGGAAAAATGTATGTTTTCTTTATAAGGTACCAGCAGAGTATTGATACTTTGAGTACTTTCCCCTAACCAGCGGCCGTTTTCATCAGTCAGAGTTACTTCGAGAGTATCTCGCTGATATTTTCCACTGGGGGCCATTGTTTCAATGAATAACCACAAATTACTATATGAATAATTTTTTGTATTGCGTACATGTATCAATATATCGTATGAAGCTAAAGTATCAGAAATAGTATATTCAAAAACAACCTTATCGGTATACTTCCAACCTTCAGTCTTTATCGATGATACCTGATCAGAAACTGTATGCGAAGTGCAGGTAAGCAGAAATAACAGTAAAAGTGATATCAATCCATATCGATAATACTTTCTGTACATGTTACCGATTTTTATGTTTTTTCATTCTGAATTTCTTCTTTTTATTGTGCTGTGGTTTACTGGCTTCGGGAGAATCCTCGAAACGGGTTAAACTTTCGAGCCCGGCTGAATTCTGGTATTCAATTATCGAAGCGATCGATGATTCTTCAACTCCCATTAATTTTTCAGGAATTGTGCCACGTTGGTTCAATGCTATAATCTCATTGACCTGATCAACCGACATACAGGTTATTATATTTCCTTTCTCCGATTCAATGCTGTACCACATGAGTCTCTTAAATACATCAGTTTTCTGGTGCGCGGCCCTACCCTGTTTTGTTTCTAATTTTAATGTGGTATCCGGAAAATCTTCCTGTGCGTCAAGGTAAACATCCAATTCATAATTCAGGCAACATTTCAGTTTGCCGCACTGTCCGGCCAGTTTCTGAGGATTAAGTGAAACTTCCTGATACCTGGCTGCATTTGTGGTAACAGATACAAAATTTGTTATCCACGAAGCGCAGCACAATTGTCGACCACATGAACCAATCCCACCTATACGCCCGGCTTCCTGTCTCGCACCAATCTGTCGCATTTCAACTCTAATCTTGAACTCATCTGCCAGCACTTTGATGAGCTCGCGAAAATCAACCCGTTCGTCGGCAATATAATAGAATATAGCCTTGGTCCTATCTCCTTGATATTCAACATCTCCAATCTTCATATCAAGTTTCATGTCTTCAGCAATTTTTCTTGACCGGAGCATTGTAGTTTCTTCAAGTGCGATAGCTTCCTTCCATTTATCGATATCGGCCTGTTTAGCTTTTCGGTATATTTTTTTTAACTCCTGTTCCTTGTAATTGATTCCCTGAATAATCAATTTAGAAAGTACAAGATGTCCGGTAAGCGATACTCTGCCAATATCGTGCCCCGGGGAAGCCTCAACCGCAACAATATCGTTTTGTTCTAAACGCAGTCTATTTGAATTGTGAAAAAAAGCTTTCCGGGTATTTTTAAATTGTACTTCAACTATTTCGTTAAATTCTTTTATCGCCGATATTTCTCTGAGCCAATCGAATGAACTGAGTTTTTTGCAGTTCCTAAGACAGCTGTACTGGCAATCCATCTCATCCCGAATTATATTTTCGGTGGATTGTTCGTTTATCTCAGTATTTTCACTTCCCATTACTCTTCCCAATTAAATCTTCTTAACCAACAAAACTATAAAAAAAGCAGATATTAAAACCGATCATGAAAAATGATGTTTTTAGAACCATTTTTTAAATCCCGAACAGATACATAATTCATCTTATCACTAAATACTAATAACCATCCCTTGCCATCAATTCCTTATTAATTTCATTACCTGAAGTGAAAAGTCGAAGAGTATAATTTTGGCATATCCATTTCGTTCAATATCAGCTGAAGCTTTGTTTATTTCCGTATAAAGCTTCGTTATATTTCGCCCGTTGATATAGGGGTGAAATTTCTTAGTAAAATCTTCCTCCTTATCAGTCAAATAAATCAATTCCGGTAATCCTGTATTGCTGATGAAATTTTCACGTATCAGTCGCGAAGCATAATCAAAGAAAGTTTTCAATCGTTCCCTGCCCAGACCTGCCATCTCTTCAACCCATTCATTAATGCTGATATATTCTCTCGACCAGCAAAAGCGCATAATACCTATGAATTTCTCAAAATTAAAATCTTGCTCTTCGGTAGTATTAATGATTTCCAATGCTTTGATATAATTCCCGTTGGCAAGTCGAACTATATTTTTTATTTCTGTGGAAAACAAGTTATTTTTCTCTTCTAAGACAAGAGTTAAAGATTTCTCATCGATACTTGATAATTTAACCGGTTGAGTTCGTGAGGCTATTGTAAGCAATACCTGGCCGGGGTCATCGCTAACGAGAATAAAAAAGGTATTTAACGGAGGTTCTTCTATCAGTTTCAACAAATGATTAGCAGCACTGAGGTTCATTTTCTCAGGCAACCAGATGATCATAAATTTGAATTCCGATTCAAAGGGCCTCAGATTCAATTTATGTATGATAAGATCTGCTTCTTTTTTGTTGATCAATCCCTGCTTGTTTTGAATACCAATATAATTGTACCAGTTGGTTGGACTGAAATATGGATTTGACAAAACAAATTCCCTCCATTCTGTAATAAAATCGTCACTCGTTGGGTCCTTAGATATTTTGTTTGTGGTATTCACAGGGAAAGCAAAGTGCAGGTCGGGATGAATAAGTTTTGTGAATTTCTGACAGCTTGGGCAAATTCCACAGGAGTCGTCGTCTTTTTCACCGATGCACGCAATATATTGTGCATAGGCAATTGCCAGGGGCAGGTTACCGGTTCCTTGCGGCCCATAGATCATCTGGGCATGAGGAATGCGTTTTAATTTAAGTGAAGCCCTTAATTTATTTTTAATTCCTTCCTGCCCTATAATATCTGAGAAAAACATGTTGAATATCCAATCTTAATAAGAGAAATATATAAATAATTTAACCTCAAGTATCGATAGCCTCAAAGGTAAATAAAAATAGTTTTTCTACATTTGCTGCTCAAATTGTAACCTCAAACCGTTTAGCAATGCAGACAATTGATAAATATACCTTTTCGGGTAAAAAAGTCATCGTCAGGGTCGACTTTAATGTGCCGTTAAATAAACAGACTTTTGAAGTAACCGACGATACACGAATTAGGGGTGCCTTACCCACGATTAAAAAGATACTCAATGATGGGGGTTCCCTCATCTTAATGTCGCATCTTGGTAGGCCAAATGGCCAGGTCCAGGATAAATTTTCGCTACGGCATATTGTTCCTGCTGTTGAGAATAATATTGGCAGGAAAATAAAATTTGCTGCCGACTGTATGGGTGACGATACCAAACAACTGGCATCCTCATTGAAGCCGGGCGAAATACTCCTGCTGGAAAATCTTCGTTTTTACGAAGAAGAGGAAGGTAAGCCCTATCACCTTGCAGAGGGTGCCTCAGATGACGATAAAAAAGCAGCTAAAGCAAAAGTTAAAGAGAGCCAGAAAAATTTTGTAAAACAACTTGCCAGCTATGCTAACTGCTATGTGAACGATGCCTTTGGTACCGCACACCGCGCACATGCATCTACAGCTCTTATTGCTGCATACTTCCCTGATAACAGCATGTTCGGTTTCCTGATAGAAAGCGAGCTTAAAGCTATGGACAAGGTACTGAAGTCTGCTGAGAAACCTTTTACAGCCATTATGGGAGGCGCCAAAGTATCTGATAAAATCCTTATTATCGAAAACCTTCTCGACAGAGTCGATAACCTGATTATCGGTGGTGGAATGACCTACACTTTTATTAAAGCTCAGGGAGGTAAAATCGGGAAATCGCTTTGCGAAGAGGACAAGCTTGACCTGGCCCTGAATATTTTGCAAATGGCCAAAGAAAAGGGGGTAAACGTGTTTATCCCGGTCGATGCTGTCAATGCCGATGCTTTCGATGCCAATGCCAATACCGGCCAGTCGAAAACGAATGAAACTCCCGATGGATGGATGGGACTGGATATCGGACCGGAAACAATAGAAATATTTAAAGGTGTGATCGAAGCGTCAAAGACTATTCTTTGGAATGGACCTATGGGCGTTTTTGAGATGGATAAATTTGCAAAAGGAACTACCACCATAGCCCAGTCAATAGCGAATGCCTCGCAGAAAGGTGCTTTCAGTCTGATCGGAGGAGGTGATTCAGTGGCTGCCATCAATAAGAATAAACTAGCCGATAAAGTTAGCTATGTATCTACCGGCGGTGGCGCTATGCTCGAATACATGGAAGGCAAAGAACTTCCGGGAATTAAAGCAATCAGAGGATAATAATTACTTTACTTTATATAGTTAAGCCTGCTGGTTTCAGCAGGCTTTTTTTTACCCGAAACACTTTGTAACGTATCATATAAAAACCATAAATTGCAATATGCCAGTTACTGAAATCAATTCGATAATTGCAAAATGTAAGGAGGGGAATCAGGATGCATTTGCAATTCTATGTGAGCATTATTACAGTTATGCTTTCCGTCTAAGCTTCCGCATCCTGGCCAATGAAGAGGATGCAAAAGATACGGTTCAGGAAGCATTTATTAAGATCTGGAGGCATATTTCAAAATATGACACTGGGGTAAAATTCACTACATGGATGTATACAATTATTACGAATTTGTGTATTGATAAAATGAGAAAGCAGAAATCCTTCTCAAGTATAAGTAGTGAAGAGGCTTTGATGAGGGTCGACTTAAATAACCAGGACGTTCACTTTGATAATAAAAATCTGGCTGAAATTATTACCTGCATCGCCAAAGCATTAAGTGCTAAACAACGTGTAATATTTACCCTGCGCGATCTGGAAGGACTTGAAATGGGAGAGATAAAAAAGATCACCGGCTTGCCCTCAGCTACTATAAAAAGCAACTTATGCCATGCACGCAAAGCGATCAGGGAAAAATTAATTAAGGTCTACAAAGTTGAATATTAAAAAAGAGAATCATGAACTGTAAATATTTCCAGGATCTGTTAATTCAGTTACCCTATCATGAACTCAACAGAGAAGAAATCAGTCTGCTTGAAAACCACCTGAAAGTTTGTGAGGCTTGCAGGGCTGAACTCAAGGACAATGAACAGCTAATAGAATTTTCTAAAATACTAAGAGAATCCATTCCATCTGATAAAAACCAGCAGGAATCTATACAGCACATCCTTAAAGAAATTGATAGCTCTTTCTACAAACCAAGGTTTATTAGAAATATAGGGGAAATTGCTTTAAAGCCTAATTTTCTATTTCGTACTTTCCGAATTGCCATAAACGTGGCTGCTCTTTTTCTGATAGGCCTTTTCCTGATTCAGCAACTAGAGATTAAAAGAGAACTTGAAAACCTGCAATCAAAAATTGATATACAGGGCATAATGGTTCGACAAAAAAGGTCACCTGTAGATATTAAGGAATTTACAAGTTTATCGAATGACCAGATTGAACTTCTGATTAAAGAATATGATGAACTTCTAAAGGAAAACAGTACCATTCTGTCTTACCTGAGAATCAATTACCCTGAAATATACAAGGAAATACAACAGAATAAGAGCATTGAAAGAAATCCCTTACAAAATCTTTAAGCCATGAAAAAAATCGCGCAGACACTTATAGTTACAGCACTTATACTTCTCCTGGCATCCTGTGGTATCAATTATACAATAACCACAAAGATCCACCCTGACGGATCGTGTGAACGAATAATGATTGCACGACTTGATTCTTCGGATCTGGGAGAAAATCCCTTCTTTATTTCCATTGATTCAAGCTGGGAGAAAACCACCGAAATGGAATACGACAGCGCTGAGAATAAATCAATTGCAATTGTTACTGTCATAAAGAAATATTCCAGTGTTGAAGAAATGAATAAAGAATTTAATCGAAAAGACAGCCTATCGGAAGTACAAAACCTGACCATGAATTTGAAAAAAACCTTCCGTTGGTTTTATACGAAATACCGTTACGAAGAAACCTATGCCCAGCAGTTCCCTTTTCGCCATTTCCCGCTTTCCAACTATTTAACCGAGGAAGAAATTAAAGTATGTATTTATGAGGGTCCGGTAGCAGATTCCATATTTTTTACCGGTAAAGATTCTGCTGAGCAAGCTCAGATTGAGGAAGGATTAGATAAGAAGATTGAGAATTTTATTTATGAAAATACTTTTGAAGAATTCTATTCCGAGTTAATAAGAATAAGCCGTATGTCGAAGCATGAGTT
Source organism: uncultured Bacteroidales bacterium (assembly GCA_964569585.1). Lineage (GTDB taxonomy): Bacteria > Bacteroidota > Bacteroidia > Bacteroidales > UBA10428 > UBA10428. The sequence goes on along the minus strand of CAZMVE010000024.1, from coordinate 6,820 downwards.
TTTTAAGTCAATTACTCTGTCTGAAGAAAAAGAAAGAGTAATGGATGAATTCAGACTCTGCATTGCCCTTCCGGAAGATAATTGTATGGATACCTCCGCTTTTTCAGTCCTGAAGAAATTAGACTCGAGCTACCAAACCAATGCTTTCACCGCTCTTGCAACAATCGACTCCCTAGCATTTAAGGCATTCAACCATAAACTTACCATCGACTTTTTTGCCCCTGCCATGGAAGATTATGAGCATAATGTTCTGCTACCTGGCACCCTGCTTAACACAAATGCGCAGAAAATTATTAAGGGCAATCCTCAATGGAGTTTCGATCTCTCCTACTATGTCTATCGCAATTTTACCATGTGGGCAGAATCGAAAAAATCAAATAATTGGGCATATATAGTAACAATGATTCTGATCGTTGCTTCTATATGCATGGGCATTGTACGAATCCGATCCAGAAAGGCTTAATTTCCGGAACCAGGTTTTGAGTTTAAAACCTTTAATTATCTTTACTTCCTAAAATCACATGCTATCAGTAAAAACATGGCCACATTTAATAAAATCGCAATTATTGGTGGAGGAAACCTGGGTTCGTCCATTGCCAAAGGAATCATCTCACTCGGTAACTTCGGGAAAGAAAATGTTAGTATTTGTGAGAAACGAACATTACGTATTAAATATCTTAAAGAACAGGGCTTTCATGTTATCGACAGCAACCTGCAAAAAACTGTCAACAGTGCCTCTGTTATTATAATCTCTGTAAAACCACAGCAATTCATTAAACTCCTCGAAGAATTAAAACCGCTATTAAAACCTGACCAGATACTTGTTTCAACAGTTACAGGAATTTCGCTGAAAGAAATTGAGAAAGTTATAGGTAATCACCCTACCGTAAGGATAATGCCAAATACGGCTATAGAAATACGGGAATCGATGACCTGTATCTGCTTTAATAATACCAATAAAGATCAGGAGAACCAGGTTGTAGCATTATTTGATCAGCTGGGACAAACTGCTCTGCTTCAGGAAGAATTACTTGATGCTGTTACTGTACTTGGAGCTTGTGGAATTGCTTTTGCATTGCGTTTCATCCGTGCCGCTACACAGGGTGGAATAGAAATTGGCTTCAGTGCCGAAGTTTCACAATTTATCGTTTCTCAAACGGTAAAAGGAGCAGCCCGTTTATTACATGAAAACAGTTCGCATCCCGAAGCTGAAATAGATAAAGTAACAACCCCACAGGGAATAACCATATCGGGACTGAATGAAATGGAACACCAGGGCTTCAGTTCATCAGTTATCAAGGGACTAATTACTTCCTATAACAAATTGACCCTTTTGGATAGTAACAAAAAGTAGCCCCTAGAATGAACAATTCCGGGTATTTATTCCTTATTTAAATAAATATACTGATCTTTACATTCATCTAACGATCACTTTATGGTATCAAGCATCATCAATAAAACGCCCTACAGTATCATTCTTTCAAGTCTGTCAGGCTTTTCCAATGGTGGTGTCTGCATGTGTTGATGCGATATTTTTTTCCATTCCCCCCAAATCATTCTATAAAAACCATTGTTGTTTTTCAAAGGTATTAAATCTTTTACGATGGAAAAACTTGATAATTTCGCAGAATTTCTCCTTGATAAATATAAAGATTTCAGGAAGGATGTTCCCTCAATGATTAAGGCTCACAATTTTACTGAGAAGCTGATCATTTTTCTCTTTCCTTTCAAGGTAGACCGTAAATGCACATTACCTCAGATCGAGTTGAATCTTGCCCAGCTACAGATTGATTTCCGCGACCTTTTGGGTCCGTTGGAGAAGACTCTCGAGCACCCGATTAGTGAAATAACTCATGATTTCTTTTCCGCTATTCCGGGTATCTATAAAAACCTGATGGACGATGCCCGACATTTTCTCGACTTCGATCCTGCAGCCCGTTCAATAGAAAGCGTAGTGCTGTATTATCCCGGATTTTATGCTATCACGGTTTATCGTCTGGCACATGTACTATATAAATTTAAAATCCCGTTTCTTCCCCGCATGATGTCGGAATATGCTCATAGTAAAACGGGTATTGAGATACATCCGGGAGCTCAAATTGGAGATAATTTTTTTATCGACCATGGTACCGGTATTGTAATTGGCGAGACTACTATAATTGGTAATAATGTTAAGATTTACCAGGGAGTAACATTAGGCGCTATTATGGTCGACAAAAATATGCACGGAAAGAAACGTCATCCGACAATCGAAGATAATGTGATCATTTATTCGGGGAGTTCAATCCTTGGTGGAGAAACAGTTATCGGACACGATACGGTAATCGGAGGTAATGTATGGCTGACAAAAGGTGTCCCTCCTTATAGTATCGTTTACCACGAAAGTACAACTGTTGTACGTGACAGTAAAATGAAACTAGAACCTTTAAATTTTGTTATCTGATAAAAAAAACGATATGAAATTAAATACTATTCTCGATGCGGTAGGTAATACTCCTCATCTTAAAATAAATAATCTTTATGGTTCGGATCATGAAATATGGATCAAACTTGAACGTTCAAATCCCGGTGGAAGCATAAAGGACCGTATTGCTCTTGCCATGATCACTGATGCAGAGAAATCGGGTAAATTGAAGAAAGATTCTGTAATCATAGAACCTACATCAGGAAATACGGGAGTCGGGCTCGCCATGGTGGCAGCTGTGAAAAAGTACAAAATTATCCTGGTTATGCCTGAGTCAATGTCGGTTGAACGCCGGAAAATTATGGCCGCATACGGAGCAGAATTTGTACTCACACCCCGCGAGAAAGGAATGAAAGGAGCCATTGAAAAAGCTGAGGAACTGGCAAATACAAACAAAAAAGCCTGGATCCCTTCTCAATTTGATAATCCATCGAATATTGAGATTCATAAAAAAGCTACTGCAAATGAGATATTGGCAGATTTTCCTGATGGAATCGATTATCTGATTACAGGAGTTGGCACAGGCGGGCATATTACCGGAGTAGCCTTAATTCTGAAAGATAAATTCCCTAATCTTAAAGTATTCGCAGTAGAACCGGATACTTCTCCTGTTATCAGCGGAGGGCAGCCAGGACCTCATCCATTACAGGGTATCGGGGCCGGATTTATTCCCCAGAATCTTCATACAAATTTGCTGGACGGGACCATTCAGATCTCGAAAGATGAAGCATTTGAATTTGCACGCAGAGCAGCAAAAGAAGAAGGATTGTTTGCAGGAATTTCCTCCGGTGCCACATTGGCTGCTATTGCCAGAAAATTACCTGAAATTCCAAAAGGAAATAAAATCCTTGGTTTTAACTATGACACCGGTGAAAGGTATCTTTCGGTTGAGGGTCTGTTTTAAAGCTTGAATTGATTATAATAAAGAAGGCTGTTATTTATTAAACAGCCTTCTTTTTTAATTCCTGTATTACCAAATTCTTACATGAAGACTGTCAGGACGATACAGTTTATCGCCAGGCTTTACATCAAAGGCAGCATAAAATTCAGGCATATTGGTCAAAGGCCCATTTATCCTGAACTGAGAGGGTGAGTGTGGATCGGTAAGAACCTGTTGCCTGAGCGATTCGTTGGTAATTTTTATCTGCCAGACTTTTGTATAAGAAAGGAAAAAACGCTGATCGGGTGTTAACCCATCGATTAGTTCGTCAGATTGACCCTGTTCGGTCATTTTAAAAGCATTGTATGCAATGACAAGTCCTCCCAAATCAGCAATATTTTCACCCTGGGTGAGTTCACCATTTATGTGTAAGCTGTCGAGCACGGTGAAATTGTTAAACTGTTCAATAATTCTGGTAGCCTGTTCATCGTACCGTTTCGAATCTTCCTCTGTCCACCATTCATTCAGGTTTCCTTTGGAATCGTACAACCTGCCTTTGTCATCAAATCCATGAGTTACTTCGTGACCTATTACCATACCAATAGCACCGTAATTTATAGCATCATCAGCATCCTTATCGAAAAATGGAGGTTGAAGAATACCGGCAGGAAATACAATTTCATTTCTGCTAGAACTGTAATAGGCATTTACAGTAGGAGGTGACATAAGCCACTCATTAGGATCCACCGGCTTACCTAATTTATCGATCATCTTATTATAAGCATACTGCCTGGTATTTATAAGATTGGCGACATAGGTATCCGGCTGAATGGATATTCCTTTGTAATCATCCCATTTATCGGGGTAACCAATTTTCCGTGTAATAGCATGAAGTTTTTCAAGTGCCTTTTCCTTTGTTGAATCACCCATCCAAGTGGTTTGCATGATTCTTTCTTCATAAGCTAACAATAAATAACTGACAAGTTCATCCATACGTGTTTTTGCCTCCGGAGGAAAAAATTTATCGACATATAGCTTTCCTAAAGCATCGCCCAACTGATCGTCGAGAACTTGTGAAAGTCGTTTCCAGCGGGGCTTCATTTCTTTCTGACCCCTTAGTGTCCTGCCGTAAAAGTCAAATTGATTTTCGACATATTCCGAACTTAATGCTCCGGCATTAACCCGGACAAGCCAATAGCTGAGAATATCTTTCCAGGTTTCAACAGGCGTACTATAAACCAGCTCATTGAGCGCCTCATAATATTTCGGTTGACCCATTAACATCGTATCCGTATCGATACCCAGATTTTTTATAATTGTTGGCCAAAGCAGACCCGGCATCATCGAATCGAGTTGGGCAAGGGTGAATTTATTGTAATTCGCTACCGGATCACGTAATTGTACCGGATTCTTAGAAGCATCGGCTAATTTTGTCTCAAGTTCAAGAATACGCCGGGCCTTAGCCTGTGCTTCACCTTCTTCGCCACCCATAAGAATAAAAAACCTGGCTATGTATTTCAGATAAGCTTCTCTTATCTCAACAGACATACTATCAGTACTGAAATAATAGTCTTTTGTCGGAAGACCTAAATCGCCCTGATCGAAATGAGCTACCATTTTTTCGCTATCCTTATCATCCTGGTATACATAAAATGTAATATAATGACTGGGGATAATTCCATAGGCAAGTGGAACCAATCCGGTTGTAATTTCCCTTGTGATCTCCGACAGTATATCAGTTGGTGTTGTCATAGCCTCAATCTTCTTCAACTCTTCACTGAAAGGCTCAATTCCCAGGGTCTCAATTGCGGTTGAATCCATGCCACTTATATACAAATCGGTTGTAAGCTGTGCAACACTTCCTTTTTTATGTTTTGAAGCTTCTGTAGCCAATTCTTCCAGAAGCGAATGCAAATCGTAGGTTGATTTTTCAGCAAGGATGTAGAAACTTCCCCATCCACTTTCAGAGGAAGGTATTTCAGTATTTTTCAGCCATGTCCCATTGGCAAACTGAAAAAAATCATCTTGCGGACGCACACTGCTGTCAATGGCAGCAAAATCGATAAATTGCCTGGTGCTTTTTTGCTTTTGACATGATACCAAAGCAAGAACCAACAGGCCGGTAATGAATAAAAAATTAATCTTTCTTTTCATGGTTTTTAATTTTATTAATAAAAGCTCACTTCTCTAATACTATTATTAAGGTATTAAAAAATACAATCTTACAAAGTTGAATACATTTTTCAAACATGATTAATATCATACTTTCGTAACCCCTCCGGATACGATAAACTTCATGGCTTCGGATGACGGGATGTCTAAAAGTCTTATATGCTTTCTGGGCACGATGAACATTTCTCCTGAAAAATTATAGGAATGGGGGAAATACACGGCAACCTTGTCTTTGATATTTAGCTCCGTTAAATCCTCAGTGGTCATAAATCCCATCTTTTCAAGATCTGATATAAGATTTACTTTAACCAGTACCGGTTTGTTGAATTTCTTAGTTTTACCGGCAAATGCCGAAGAAAGGTCCCGTAATGCTGAATACAACACTTTAACTAATGGAGCGTTTATCAGCAAACGATCGAGAAAAACCCGAAAGGGCCTGAATAAAATGCTTTGGCCTAAAAACCCGAGTATTGTAATTAAGACAAGTAAGGCAATAATGCCTAATCCCGGAATAGGAAACGGAAGGTATTCTTCGAAAAATTGCTGTATTGCGCCATCAAGAAATTTAAAAACAAGGTAAACAACATAAATTGTTACAAAAGAAGGCGCAATAATTAACAAGCCCTGAAGGAAATATCGTACTAGCTTTTTCATATAGAATTCAATATTTAGGATTTAAATGTTGCGTAAAAATACTTAATGAGATCGCAATTGCTTTTGTTTGGCTTTTGGTAATTTCTTTATAACCTCATCATATGAGTGATCGATCCACTCTTTAAGAAGCGAATCGGAAACAGAACCATCTATCATAACTGTGTTCCAGTACTTTTTGTTCATATGATATCCGGGTGTTACTGCCGGATATTTCTCTCGTAGTTCCATTGCTTTTACAGGATCGCATTTCAGATTAATGCTCAAATCGCTATCCAGATCCATGAGAGCAAACATTTTATCAAATACTTTGAATACAAGTGTTGATTCATCGAAGGGAAAGCCTTCGGATGCTTCTTTTTTTGAAAGACAATACTCGCGAATGGATTCTATGTTCATATCTCTATGAATTTCTGTGCAAATTATAATAAAAAGTCAAACTCTAAATCTGTTTTCAAAGAATAATGAAGGAATTAATTATAACCAGAATAACTCATATCTTTTAACTGAATACCTTTTGTTGTTTAACAAGTAACCGCTATTTTTGACTCATTAATAATAATAGTCAAATTCTATGCTGCCAATAGATGTAAAGAGCCAGATTATTGAATCAGCAACAAAATATTTCTCCAGGTACGGTTTTCATAAAACAA
>CAZMVE010000023.1:24538-31796 GCA_964569585.1 uncultured Bacteroidales bacterium | reverse complement strand
GGAATATAATCCAGGTCGGGGGGCGTACTTTCGGGGAACACATTCTGGATGCGTTCGGTAACCGATAATTGTCCGGGATCTGCAATGTTAATAGCAACGAGATCGGTGGCATTATCGGCCAGCAGGCTGTTGTTCTTAATGGCAATATCGATACAACCGGGGATATTGATAAACCCGATATTTTGCGGATCGGACGGGTTATGATTATCGATAATATGGATTCCCCTATACCTTTCGTTAAGATAAATGATCTGGTCCTTGTAGTAGATTTTCCCGGGATTTATAATTTCCTGAGCATCACGTAATTTGATGCTTACTTCCAGGTTGTCACGTTCCATCAGCACAGGAAAATATTCGGAGGGATTATAGAAATCATCACGCGAAGAACCGAACAAAAGAGCTATGAGCAGAAACAGAAATGACATACGTATTTTCATAGGAGCAGGTATTGGTTAACGAAATATAGACACAAAAAGCCAATAAAAGTTGCGTCAAATTACTATATTATTTTCAAACTGGAATTTCCCGGCTCAGGCAATGAAGCGTACCCATGCCCCATATCAGATCCACAGCATGGATACCTATAACTTCCCTGCCGGGAAAAATCTCCTTTAAAATTCCCTGTGCCCGTAAATCGTTTTTGTCGTTGAAAGTCGGTACAAGCACACATCCATTGGTGATAAGAAAATTTGCATAGCTGGCCGGCAGGCGGAGATCTTCAAAATCAATACGGCCCGGCATAGGGATTTCAACAACAGTTAGTTTGCTTCTGTCTTCCAGCCGTGCTTCCTGAAGCCGTAAAAGATTTTCACTTAGTTTTCTATGATTGGGATCGCTTGTATCTTTCTCCACACAGGCCACCACGGTATTCCGGTTAACAAAACGGCAGATATCGTCGATATGGCCATGCGTATCGTCTCCTTCAATACCTTCATCCAGCCATATCGCATGGGATATACCCAGGTAATCGCTAAAGATGTTTATATAATCTTGCTTTGTAAATCCGGCATTGCGCACCTGTTTCTGCTGGTCCATCAGGCATTCTTCTGTGGTTATCAGCGTACCCGATCCATTGACTTCAATGGCACCGCCTTCGAGTACAACAAGTTTTCCCTTATACAAAACCTGAGTTAAAGGTATATCCAGAAAATGGGAGATGGCTTGAGGAACCTGCTTGTCGAGCCGGTAGTTTGGGTATTTGGCCCATCCGTTGAAACGGAATTGCAGCGCTTCCTTTTTCCCGTTGGCGGTTTTAACGATTACAGGGGCCGAATCGCGCATCCACGAACGGTTGGTGGGTTGAATAATATAGCTGAGCTGAGAAGTATCGGCATGAGCTTTTGTAAGCATTGAATGCACTTCTTTCCTGTGCCGGTCTGTTTTCAATATAAGAACTACCGGTTCATACTCGGTAACTTTCCTGATAATTTCTATTAAGGCCCATTTTATGGCTGTAAATTTTCCCGGCCAGTCGGAGCCTTCATGAGGAAAAGCCAAGAGGGTAGCCTGGTGTTTTTCCCATTCGGCAGGTAAACGTCGGGTAGGGGTGTTCATTTCTGATCTCAGTCAATAATGCGTTTCAGGATATCACCATAGGCATCGATTCGGCGGTCGCGCAGAAAAGGCCAGTTCTGACGGACTTTTTCCATGTACTTCCTGTTTATCTGGGCGATAATTATTTCTTCTTTATCAGCCGAAGCCTGTGCTATAATTTCTCCCTGCGGACCGGCAATAAAGGAAGAACCCCAGAATTCGATACCGGCCTGGTCTTTTTCGGGTTGTTCGAATCCCACGCGGTTCACTGCAGCCACATAAATACCATTAGCTATGGCATGTCCACGTTGAACGGTCATCCAGGAATCGTGTTGTTGAGTTCCAAAGCGTGCCTTTTCCCGGGGGTGCCAGCCAATGGCTGTTGGATAACAAAGTACTTCGGCACCATGTAGAGCAGTGATACGAGCCGCTTCGGGATACCATTGGTCCCAACAGATGAGGGCACCTATTTTACCAAAAGAGGTTGTAACAGCCCTAAATCCCAGGTCGCCGGGAGTAAAATAAAACTTTTCAAAGTAAGAGGGGTCATCAGGGATATGCATTTTCCGGTATAATCCTGCTTCGCTTCCGTCGGAATCGATGATATACGCACTATTGTGGTATAGGCCTGCTGCACGTTTTTCGAAGAAAGGAACAATAATAACAATATGAAGTTCTTTGGCTAAAGTGCTGAAAACCTTGAATGATTTATCATGTAGGGATTCTGCAAATTCGAAATACCGGGTATTTTCTTTCTGGCAGAAATAAAATGTGCTGTATAATTCCGGAAGGCATATTACCTGTGCACCATCGGAAGCCGCTTTTTTAACGCACTGCCGGCACTTTTCCAGGTTGTTTTCCGGGGTGTTGTTCAGATTCAACTGAATTAGCGCCAGCATAAATTTTTCATTCATTGCTTTCATTACTTATTTTAACCTGAATTCGAAACAGCTAAATTAGTATTTTCAAAATATTATAATCTTTGTTAATTACGATGAGTGCAATAAGGATATTACTCATTTCAGAACAAGAACCGATGTCTATTTTTTACAACTCAAACTATTCCAGAATGGTGTGCTGATTTCCTAAAATTTGTATTGGAGAGGGAAGGAAGAGGGCAATCTGAGTGCACTTTGCCAAATACTCCAGGTAATAGTGGGTCAGAGAGCAGATATTATAAGAACGCGTGATCAGTGGAACCAGAAAACTGTGCTGATAAACCGGGTCCAATATCCGGCTGTAATGGTGCATCTGAAAATCATCCGTGACCAGAGTGGTGATCGGATACTTCCCGTTTTGTACAGCGATAATTACCTGACTCTTATGCCCGGTGAGGAGAAGTTAATACAAATTGAACTGGAACATGAAGATACAAGGGGCGAGCAGCCTGTTGTTATTATTGAGGGACTTAATGTGAAATGAGTAGGAGAAGAATCTGAAATTGCTGCTTTCAGAATAGAAAGATTGTTTTTCTATTTTTAAATTTTAAATTATTAATCTTCCGAAACCCTTATTGGTTGAATGTTTTCTGGTGTTGTATGTAAAAACATTTGTTAAATAATTAAATTTTTTTCATTTTTTTCTTGACTTATATGTATTCATGTATTATATTTGACCGAACGTTCAATCAAAAAATAAACGGCTGTGGACCGCTTTTTATAAGACTTTATTATTGATTAAACGTTCAGTCTAAAAAATAAACGCAAATGTCACCAAGAACTGAAAAACAATTTGAAGGAATTCGTGAGGAGCGGAAATCTCAAATTAAAGAAGTTGCGCTTGAAATCATTTTTGAAGAGGGAGTTCAAAATACTTCTATCAGCAAAATTGCCAAGCGGGCCGGAATATCCAAAGGATTGCTTTATAATTATTATGAAAGTAAAGAAGAGATGATCAAGGAAATCATTTTCGAGGGTATGGAACAGTTCATGAAAATATTTGATCCGAACAATGACGGAGTACTTACCGATGACGAGGCTAAATATTTTATTGATGAAATGTTTAACATTCTGAAATCGAATATTAAGTATTGGAAGCTCTACTTCTACGTTCTGTTACAGCCTAAAGTAATGGCAATCATACAGGACAAATTTTTGACTATTACGGAACTTTTTATGAAGATGTTGATATCGTATTTTGCACAAAAAGGTTCTAAAAATCCAATGGCTGATACCCGGATGATAGTAGCTATACTTGACGGAATTTGCCTTCATTACATATTGGATCCAAAACAATTTCCTATGGATGAAATAAAAACACGCTTATATACATTTATTTAAAAGAAGAAGACATGACTAGTAAAATCTTAATTGTGGGCATTATAATCATAACAGGCTTTCTGTTTACAGGAGTTTTGCAAGCACAAAATGCCACTGAAATCGTGAAACGTGCCGATGATAAAATGCGCGGTGAAGAATCAGGTATTACCGAGATGAGTATGAGGATCATCCGACCCAGCTGGGAACGAACCATTGAATTTAAAAGTTGGGGGAAGGGGACCGAGAAATCCCTGGTTCTTATAACGGCCCCGGCAAAAGAACAGGGTCAGACATTTCTGAAACTTGACCGGGAAATGTGGAGCTGGAACCCAACCATCAGCCGCACTATAAAATTACCGCCTTCCATGCTTTCGCAGGGTTGGATGGGTTCCGATTTTACAAACGATGATTTGTTAAACCAGAGATCCATTGTTGTCGATTACACGCATAAAATTATTGGAGAAGAAAAGCTTGAGGATCGCGAGTGCTATATAATTGAATTGTTGCCGAAAGAGGATGCACCAGTGGTTTGGGGGAAAATCCTTTTCTGGATCACAAAAACCAACGATATACTGCTTAAATCGGAATATTACGATGAAGATGAATACCTGGTAAAAACGGAATTAGGGAAGAATATTAAGAATATGAGCGGTCGTATTATTCCTACTGTGTTTGAATTGATTCCGGCTGATGAAGAAGATAATAAAACAGTGATTACTATAAAAAGTATCCGGTTCAATGTTCCGATGGATGATAGTTTTTTCTCGATCCAGAATATGAAAAGAATCCATTAATCGGAATAAATTATATAGTTTAAAAACCTCAGGTGAAATTGTTGAGGGATACAATAAAGAGGAATGAAATTTCACATTATAAATTGTTAATTATGAATTATTTAAAAATGGCCTGGCGGAATTTGTGGCGAAATAAAAGGCGAACAGCCATTACTACAGCCTCTATACTGTTTGCAGTTTTTTTTGCACTTTTCATGAGGTCGTTTCAGCTTGGATTTTATGATCATATGATCAAAAATGCCATTGAATCTTTTACCGGATTTCTGCAGGTGCAACACATCGATTACCAGGATGACCCATCCCTCGAAAATACTTTTGTCTGCACCGATTCACTCTTAAATTCCATAGGGACTATCGAAGGGATAAAGGCTGTAGTGCCCCGTATGGAAAGCTTTGCTCTGGCTTCCTCGGGCAATCAGACTAAAGGGACACTTATAATAGGTATTGATCCTGAGAAGGAGCAGGCTTTATCAAATCCTGAAAATTTTCTTGTTCGGTACAGGCTGACCAAAAATATCGTTACAGCACTGCAGGAAAATACGGAATTGCCTATAAGTATTAAAGATAAACTTGAGCTTATTGCTAATAAGTCGTATTCCAATCTGGGAACAATGGCCATGGATATGGACATCGATGAGGAAGAAAATAAAGAATACCTTGAAATCATTGAGGAGACAAGCAGGATACCCGGCAATTATCTCACTCAGGATGATGACGGAGTATTAGTTTCCGACCGTCTGGCAAAGTACCTGAAACTTTTTGTAGGTGATACACTGATTCTGTTAGGACAGGGTTATCATGGAGCTACAGCAGCAGGTTTGTATCCGGTACGGGGCATTGTGAAAATTCCCAGCCCTGAACTGGATAATAAACTTATTTACATGAATCTGCCTTATGCGCAGACATTTGCAGGATTAGGCAACAGGGTAACAACACTGGCCATTAACCTGGACGACAACAGCGAAAAGAATATGATAGCCTACCAGGAGCTGCTGAACCGGGAACTGACCGATCCGAAAATTCAGGTAAAAAACTGGATGGAATTTAATAAGGTATTACAACAACAAATTGAGGGAGACAATCAAAGCGGACAGGCATTTATGGCCTTGTTATATTTTATCATCTTCTTTGGGATTTTCGGAACCGTGCTGATGATGATTCATGAGCGTTACAGGGAACTCGGAGTACTTGTTGCAATTGGGATGCGTAAAACAAGGCTGGCCATCACCTTTATTTATGAAATGTTTTTAATGGGTATCCTTGGGGTGCTGGCAGGGACTGTAATCAGTTTGCCTTTTCTGTATTACTTACATAATAATCCTATCCGTATGACTGGCGATTTGGCCCAGGTAATGGAAGATATGGGATTTGAGGCAGTCATGCCTCTTGCCTGGATCGATATGTATGTACTCTGGCAGGGATTGATCGTGGCCTTCATGGTGGTGCTTTCCTGTCTTTATCCCTTGCGTAAGGTATTGGTACTAAAAGAAATTGATGCCCTTAGGGCATAGTAACCCATAATATTTATATCATGATTTTATTAATTGGATGGAAAAATGTTTGGCGAAATAAAACCAGAAGTCTGGTTGTTATTATTGCCATGATGCTGGGAATATTTGGTGGTGTTATGGCCACAGGAATTATGCAGGGTTGGATTGAACAACGTATTCACTCAAGTATTTATAACGAAGTCTCACATGTTCAGATTCACAATCCCGAATTTATGTACAACGAGGAGATCCAGCATACTATCAAAGACTATGAGGGAGTAATCAGCGTACTTGATACTATCGAAAATATAGTAGCCTATTCACCCAGAGTGAAAATGTTTGCCATGGCAAAAACTCCGGGTGCAGCTTCAGGCTTTGTTATAAAAGGGATTGACAGGGACAAGGAGATGCAGGTTTCCGAAGTATATAAAAGCATTATAGAGGGAGATTTTCTGGAAGGAGATCATCGCAAGCCATCGATCGTTATTGGAAGAGAAGCAGCTAAAAATCTTAAGCTTCTGAATTATCAGGTTACAGAGGAGAAGCTGGATTCAATAGATCATGAAGTATTTTCTGAGGAAGTGATTAAAAAAGTTGAAGGTATAGACCCGACACGATTTCGTAAAGAAAAAGACTTTCGTAAGGAACTGGGAGAAGTATTGACAAAAGCTGAATTTAAAGAATATTCCGATAAACTGGTAAAGTATTTTTCGTTCTTCCGGATGAGGGCAAGTATAGAAGTTACCATTCAGGATAAGGAAGGGAATATAATTCATCCAGTGTTCAGGGTACGGGGAGTTTATAAAACGGATAATACGGTTTTTGATGCGATGAATGCTTTTGTTGACAGGGATATCCTGAATAAATATACCGGCCTTTCTGATATGGAAGTACATGAAGTGGCGATTATTACGAACGACAATGAAACAGCAGTGATACTTGGAGATAAACTCTCAGAATATTTAACCGAACAGGATATCTTATCGTGGAGACGATTGGCTCCTGAAATTGCCATGTATACCGATTTCAGTAACCTCATGGCCTATATTTATGTCGGAATTATACTGTTTGCACTTGCCTTTGGAATAATAAATACCATGATGATGTCGGTGCTGGAACGAGTAAAAGAACTGGGTATGTTAATGGCCATTGGGATGAATAAGAAACGGGTATTTAATATGAT
>CAZMVE010000023.1:0-24438 GCA_964569585.1 uncultured Bacteroidales bacterium | reverse complement strand
TATATCATGAAAGTTATAGAAATTAAAAATGTCGAAAAAATATATAACGACTCGGAAGTTCAAGTACATGCAGTTAACGGAGTATCACTATCGTTCGAAGAAGGTGAATTTGCTGCCATCGTCGGGCCCTCAGGATCGGGTAAAACAACCCTGTTAAATATGCTGGGAGGCCTTGATAATCCCACTTCTGGGGAAATATCGATTGGAGGGATTAATATCAATACTTTAAAAGGATCGAAACTTATCGATTTCCGCCTGCATAATATTGGTTTTGTGTTCCAGTCATACAATCTTATTCCAGTGCTTACAGCCAGAGAGAATACGGAATTTGTAATGCAGATGCAGGGAATTTCTAAAGAGGAACGCGATAAAAGAGTGAAAGAACTATTAACTGCAGTAGGTTTGGGTGAACGGATCGACAGTCGTCCGGCGCGTTTATCGGGCGGACAGCAGCAACGGGTTGCCGTGGCACGTGCTCTGGCTTCAAAACCTAAGTTCATACTGGCCGATGAGCCTACAGCCAATCTCGATTCAAAATCTACCGAAAATCTGCTGGATATCATGGAACACTTGAACAAGGAAGAGAAGATCACTTTTATATTTTCGACTCACGATGCACGTGTAGTAAAGAAAGCGCGGAGAGTGATTACACTCGAAGATGGTAAAATCCTGAGCGATGAGGTAAAATCAAAATAATCAGGGAGGAGTTTCGAAGCAACAGTTTGAATACGCTATCAACTTAGTTTACACTTGTATGAAACTGAGGTTTAAAAATGAGGAAGTAAAGTAGTATCGTAAGTATGGGGATCAATAGTAAATTTTAAAATCCTTATTTATCAGTAGTCAGTATATAAATTCAAAAAAACCTAATATCATGAATGCTGAAAATTTTTGGTTAGGATGGTTGAAAGTAACAATGATTATGGTAATTATTGCGGGAGTATTTCTGGCCATTTTTTCCGGGTTTGCCAATACCCAGTTTCTCGATGCAAAAATCGACAAAGTATTTCTCTATGGTTCAACTACGGACTATCAGATTGAGTCGCTTAAGAATTGGTATACCGGACTGGTTGGAGCTATAATGATGGGCTGGGGTATTTCTATGCTTTACGTTGTGAACCATCCCTTAAGAAAAAGAGAACAATGGGCCTGGCGCAGTATTTTCTATCCGGTAATGGTCTGGTATATTATCGATTCGGGAATTTCAGCCTATTTTGGAGTAATTTTTAATGTAGTTATTAATACTATTCTGTTTCTTCAAATTATGGCTCCTTTGTTATTTCTCAGGAACCAGCTATTTGAAAAAATCAAAGTAACAACATGAAGAGTATCATATTAATCGTGGGAATCCTATTTCTCACTGGTTTAGAGAGTGAAGCCCAAAATGAAAATTCATCATCATACGATCTGAGCGGTTATATTTCTGCTATGCCGTCGCTGTATCTGACAGAAGATTCTACACTCTGGCAGGTACTGTTGCATAACCGGTTGAATTTCAACGCATACATTTCAAAGAATTTTACTATTTCCGTCCAGTTGCGTAATCAACTCATCGCAGGCGATTTTATAGAGCTTATGGATATCGAGAATGGTTTTAACAAGGAGAATTATTTTTTGCCACTGACATGGAAGAAGGAGTTCGGTAACAACTATCTGTTAACTTCTGCTTTCGATCGGTTCTGGTTACAATATACATTCAATAAACTTGAGATAAAACTGGGCCGTCAAAGGATTAACTGGGGGCAGACTTTTGTTTGGAATCCGAACGATATTTTCAACACCTACAATTTCTTTGATTTCGATTACCCGGAACGACCGGGAGCTGATGCGATCAGGGTGCAGTACTATCCAAGTTTTACCTCTTCGCTCGATCTGGCTGCCAAGATCGACAGCGCCGGAAATTTTACCGGAGGTGGATTATTCAGGTTCACACGCTGGAATACGGAATTTCAGCTATTGGCAGGGTACTATAGTAATTCGGACAAGTTGATTATTTCCGATACACTTCCTCAATATAGCTGGGATACCGAAGATCTGATAGCAGGAATAGGATTTTCGGCAGGTATTGGAACTATGAGTTTACGGGGTGAAATAAGTTACTTATACTCTGTTCAGGAGGGAAATGACTCAACAAATCAGTTTTTAGCCAGTTTAGCTGTCGATTATACCTTGGGTTCTAAAACATCCATGATGTTCGAGTTCTTTTATAATGATAATGTGCAACAATCGGAGGCATCTTTTCTTGGATTGTATGAAGGCAGCCAGAATGTGAAAACATTATCCTCTACAAAATACAACATTTTTGGGCAGCTTACCTATCCGATATCTCCTATATTAAATGGAACCCTGGCAGGGATGTATTTTTTTGACGATAATTTAGCAGGCTTTTTTACAGGTCCCAGTGTTGAACTTTCACTTGGAGATAATCTGACGCTTGCCGCTTTTTTTCAAATATTTGCCTTCAAATTTGAAAATCCATATACAGCGAAGAAAGAATGGATAAACAGCAATTTTGCTTTTCTGCGGCTAAAATGGAATTTTTAAATCTATTTTATCCGATGAGATTATCCTTTTAGTGCTTCTGCTCCTCCGACAATTTCCAGGATTTCTTTGGTTATTGATGCCTGCCTTGCTTTATTGTATTCAAGTTGCAGTGATTTAATCATTTCGATGGCATTATCAGTGGCTTTATGCATGGCTGTCATACGGGCACCATGCTCCGAAGCCGCTGAGTCAAGAAATGCCTTATAAAGCTGGATTTTAAGTGATTTAGGGATCAAATCCCTGATGATATCTTTTTTAGTAGGTTCAAAAATATAGTCGTAATGATCCTGCACTTCAAAGTCTGATTCTTCGGATACTATTACCGGCAGATAATTTTCAATAACCAGATCATGTATGGCAGCATTACGGAATTGATTATAAATAATTTTAACCTCATCGTACTGACCATTTTCGAACGAAGCGATAATACGCTTTGCCAGCGGATTTACAAGATCATAACTTAAGTGATCAAGGATTTCATGATGTGTTTCAGCTATAGTGACATTTTTACTTTTCAATAATTCGGTACCTTTTTTCCCAATACTGATAATGTCAACCTGATTCTGAGAATTAAGTTCACTGTAACCGGTTTCCAGCAAGTGTATCACTTTTTTTGCCACGTTGACGTTATAAGCTCCGCACAGACCCTTGTTAGATGAAATAGCTACTATCAGCACTCTTCTAAGTTCTCTTTCCGTAGCGAAAACAGTATCCAATTCATTATCAAGGCTATGAGTAAGGTTGATAAGTATTTCATTCAGCTTATTTGCATAGGGTCGTATTTGAATAATTTTATCCTGTGCTCTGCGTAATTTGGCAGCCGAAACCATTTTCATGGCACTTGTAATTTGACTGGTACCCTGTACCGAGATAATTCTTGTACGAATTTCTTTTAGATTGGCCATGCCGGGAATATCTTAAGATTACTCAAATCGTTCAGCGATTTCTTTTGCCACTGCGATCAGAATTTTTTCAACTTCTTCATCAAATTTCCCCTTTTGAATAATATCAAGGGTTTTTCTATGTTTGAGTTCTAGAAAATCGAGGTATTCTTTTTCAAATTCCTGTATTTTATCCAGAGGTATTTTCGAAAGTAAGCCACGGGTGCCACAGAAAATAATAGCTACTTGTTTCTCAACAGGTAAAGGTTGATATTGTCCCTGTTTTAAAATTTCAACATTTTTTGCCCCTTTGTCAATAACAGCCAATGTGGATGCATCAAGATCGGATCCAAATTTCGCAAAGGCTTCCAGTTCGCGGTACTGTGCCTGGTCGAGCTTTAGTGTACCTGCAACCTTTTTCATTGAATTGATCTGGGCTTTTCCTCCTACACGGGAAACGGATATACCCACATTGATTGCAGGACGAACTCCTGAATTGAAAAGATTTGATTCTAGGAATATCTGACCATCGGTAATAGAGATTACGTTGGTGGGAATATAAGCCGATACATCACCGGCCTGAGTTTCGATGATAGGTAATGCAGTCAGAGAGCCTCCTCCTTTAACTAAGTGTCGAATACTGTCGGGAAGATCATTCATTGTGGCTGCAATATCATTGTTTTCAATGATTTTTGCAGCACGCTCAAGAAGCCGGGAATGCAGATAAAATACATCGCCCGGATAGGCTTCACGACCTGGGGGCCGACGTAACAGGAGCGACACTTCACGATACGAAACTGCCTGTTTTGACAGATCATCGTAAATGATTAAAGCAGCGCGGCCTGTATCGCGAAAATATTCACCAATTGATGCACCTGCAAATGGAGCATAGAACTGCAAGGCAGCAGGATCGGCGGCATTTGCGGCTACTATTACCGTATAGCTAAGGGCACCGTTTGCCTCCAGTGTTTTCGAAATGTTGGCAACAGTTGAGCCTTTCTGTCCGATAGCAACATATATACAGTAAACCGGCTCTCCCCGGTCGTAGAATTCCTTTTGGTTTATTATGGTATCAATGGCGATGGCAGTTTTACCGGTTTGACGATCACCAATAATCAACTCACGTTGTCCGCGGCCAATGGGAGTCATTGCATCAATGGCTTTTATGCCGGTTTGTAAAGGTTCGTTAACCGGTTGGCGAAAAATAACTCCCGGAGCCTTTCTTTCAAAAGGCATTTCATAGGTTTTACCATGAATATCACCCTTACCATCGATAGGTTCACCAAGTGTATTTACAATGCGGCTTAAAAGGCCTTCACCCGCCTGAATAGAGGCAATTGTTTTTGTACGCTTTACTGAATCACCTTCTTTAATATCTTCTGACGAACCCAGGAGAACAGCGCCAACATTATCTTCTTCAAGGTTCATGACAATACCTATTACACCGCTTTCAAACTCAATCATTTCGTTTGAACAAACATTAGTCAATCCATGAATACGGGCAATACCATCGCCAACCTGAAGAACGGTTCCCACTTCTTCGAGTTCAACATTGATATGAATTCCTTTCAACTGTTCTTTAAGTATTTTTGATACTTCAGAAGGTTTTATTGTTGACATTCCAACTATTATTTATGTATGAATTAATTCACGTTTTATCTTATTCAACTGATGATGAAGGCTGGCATTAATTTGCTGATCTTCGATTTTTAATATAAATCCTCCAATAAGATCGGCATCCACCTTTTCATTCAGTTCCATATTAATTTTAAATTTTCGGGATAGAAAATTGAAAATTTCATTCCGATGTTTTGATGGAAGCTTTTTTGCCGTGGTAATAGTGGTTTCCTTTATTCCAAGAGCTTTTTTGTAATAATGGATATAGTAATAACAGATATTTTTTAAAAATATTTCCCGCCTGTTTTCAATCAAAAGATGAAGAAATCTCAGGGTCAGGTCATTCAGTTGCTTTAAAAACAACTCATCAATAAGCCGCAATTTTTTACTTATTTTAATCAAAGGAGTTTCAATGAGGGTTAGAAATTCAGGTGATTCATGAATGCAGTTCAGTAAAATTTCAATATCAACCTTAACCTTATCCTGTAGTTTAGATTCTGAGGCCATATGGTATAGGGCTTTGACGTATCGTACAGTTATTAAACTTTCATTCATTGATTAAATGAATTTAATTCATCCTTGTTTCTCTGAGCAACCTGTCGATCAGATCCTTTTGTTCCTCGTTGCTGACCAGTTTTTCGCGAAGGAGTTTTTCAGCTATAGTAATTGATAAATTCACCGAATGTTCTTTTATCTCTTTCAGGGCAGCTTCTTTTTCTGATTTTATTGAGCTCCGGGCATCTTCAATCAGTTTAGTCGCTTCACTTGCGGCCTGTCCCTTTGCCTTATTAAGGATCGATTCTTTTAATTCACTGCCTTCTGAAATTATTTTATCACGTTCCTTTTTAGCTTCAGCAATGATCTTTTCGTTCGTAATATGAAGTTCTGCAATTTCCTTCTTAGCATTCTCTGCAGCTTGTAAGGCATTTGCAATGGAATCTTCCCGCATTTTAAGTGCATTCAAAAGAGGTTTCCATGCGAATTTCTTAAGTAGGAAAAAAACTATCAGGAATGCAATAAGCATCCAGATCAGTGTTCCGGTATGTGGTGATAATAAACCCATAGTTAAAAAGTTGTTACAAAACAGAAAAGTATGGCCAACCGCCATACTTCTGTTTCAGGATTAAAGTACTGCGAGCATGGCAACAATAACAGAAAAGAGAGCTACTCCTTCAATAAGTGCGGCAGCAACAATCAGATTAGATCGTATATCGCCTGCAGCTTCAGGCTGGCGGGCAATGGCTTCCATGGCGTGACTGCCAATGCGTCCGATACCCATTGCAGCGCCAATGGTTGCCACTGATGCCGCCAATGCGCCTCCCAGTTTTGCTATTCCTGCTGTAGCAGCTACCTGTAATAAAATAGTTAGTAACATAGTATTAAGTGTTTATATGAATTAGTGATGTTCTTCAACAGCCATACCAAAGTAAAGGGCCGATAAGAACGTAAAAATATAGGCCTGAATAAATGCAACTAATAATTCTAAGAGGGTCATGAACATAATAAACAATACAGAAACCACAGAGACACCTAAACCCAGATATTGATTCATTTCACCAAATAGAAAAATAAGAGATAAAAATCCGAATGTAATTATATGTCCGGCAGAAATATTAGCAAACAAACGGATCATAAGAACAAAGGGTTTCGTAAAAATACCTATCATTTCTATAATAGGCATAATAGGCAGGGGTGGAATTTTAAGCCAAACCGGAACACCCGGGGTGTTAAAGATATGTTTCCAGTAGATCTTATTTCCGTTTATGGCAGTAATAATGAATGTAAAAAGGGCAAGAACCATAGTAACAGCAATATTTCCGGTTACATTGGCACCTCCCGGAAAAATGGGAATGAGTCCCAACATATTGTTAATCCAGATAAAAAAGAATATGGTTAATAAATAGGGCATGAACCGCTCATATTTTTTTTCACCGATGGAAGATTTAGCAATGTCATCGCGTACAAAAAGGATTACAGGTTCAAGTAACGATTGCAATCCCTTGGGAGGAGAGAGGGGATTTCGTTTGTATGCATTACCGATATTTATAAAAATAAAAAGAATCAGAAAAATACTGAAAAAGAGCGCAGCCACATTTTTTGTGATGGATATGTCAAATGGAAGAACCTCAATACCATTACTATGTGTTTCCACAATTTTCCCTTTAACTTCTATCTTTTCAATTTCACCTTTAGAATTCATCTTTTCTATTTTCTCTCCTTCCTGACCTATATGAAAACCTTTATACACTGCATGCCCATGATGAAATTTTGAGGACATAAATAATACAATTCCTTTCTCTTTACTATAGAGAATGACCGGAAGCGGAATGTTTATGGATAATTTGCCTATATCGATAATAGGCCAGTCATATGAATCAGCTATATGATCAAAAATAAAAGTACCAGGATCAAATTTTTTATGATGATTCTCATTGATTTCGTTGTGGGATTGGGGATGCTCTTCTCCGTCAGAAAGCTCGGCAGGTTCTGAAGCTAAATTATAGCCTGTACAAAAGATAAATAAAGTGATAGATATGATAATTAATCTCAAAGCACGTACTTCACGAATCATAAACTCCGATTTCATTTGATATTAAAGTTAAAAAAGAATTTCTTTACTTATCTAAACCTGCAGCACTTTTTCTTAGCAATTGGGCGATTAATAATTTCAGGAATAAAAAAAAGCTGAACGAATCCTATTTTTTGCTTCTTATCAATTTTAAGAGACTGGTAATTTCAATGCCAGAATAAATAAGGTAAAGGCAGAATAGGGTTATAATAAAAACCACCCTCTGTTTTGTTTGGTCCTCGAGTAGTAAAAAAGTTATTGCAATACCCAGGTAAAGGAAAAATCGAAGTGTAAATGATTTCACCATAGCATTAAGTATCTGATTCCCCGAAACCTGAGTTTTAGAAGAGAGATAAAAGGAGAGCAGATTTACGGAAAGAGCAATCAGCAATAGAACGGGATAAAGTGGATGATAATAATCCTGCAGGAAATACACAAACATCATCACACCCACACATGCTATTAGTAAAGTAACTAACAGATTTAGAATAAGAAAACTTCTTAGCATGTTATTCATGATTCTTTCTTACCTATAAAATCCTTTAATATGATGTACATAGCAAGAATAACAGAAAGGAATGAAAGGGCGACAGTAAAGACAGGAAATTGCCAGTTAAGTTTACTATCAATTTTTATACCTCCAAAAGTTCCGGCAAGCATTATAACAGCCATCTGAAATACGATACCGGAGTAATGTGTATAATTATTTAAGCTTTTTTTGGTCTTCCTGACCGACTGGTTGTCCGGCATCTTTACTTATAGTATCATAGGACATGTTACAATTACCGGTAAATTTTGATCCCGGTTCAATAGCTAGTCTTCTAGCACTTATATCTCCTAAAATTACAGAAGTCGATTTAAGCGATAGCAGCTCTTGTACATTGATTTTACCTTCAACCTTCCCTTCTACATCAGAATTTTTACAAAATACTTCACCTTTTACCAGACCGGTTGTACCAATTACTACCTTACCTTTTGTGTGAAGGTTTCCGCTTAGAGTTCCGTCGATACGGATATCGCCTGTAGAATCTACATTTCCTTTAATATTAGTTCCTGCTCCTATCAGGTTGATTGTGTTGTTTTCCTGTTCGATTATTTTTGCCATTTCAGAAAGATTATTTGCTTATATAACAATGAACGGTAAATATATGAAATATAGTAAGAAAGAGGAGTAGTTTTTTTAATCAATTAGCCCGGTTTAAAGCCGGGCTATAATTTTCCAGGGTATTGGATAAATAGAGTAATAAGAATTTCGTTTGACGATTTACAAATAGTTAATTTGTATCGTATGCCCATTTCAGATAAATGCTTCCCCATGTAAAGCCCGCACCAAAAGAAGTCAGGATAACATTATCACCCTTTTTGAACTTTTTTTCGAAATCCCAGAAACATAGGGGAATTGTTGCTGCGGTTGTATTCCCATAACGATGAATATTAATTAATACCTGCTCTCTATTGATACCCATTCGCTTGGCAACAGCTTCAATAATTCGCAAATTTGCCTGGTGAGGGACAAGCCATACATGCTCATTGACTCCGATATTATTTTTTTTCATAATTTCAACCGAAATATCCGACATTTTAGCAACTGCAAATTTAAAGACTGTCTTTCCTTCCTGGTATACAAAATGTTCTTTATTATCGATTGATTCATGGGATGGTGGCCGTAAAGATCCACCGGCTTTCATATATAAAAATTCTCGTCCGCTTCCATCATATCCAATAAGCCGATCCATAATACCATACTCTTCAGTTGTTGGTTCAATCAATACCGCTGCCGCAGCATCACCAAAAAGCGGACATGTCGATCTGTCGGTATAATCTGTAATTGACGACATCATATCGGCGCCTACCAGGATGGCCTTCTTATACGATCCGGATTCGACCAATCGGCTGACAAGTTCGATTCCATATATAAAACCTGAACAGGCTGCATTCAGATCGAAATTGAAAGCATTGATCAAGCCTGCTTTGTAGCCAGCCAAATTTGAGGTTGACGGGAAAGCCATATCAGCCGTTATGGTGGGAATAACCAGCAAGTCGATTTCTTCGGGAGCGGTATGGGTCTTTTCAAGTAACTGTCGAATGGCATTTGCAGCCAGATCGGAAGTAGCCTTACCTTTTTCTTTTAAAATTCTTCGTTCTTTGATACCCACTCGTTGGGTGATCCACTCATCGGAAGTATCTACCATGTGACTTAATTCTTCATTAGTGAGAATATAATCCGGCACATAACCCCCAACACCTGTAATTGCTGCTCTAACTTTTGTCATTATTCAAAGGCTTGTATTATTTTTTCTGTAAGTTTTGATTCAACTACATTAACAGTATGCAGTATCATATTTTTAATTGCTCCCGGTCCTGAAATTCCATGACCAATAATGGCTGCGGCATTAATTCCTAAAATCGGAGTTCCGCCATAGTTTTCATAGTTGAATTGATCGAAATATTCGTCCCTGATTTTTCGCTTGCGTAATAAAATGTAAAAGGCTTCAACAGTTTTAAGTATTGTGTTACCAATAAAACCGTCGCATATAATTACATCTATATCTTCACGAAACAGATCCGTTCCTTCAATATTACCAATAAAATTAAAATCAGTGGTACCTTTCATGGCCTGATGCGTAGCCTTGGTAAGCAGATTACCTTTCTCTTCCTCCGAACCGATATTGAATAATGCTACACAGGGATTATTTACACCATACACAAGCTCAGCATATAATGAACCTATAATTCCATATTGATAGAGTACATCAGGTTTGCAATCGGGATTAATCCCAACGTCGAGTAAAAGGGTTGGAGTACCTGATTTTTTAGGTATTCCCGCTGTAATGCAGGGTCTCAATACTCCGGGTATCGATTTAACCACCTGCATGGCTCCCACCAGCATGGCCCCGGTATTTCCTGCGCTGGCGTAACCATCAATTTTCCCTGACTTCAGGTAAGAGAAACCCATCGGGATGCTTGCACCGGGTTTAAGTGTGAAAGCTTTTGCAGGATATTCGTCCATACCAATACTAATGGTGGTATGCACTATTTCAAAATTTGAAGGATCAAAATCTTGTTTTTTACACAATTCGACAATTTTATCTTTATCGCCGAATAATACCAGGTTTATTTTTGAGTGAAGTTCCTGAAAGGCTAAAATTGAGCCGTTGACAGTAGCTTCAGGAGCATAATCACCGCCCAGAATGTCAATACCAATTCTCATCTAGAATGGATGGTTTAAACTAATTCGCAGTTTCTTTTTCGATCGCTAATTTGCCTTTATAGTGTCCACATTCAGGACAGACCCTATGATATTGAACTGCAGTGCCACAATTCTGACAAGTGGCGACAGTTGGAGCAACAGCTTTATAGTGCGTACGTCTCTTATCTCTTCTTTGTTTTGATATCTTATGTTTAGGATGTGCCATCTCAATTATTATTATCGTTTAACAATTCTTTCAGTTTGTCCCATCGGGGATCTGCATCGCATTTTTTTAACTCCTGGTTATTATGTGTTTCAAGAATACTTATCATTTCCCGATTACATTGTAATGTACCATCGGGATTTTGGGGATGAATCCGTTGAATCGGTAGACATAGTCCTATACATTCAAAAAAATACTGTTTCAGGTCCAGTTCATATTCATTTGGATCCAAAATCCAGATTTCATCAGTGCCAGAAGAGGTATTCTTTCCAAATTTAACCAGTAAATCTCCCCTGAATTCTATCGGAAAATAAAAGTAATCGAGACAACGATCGCATTGTATTTCCAATTTACCGGAGATACAAGTATTCAGCGATAACAAGGAACCTTTCTTTTCGAGCAGCACCTCTGCTGTAACCGATCCTTCACGGGCTTCAAGCACTGTGAATTCTTCAAAGAACTTTTTATCGAATGTAAATGAAAACTCGTGATTTCCCTCTTTAAGACCAGCGAAAGGGATAATATATTGATTCACAAGTTTCACTTTCACCTGTTTTTTGGTCGTGCAAAAGTAAAAATATTTATGATAATAAAAAAAATTATTAAGCAGTCATAAGCTCTGAGGTTCATGTTTGGCCTATGAAAAAATTAAGCTTATTTGGAAAAATGAGCTTCGATGGTATCAATGAGTGTATCGATAAAATAGTTGTCTTTAATAACATATTTTATGGCACCCTCTTTAATAAATTCTGCGATAGTATTCCGGTCTTTTTCCCTGCTGAGAATAATTACAGGTATTTTTTCATTAATCTTATTTATCTTTTTCAGGGCATCAAGCCCCGACATTGAGGTTTTCTCATCCGATCCCAGATAATAATCCAACACTATAAGACGAGGATTTAAATGGAGATTCTGAACACAATCCTCACCTGAAAAATAAGATTTTACCTCAAATCCTTCACGACATTTAAAGGTATACTCCATTAAATTCAACATCATCTTATCATCATCCACAAAAAAAATCAACTTATCCATTAGCAAGTAAAAAGAAGTTTTTGGTTATTTGCATTTGTTTATACGGCAGGTAATATAAAAGTTACATAACCTATGACGTTTTAATGCTATTATTTTATCAAATATATTTATTATGTGATAAAAGAAAATACCCAGATTTAAAATAACACCCAGAATTTATAGCGCTAATATATAAAACTCAATTAGAATTTAGATTTAAAAAGGCTATAAATGATAGTAAGATTAAGATAACGATCAGATAGGGTTAATATACTTTGGTGAAAAAATTGAAAGTTCATGATAATTAAAATATTGATGATTAAACTATAAATGTAATGTGAAATATTTTCTTTGCTGGTTTCTTCAATTTGGCTAACTTTATTTCAAGACGATATAAAAATATAATACTTTTACGGGACTTTATAATTACATGGAAAATGGGAGATTTAAAGGGAGTAGTTACTCAGGTTATCGGGCCTGTTGTTGATATAAGCTTTGAAGAATCGGGTGACGATTTGCCTCAAATACATGATGCACTGGAAATAGCTAAAAGCAAAGACGAAAAACTTATTGTTGAATGTCAGCAGCACATTGGTGAGAATACAATAAGAACCATTGCCATGGATTCTACCGATGGACTACAACGCGGACTAACTGCACGTTCTCTCGGATCGGCAATCAAAATGCCTGTTGGTGAACAGATTCGGGGCCGTTTAATGAATGTCACGGGTGAATCTATTGATGGTTTAGGAGCTCTTGATAATAAAGGCGGGTATAGTATACATAACAAACCTCCCCAATTTGATAAACTCTCAACTGAGACAGAAGTACTTTTCACAGGAATTAAAGTAATCGATTTACTCGAGCCCTATTCAAAAGGAGGAAAAATTGGCTTATTTGGAGGTGCGGGTGTGGGAAAGACTGTAATCATTATGGAGCTGATCAATAATATTGCTAAAAAGTATTCCGGAGTCTCGGTATTTGCAGGTGTAGGCGAGCGTACAAGGGAAGGAAATGATTTATTAAGAGAGATGATCGAATCGGGGGTCATAAAATATGGTGATGAGTTTTTAAAGAGTATGGAGCAGGGGAGCTGGGATTTAACAAAAGTCGACCATGATAAACTTAAGGAATCGCAGGCTACTCTTGTTTTCGGGCAAATGAACGAGCCTCCTGGTGCCCGCGCTAATGTTGCGCTTTCAGGGCTTTCAGTTGCAGAATCGTTCCGCGATGGCGATGAAACCAGCGGAGGTCGAAATATATTATTTTTTGTTGATAATATCTTTCGTTTTACTCAGGCCGGCTCAGAAGTATCGGCTTTGCTTGGCCGTATGCCATCGGCAGTTGGATACCAACCTACACTAGCTACTGAAATGGGTTTAATGCAGGAAAGAATTTCTTCTACCACAAGGGGTTCCATTACCTCGGTTCAGGCTATCTATGTTCCTGCGGATGACTTAACCGATCCGGCTCCGGCTACAACATTTTCTCATCTCGATGCTACCACAGTGTTGAGTCGAAAAATATCTGCTCTGGGTATTTATCCGGCTGTTGACCCTCTCGATTCAACATCGCGTATCCTGACGGCTGAAATTGTTGGGAAAGAGCATTATGAAACAGCACAACGTATTAAGGAGATTTTACAACGATATAATGAGCTGCAGGACATCATTGCCATATTGGGGATGGATGAATTATCGGAACAGGATAAATTAATCGTACATCGTGCCCGCCGGGTTCAACGCTTTCTTTCACAACCTTTCCAGGTAGCTGAAGCCTTCACTGGTCTACCAGGTGTTCTGGTAAGTATCGAGGATACTATTAAAGGATTTAATATGATTTTAAAGGGAGAGGTTGATCAATATCCTGAAGCGGCTTTTCATTTGGTAGGTACCATTGAAGATGCTATTGCAAAGGGTGAAAAATTATTGGCTCAAACGAGGAACAGTTAAAACCAAGGAAAGTGAAACTCGAGATTCTGACACCGGATAAAAATATTTATAAAGGGGATGTAAGTTCGATTAGTGTTCCCGGTACAAAAGGAGCGTTTACCATTTTGCATAATCATGCACCCATTATATCTACACTTGGCAAGGGTCAGATCAAAATTATTCCTGAACACGCCAAATCAGAAACCTTCAGCATTGAGGGAGGAATAATAGAAGTAAAAAAAAATAAAATAATTATTCTGGCCGATTTATAAATAATACGTATTGCCTCAAAATATATTTTCATGGTCCGAATACTTGCTATTACTCTCTTTTTTGCCCTGTTTTTCTCGCATATTTCAGCACAGCAAAAAGTATCGTTCTATTCAGAGGATAGCCTGAAAATTACTGCCGATCTCTATTTAAAAGATTACAAACTGCCCTTTATCTTGCTGTTTCATCAAGGGGCATCGAGCCGTGGTGAGTTTTCCGAAATAGCAGTAAGGCTTATGAAATTGGATTACAATTGTCTTGCTGTTGATTTGAGAGTGGGTGAAAATATGAATTATGTTGTTAATGAAACGGCCATAAGGGCAAAAGAAGGCAAATACCCACACACTTTTTTTGATGCACAAATGGATATAAAAGCAGCCTTGGGGTATATTAATAAATTCAATAACAAAAAAGTCATACTATTTGGAAGTTCATTCTCAGCTTCACTTTGCCTGATTGAAGCAGCTAAAAATCAAGATATTAAAGCTGTAATAGCCTTTAGCCCCGGAGAATTTTTTCGACCCGAAGTAACGGTGAAAGACAGTATAGCAAACTTGAAAATCCCACTGTTTATTTATGCAACCTCAATGGAATTTGAGTTTGTACAACAAATGATATCAGACATTCCTGACAATTATAAGAAGGTTTATACCCCATTAAAAGGCAAAGGGGAGCATGGTGCCAAAACCCTTTCCCAAACCAGCGATTCTTCAGATGAATGTTGGTTTGAATTACTGCTTTTTTTCAAAAAAATCCGTTATAATTGATACAGCAAACAGATCAGTATCATGGTTAAATTCCTGGTTGTACGATTTAGTTCAATAGGAGATATAATTCTTACAACTCCTGTGGTGAGGTATTTAAAAAATCAGGTTGTCGGAGCAGAAATACACTATTTAACAAAGAGCCGCTATGCCCAAATAGTGACTGCCAATCCTTATATCGATAAGGTACATGTATTAAATAACAATTTAAGGGAATTAGTTAAGAATCTGAAACAGGAGAAGTTCGATTATATAATTGATCTGCACAAAAATATCAGAACATTATTTGTCAAAACTTCACTACACAGAGTATCCTTTTCTTTCAATAAGCTGAATCTGAAGAAATGGTTACTGGTTAACTTGAAATGGAATATACTGCCTCAGGAACACATTGTCGACAGATATATGGCAACTCTGCACATGTTTCCGATCATTAATGATGGAAAGGGCCTGGATTATTTTATACCTCCTTCCGATGAAGTAGATTTGGCAAAGCTTATAGTAAAAAAACCTGAAAAACTTATAGCCATTGTTGTTGGTGGTGGGCATCTTACCAAACAAATTCCTGTAGAGAAAATTATTGAACTGATAAATCATCTGAAATACACTATTGTTCTTATTGGAGGGCAAGTAGATAGTGAGAAGGCCAAGAGGATTATGTCTGAAGCCGATAAAAAGAATGTATTTAATCTGGTTGGAAAATTGAGTCTTGGTGAATCAGCATCTCTTATCAGCCAATCTGATATTATTGTTACTCCCGATACGGGAATGATGCACATTGCAGCAGCATTTAACAAACATATAGTATCAGTATGGGGGAATACTGTACCAGAATTTGGCATGTACCCTTATAAACCCGGATCAGCTTCGAAAATAGTTGAGATTAAGGGTCTGAATTGCCGGCCTTGTTCCAAAATTGGTTTCTCAGCCTGTCCGAAAAAACATTTCAATTGTATGCAGAAACATAATGTAAAAAATATCGCAAATTATATTAACAACATATTATTAAGCTTTCATAAGTAACTTTTCCTGGCAATTGAGCGTAGAATCGATTTACTTAAGTTTTAGTAGTGTTTAAACTGTGATAACTTTCACTTACTTTTTTATATCTTTAACTAAGAAATTTATTTCTTTATACAATCTTTACATTCATACAGAGTTATTTAAAGAAATTATTCATATCAATTAAATGGCTGGTATAAGAGTATTATTAGGTTTATTCCCGAAAACTGGCGATTACGAAAGCAAGCGAAACCAACTGGAAAGCGAGTATAAATCACTTCTGGCTTTTAAAGGTTCCAAGGAACTTAGAAAGTATCATGAGTTGGGAGAGAATGTACTTTCAGAAGAATTTTTAAAGAAGAAAAAAGAAATATTCTCACTTCGTTTCAAGCAAACTGAGGATTATCAGAAAGAAAGAGATTTTCTTTCCTTTAAAAATTCCCGCGACATTAAGTTATTTTATAAAACTAAAGAATCGCAGGAACTTAAGTCTTTCCAGTCTTTCGAAAAGTCTACAGAACTCAAAGATTATCTGAGTCTTGAAAAATTTATAAACTCCGAGGAATTTGCTGCGGTTAAACGAGAAACATTGCTTTCTCCAAAACAAAAGTTTGCAAAATCTGATTTGCATAAAACTCTCCAACAGTACGAACAATTAAATAATGACCACCGGATAAAAGCCTATTTTCAATTTATTAATAATAAAGCCTTCAGCAGTTTTCAGTCCTTTAAAATGTCTGATAAATTAGAGCATTTTAAAAAGCTGGAGAAAGAAGTTAATTCATCGGCTTTTCTTAATAAAGTAGCTTCGATGAAGAAGGTTGACTATAAAGTATCGGCTGAAAGGCGAATGTTTGATGAATACAGGGCTATTAAAAAATCGAAAGATTATAAAAACTACGTTAAGCTTTCACAATCCTCATTAAAGCATCACTACGATGAACTTCATGATTCTGATGAACTGGAAGTATTCACTGATTTAAAAACTTTTATTTTATCAGATGATTTTAAACGTCAGAAGAAGGAAATTGAAACAACGAACTTTAAGGATACTGATGAATACAAAAAACTTCAAAAATATCAGGATCTTAAAAAATCCGAGAAGTTCAGATTTTATTATAAATTCAAAGAGTCAAAAGGATATAAAAATTACCTCAACCTTAATAATTCGGACCAGATTACAAATTTTGAAACCCTCAGAGATTATATTGATAGCGATGATTTTAAAAGATTTAAAGCTTATTGCTTAAAAGCTCCGAAGAAACGTTGGGCTGAATCGAAAGAATACGAAATTTTGCAGGAATTCGAAACTTTGAAAAGGTCGGAAAAAATTGTCTGGTATTTCAAAAATGTCGATTCAAAGAAATTTGCCTGGTACCGGCAATGGGATGAAACATTTCACGAAGATTTTTCTACGGCGAAACTCGATATCAAGAAATGGCTTACAAAGTATTACTGGGGTGATAAAATGCTGAAGGATAGTTACTCACTTAGTCACGATAAACATTTTGTTACGGATGGCGAAAACCTGAATCTTGAAAACGGAAAGTTACATATCGTAACCAGAAAAGAAACTGTAAAAGGCAAATCGTGGCATCCTACCCAGGGATTTATAACACGTGAATTTGCTTATACTTCAGGCCTGATTTCAACAGGAGAAAGTTTCAGACAAAAATATGGCACTTTCGAAGCAAAAATCAAGCTTAATGAAGCAAAAGATATTCAAAATGTCTTTTGGATGGTGGGGAATACCATGCTCCCACATATTGATATTACAAAGGCCGGAAAGAAATTGGCTATTGGAAATGCATGGGGGAATTCCCACGATTTAAAATCGACACAGAGATTTTCTAATTCTCTTGGCCGGAATCGCTTTGCCAAAGATTATTTTATCTATACGTTCGAATGGTTGCCGGGGAAATTAACATGGAAAATTAATGGGATTGAGATAAACAGCACGATCAAAGGTGTTCCTGAGGAGCCTATGTATTTGGTTTTGAGTGCAGGAGTGCAGAAAGAGGTAAGTAGTATGTTGCCAGCTTCTTTTGAGATTGACTGGGTTCGCTGTTATCAGGCAAATAGTGGAAAATAATACCCCCCGAATTTAGCAGTATCCAGGAAAATGTTTTTTCAAAATAGTCAGTAAAAATTAGCAGAGTTTTTAAATTATATTCGAATATATCCTTATTCTTAGTGATCTTGTGAATTCTCATTTCAAATTCATAATCGTGAATTAATTCGTCCGACTGAATTAAATCGATAAAATTATCATCATTGAATTTCATGGTTTTCAGCATTTGATTGGCAGTAAAAATAGGCTGCAGGAGTTAATTAATTATTATCTCTGGATTAAGGTTTTATGTTGTTCAAGCGAGATATCAACAAGTTATTAACAATAGTTATTATTAATGTTAATATCCTAAGTAGAGATAAATAAAGATTTAACTTATTAATAATTAAAATTTTATGTGAATCTTACTGAATACATTAATTTCTGTAAGCCACACTTATTATCAAGAATTTAAACTGATTCAGGCATTTATCAAAATCGTTATATTTGTCTGACCGATATTTATAGAAAGATACAGGCAAATAAACCGATTTATGAATGAAAAAATAAGTCTTCAACAATCAGAGATTCTTTCAGAAAAGGAAAAACGCAGATATGCGCAACAAATTAATTTTACCGGTTTAGGAATTAGTGGCCAAGAAAAAATAAAGAAATCAAAAATTCTGGTAATAGGTGCAGGCGGGAAGGGAAGTTCAGCATTACAGAATATGGCATCAGCAGGAGTAGGTACATTGGGAATATGTGATAATTATCGGGTTACCGAGGATCAGTTGAGCAGGCAACATTTATATGGTGACAGAGATCTTGGAAAGCAGAAAGCTATAATCTCCCGCGAGAAACTAAATCGGATCAACCATTCAGTGGATTATCGACTTCATAACGTATGTCTTTCTGAAGAAAATATTGATCTGATTTTATCAGCTTATGATATTCTAATTGATGCCACCGATAATTTTCCAGCACATTACCTCATTAATGATGCAGCAATTAGATTGAATAAGCCATTTGTTTATGGAGCTGTTGATGGCACAAATGGCTATGTATCGGTATTTAACTATAAAGGCGGACCTTCTTTAAGATGTTGCTATCCAAATCCTCTTAAGGAGAACAAATTAAAAAGTGATAATGGTTTTGCGTGTCAGGTAACAGTAATTGATATTGTTGGCTCTATCATGGCCAATGAAGCATTGAAGATTATTGTGGAATGGGATACCAGGTTAAACGGGAACATGCTTCTTATTGATACTGCAAATTACAAATTCAGTTTAAAAGGTATTAATAAGAACCCTTTAAATTTCGGACAATAATCATATACTTCAGGTTTCTTCAGGCCTACGCCGTTTATTTGAAAGAAATCGTATAGAGTGTGTATAACTTTTATCTATAATCAGTCAAGTTTAACCCGGAGAATTTTTATTTTATGCTGGTAAATACTTGTGTACAGGCAAATGATAAAGTCGTTAAAAAACAGGGTTTTAGCATTTTTTCTCATCGTGGCGATGACAATAGCTTGTGCGGTTTTCCCTCTTAATTACCTGCATCGCGAAAAGGAAGCCATCAACCGGCTCAAGGTTGAACAGTTAAATGAAGTTTACATAAATTTTGTCAGGGACCTTAAGTATATCAGTGAATTTCTTTCATTTGAGACAACCAATCCACATTTTTTTATTACCGGTGAAAGCTCATATTTAAAAAATCATGAAAATTTAAAGGATACGATAATCAGTACATTTGCTGCATGGGAGAACCAGCAGGGTATATTCAGCCCAATCGACAATGAAAAGGCAGAACTTGTAAGCCAGGTTTATAAAAGTTTTTGTGTAAAGTTTGATAGCATCGTTTACCTTGTTTATAAAAGGGGTTACCGCGATTTAGGAATTGAAGGCGAAATGCTTAGTTATATCTACCATGCTGAAAAAAATTCAAAATTCAGGGAATATACTTATGATTTACGAAGAAATGAGAGAGACTACCTGAATAGG
The DNA here is from genome assembly GCA_964569585.1 of uncultured Bacteroidales bacterium. Lineage (GTDB taxonomy): Bacteria > Bacteroidota > Bacteroidia > Bacteroidales > UBA10428 > UBA10428. The sequence goes on along the minus strand of CAZMVE010000023.1, from coordinate 4,380 downwards.
AGCGATACTGTTTATGCAAGGGCACTTACAGCATCTATCGGGAATCTCATAGGGAAAGTTGGAAAAGGCAAGCGATTTAATTCTGAGGAGAGATCTAAGATCATTGTATTACTTCAAAATTACCGGAACAGTTTCAATGATTTAGCTGCCATTGATCAAATACTGGGATTATTAACTGACCAGGGATTGAAGCATAAGTTGATAGTACATAGCGATGAACTCGAAATATTGCTTGATCAGGCATTGACCCAGGCAAAACAAGAAGAACTTATTCAGACAACACGCTTAAATCTTGTATTTATAGGACTTACGCTTTTGCTGCTTCTGTGCGCCATACTGCTAAGTACGTATCTTTCAAAATATTTAGTATCACATCTTGAAAAATTGACACACTATATTTCTCAGTTGGCCACTCATAATTTCAACTATACCGATGAAAAACTAAACCTCAGAAGGGCAAGTAAAGAAATAAGGGAAATATATAAAGAGTTTAGGCATATGGTGGCACAGTTAAGGATACGTGAGAAACAACGCGATGATGCACTAGCCGATGTGATGGAGGAAGAACAAAGATATCGTGAACTTACTGATTTACTTCCCCAGGGAATTTTTGAAACCGACGGATTGGGCAATCTTATTTATGCAAATAAAGCATGGTACAAAGCTTTCGGATATTCACAAAACGATATTGAAGAAGGACTTAATCTTATCGAAATATTACAAACAAATACCGAGAACAATCTTTTTGGGATAGACAAAGTTGAAAACTCCGATTATATAGCCATTCGCAAAGATGGAAGGCGATTCCCGGCACTTGTATATTCGAATACCATAGTAAAAAATGACGCTATTTCAGGAAGAAGAGGGATTATTATCGATGCTACGCTTCGGAATAAGTATATTGAAACACTTCAGAAAGAAACTGAAAGAGCAGTGAATTCTGACAAACTTAAATCTTCTTTCCTCGCCAATATGTCGCATGAGATTCGCACTCCCATGAATTCGATTATAGGCTTTTCAAATCTGTTAACGACCGATACAATTCCGATGGAACAGAAAATGGAATTTATAAAATATATTCAATCGAGTGGCAGAATACTCCTTAACCTGATTGATGATATTATCGATATTGCTAAGATAGAAGCCGGAGAGATTAAAATAAAACATGGGCAGTGTGAACCAAAGAAGATAATCATTGAATTGATCAAAACTTTCGAAGGCTACAAATCGACCATAGGGAAAGTGGATATTGAAATTATAATTAAGTTACCTAAAGATGATATTGTTTTCAGAACCGATCCCTTCCGATTGAGACAAATTATTACGAACTTGGTCAGCAATGCCATTAAATTTACTGAAAAAGGTTCTGTAACCATTGAATGCAGTATAAAGAACGATCGTTTCATCGAGTTTTCCATCAACGATACAGGCATAGGAATGACAAAGGAAGAGATGAACGTGATTTTCTCACGATTCAAAAGAACAAGCAATTCAGAAGAAAAGAATATTAGTGGTACGGGACTGGGCTTAACTATTTCAAAAAATCTGGTAGAACTTCTTGGGGGTCAGATGTGGGTGAGCTCTGTTCCGGAAGAGGGAACACGCTTCTGGTTCCAATTACCCTATACAAGAATTTTGGATAGTAGTGTTATATCACAAAAAATTCAATCTTCTTCCGGAGAAACTTCTTACAACTGGAAAGGGCGAACAATACTTGTAGCTGAAGATGATGATAATAGTTTCATTTACGTAAAGGGAATTTTGCATAAAACTTATGCTCATGTTGTTCATGCTGTAAATGGCAGAGAGGCTGTGGAAGCTGTAAAATTAACGGATAACATTGATCTTGTTCTCATGGATATTCGTATGCCATTTCTCGATGGATATGCTGCCACTAAAGAGATAAAGAAAACTCATCCCGGTCTACCGGTTATAGCACAGACTGCCTATGCAATGGATGGGGACAAAGAGAAGAGCATACTTTCCGGGTGTGATGATTACCTCACAAAACCTATTGAACCTTCAAAACTTCTGGATAAAATCAGCCAATTCCTTCCATCGACAGTTGAAAAGAAAAGTAAACAATTAGAAGGATCAGCAGAGGATACGGTACCCGAACCGAAAAAAGAAAAGCATTAAAAAGCCGATGCGACTTTTACTATTCAGCAACTCAACCAACACAGGTGAAGAATATCTGGGATATACACTTCCTTATATTGATTCATTTCTGGGAGGAATTGAAAGAAAAGCCTTATTTATTCCCTATGCTGGTATTTCGCTTGGTTTTGATGCCTACTTCGAGATGGTTAAAAAACAAATAAGCAGGCTATCGGTTCAGCTTATTTCAATTCATCATATCGACAATAAAGAACAGGCGGTAAAAGAGGCAAAGATTATTATTACGGGTGGTGGTAATACCTTTCATTTATTAAAATCTCTCCAGGATGAGGGATTAATAGATCATATAAGAAATCAGGTACAAAACGGCACTCCTTATATTGGCTGGAGTGCCGGATCTAATCTGGCTTGCCCGACTATACGTACAACCAATGATATGCCGATTGTAGAGCCTGAAGACTTCAATGCATTAAACCTCATTCCATTTCAAATAAATCCTCATTATACCGATTTTCAACAAGCCGGTCATGCAGGTGAAACACGCGAAATGCGACTACAGGAATTTATCCTGGTCAACCGGCATATGTATGTTGCCGGATTACGCGAAGGCACACTACTTCGAATCGTTGACGAAAAAATTGAGTTACTCGGCAAAAAATCATGCCGGATATTCCATTACGATCAGACTCCGGTCGAAATAAATCCTGGTGAAAATTTGGATTTTCTTATGCAATAAATCGCGGTATCTTAGCATTAGTATACTAAAGGATTTATAAACAAAGCCTCCTCATTTTTCTAAAGTGAGCCGACGAATACTTATACGGATTATTATTGCACTGGCAGGATTTTGGATCATCCTGTTATGCCTGATCTATATCTCCGGTGAAAAATATCGCGATCATGCTATTTCGATATTAAAAGCTCAACTTGACGAATATCTTCTTACTGAAATTCATGTTCGAAAAGACAATATTCATGTTTCATTGATTAAAAAATTTCCTTATGCAGTAGTCGATTTGGAGGATATCCTGGTTAAATCATCACCGGATTTTACCCGGAGCGATTTTCAGAATCCCAACAGTGATACTTTGCTATTCGCTTCAACTATTTCCCTGATGTTTAATTTGAAAAGTCTGCTTACAAAAACCTATGTATTGAAAAAAATCGAAATACAGGATGCAAAACTGAATATACTGGGTGATAATAAAGGAAGATTCAATTACAATATTTTAAGAAAGGATCGGACAAACGAATTGCAGGACACCATAAGTTTTGATTTAAATGATATCAGAATCCGGAATTTGTTGTTTAACTATAACATCCGGAAATCCGATGTAATAATTTCGGGGAAAATTCAGAAAGCACAGCTATCAGGAAGTTTCAGCGAATCGGAATTTCATTTAAAGAGCCAGCTTGACGCAAGAAATACATTCATTGAGGTTGAGGGTAAAAAATTAATAGTAAACGAAGATTTTTCCATTAAATGCGATCTTCAGGAGAAAGAATCTGTCTATATTTTTTCCGATGGCGATTTAGCTTTATTTGGTATTCATATGAATGCTGAAGGGACATACAATTCAACGAAAAGCGATTATAATTTTTCTCTGGCATGCATTTCTGCACCCTTTCAGAAATTGGATAATAAACTGGTCAACCAGTACTTGGGGGATTTAGATTTGAAGCCCACCGGAGGAAATATGGATATCCGTTTTCAGATTTCAGGCAGAAATCCTGTCCTACCCTTGATAAAGCTCAGTTTTTTAATTAATAATGGTGTAATTAAACATAAAGAGAGCAGGATTAAAGCGGAGAATGTATTTATTAAGGGATCCTATACAAACGGTCAGCAACGTAAAGCAAACTCGAATCATTTTCAGCTAGACAGTCTATTCCTAAAATCCGGTAATACTGAGATTTACCTGTCCGGGAGCATTGATAATTTTATTAGTCCTACGATAAAAGGGAATATCAGGGGGAATTTGGAACTCAGTAAATTAAGCATATTCAAATCAATTGAAGAGAAGATAGAAATGGAGGGAAATATTTCGATGAATGTAACCATAGATGGCACACTCCCACAAGTTAAAAATGTTAAAACAAAGGATATCAGAAAAATCAATCTTCAGGGTTTTATTTTGTTGTATGAAGCCAGCTTTAATGTGAAAAACAGAGCCATTCCCTCTTCCATAGTCTCAGGCAGAATAAATCTGAAAAATCTTTCGGAAATATACCTGGAGAACATTCATGTAAATACAGGAGCAA
>CAZMVE010000022.1:22170-32122 GCA_964569585.1 uncultured Bacteroidales bacterium | reverse complement strand
AGTCTAATGAATTTGAACGTTACAGAGACAACAAAACTTATTATTACTTAATCAATAACTTTAATAAGTCTTGGCTCTGAGGGTTGGCTACTTTCCCAAACCCGGAGGAGGAGGAGGAGGATCATCGTCATCAGGATCAGGTCCTGGCATACGCTTTAAGTACAAAAGTTTACTAGTCATAACGGCAATAAAATATGTTTCTGCCTACTCTATATAGCTTTTCGGCTTCCGCTTACTGCAATTTAAGCGGTTTATTTGTCAATAAGCAATAATACTTCATTTTTTTTATTTTTACAGATTATCCAATATCCTCCATGAAATCTCAAGTTAGATATCATTCCATTCTGTTGATCAAAATATTTCTTATTACCGTTATTAACATTACCTCAGTAATACACCTATTGGCTCTCAATCAGAGAAAACTTCTGACTTCTGAACCTTTACTTGAAAATCCAATAAAAATAAATTCTTTGCAGGAAAAAGCATTCAACCATTTAGTTGCTTCAGTTTATTCAGGTGATTCGTTGTTTATTTCCGGAGATTTGGTGGAAGCAGAAAGAGCATATATTGAAGGCCTCTTGGTTCTTAAAAATATGGATATGCCCTGGTGCAAAATTCTGCTATTAAATCGTGTTGGATTTACAAGCTATTGGTTAACTGATATTGATCAATCACTCGATTACTATAATCAATCACTTATATTGATTAGAAATCAGAACGTTATCCTGGATTCTCTGGCCTATCTGGAAGCATTTGTATTTTTTCGCATGAATTCCAGGTATAATAAGAAGTATCAGACAAATATGGAGTTGGATGAAGAAGTTATTACTACTATTTCGGATGACGTTTTCATTAATCCTACAAGGAAATTTAAATATCATATTCTCAAGGCTCATATGCTGAGTATTGAGAATAGATACGATGAAGTAGATCAGCAGATCCAAAAGGCTGATTATTTATATAGGAACATAAATAATATGAGTAAATTTTGGTCTTTTTATTTCAGATTTACCCAAGGCAGATATTTTAAACTGGTGCGGGATTACAACCTTGCTGTTCGCTATTTCAGTGAACTTGAGCATAAAGTGGAACAGGAGAAGGAGTTGGAAAAATTCAAGTACTTCATTTATGTCAATCTGTTGGAAACAAATAGTTATTTACTTCGATATAAAATTGCTGCAGAATATATTGAAAAGTTACAATCTTACTCTCATGAGATAATGCATCCATTCTTTTACTATAATTATATTTTAATTGGACAGGTATACAAAGAACTCGGACAATTTGAGAAGACCCTGATGTATTTTAGAAAGGCTGAAAATATTATTCTCCGATACGGTGTCGAAGATGAAAATCTTGTTTATGTATATTTTTATATAGCGATGTATTATAAAGAAGTTGAGCATGATCAGGAAATGATGCTAAAATATTTGCGTTTGGCTGAGAATATTATAAATCGGTATTGCGATCCCTATCTTGAATCTTATATTGTTTGTGAATTGGGTAAATATTATTACTATAAAAAGGAATACGATCTGGCAATAATTATTTTCAATCTTGTACTGGACGATGTTGAACAATTAACTTCCGATGAAAAGTATTTTAAAAGTCAGCATCTCTATCTGTCACGTTCACATTACCTGAGTATTTTGGATATTAATGCAGCGGCTTTTTACTACCTGTCGGAGCAGAAAAATTTCGATATGATTTCTCTTACGCACTCTTACGAAAATTATAAACAATTGGTATCCCTTAATGAAAAAATGTTTAAAGAACAGGGTATTGAGGAATCGAAAATTGCTTCACTCAAAAAGGTGAGAAAAGCCTTTGAAAATTTATTTGAAGTTGGGTATACCCTTTATAAACAGACAAAAGATAATTCCTACCTTATTGAGTTGTTCTCCTATTCAGAAAGAAGTAAAGCCTATATGCTAAAAAACTATGTTTCCGATGAGCTTGCTAAACGTATTGGAGGAGTCCCTGAAAATTTGATTAATGATGCAAGGGAAATTAAGGAAGAGATCGACTCTATGCAATATTCCTTTAGTCAGGGAGGTCCTCAGAACTATGGTTCTTCAGATGAATTGCTGGTAAACCGGATTTTGCTCAAACAGGAAGAATATGATATTTATATTAAAGGACTTGAAATTCAATACCCCGGGTATGCGCTAATAAAAAACCAGGAGAATACAATTTCAATCGATAATATTAAAGAGATACTTAAACCTGATCAGGCACTGTTAGAATATTTCTTTATCTATAATTCATTCTATGTGTTTTATATCGATAAAGATACAATGTGCCTCTCCAATCAAATAATTGAAAGCAATTTTCCACAACAATTACGGAATTACCGGAAATTATTCGATAACGTCACCTTCAACGAATTCGATGAAGAAGATATTATGAATTTTATCATTCATTCATATTCTATATATTCTCGGGCTATTAAACCTTTTGAGCACCTTATTTCAGGTAAAAGACTGATAATTGTTCCTGACGAAGAGCTTAGTTTAATTCCTTTCGAGACACTGATTGTAAAACCTCCTGATTCTCTTACACATACTGCCTATAGAAATTTACCCTACCTGATAATGAATAATCCTATTAGTTATATTTATTCGGCCTCTCAACTTAATACCAGAGGAAGAACGCGTCTTAGAGGTATAGATTATGCTGGATTTGCACCGGATTATTCAAATACAGATATGGATATGAATAATGGCAGTTTCATTCCGCTACAATCTTTGCCAGGCGCAAAAAATGAAATTCTGTCAGCGAAAAAATATTTTAGGGGGCGCATATATACGGATGGTGATGTTAGTAAGGCCAGGTATTTCAAAGAGTGTCAAAGGAGAAAAATTATTCATCTTGCTATGCATGCGGTTCTCGATTCTATTGAACCAATGAATTCCTGGTTTTTATTTTCATCGCAAAAGTCCAATGGTGAAGGACAATTACATGCGTATGAAATATATGCAAAGAAAATTGTTTCCTCACTGGTTTTACTGAGTGCTTGTAATACAGGCATGGGTAAGGTTAACAGGGGTGAGGGTGTCTTTTCTATTGCCAGGGCCTATTTATTGGCAGGAGTAAAGAATGTTATTTATACACAATGGTCGATAGCTGACCGCTCAAGCGCACAGTTGATGGATAGGTTTTATTATTATCTTTCACAAGGCATACCAACGGATGTGGCTCTCCAAAAAGCAAAAGTTGATTTTATTTTAAAAGGAGATCCGGTTAAGGCATTTCCTTTTTATTGGGCGGCTTATGTAATGACGGGATATCCGATAGAAGTACATTCCCAGAGAAGAATTTACTTGGGTTTAGGTATAAGTATTTTTGTTATTCTGATGGCTTTATTAATCTGGCGAAATCACTAGACCTTAATTTTTTTTAAGATCTTTTTTGCATCTGCTGAATACATATTTTCTTCTTCTATAAGCCGTTGAAGCAATATTTGGGCATATTCAGTATTACCGGTTTTTAAATATGTCATTGCCAGATACCACCGGGCATGCAATGCGAAAGGCGAAATAGTATCTTGCTCAACAAGCGCTAATTCATTAATTGCCTGATCGTAGTAACACAATTCCAAAGCGTTTAAACCCAGGTAAAAATGTGCGGTTTGGTCATCAAAATTACTTGAAATGTAGTTTTTTAAAATTTCGAAGGAGGTTTGAAAATCGCCTTCCTGGTATAAATAATAGGACAACTGAATATTATCTCTCGAACGTTCAATCGATCGGGTTGATATATCGGTACTGTAAGGTTCATAGAAGTTTGTAAATAACTCAGATGAATCCTGATGTATAAAAATATTATACAAACTCAAACCTATTAAAATGAGTACTGATGCCGCAAGAGGTATTTTCAAAGCAGAGATAAGGGATCTATTACCAGGCTTGATTCTAAAAGAACGAGGTTCCACAACGTTTTTAAGAGCACGTCTGAAATTTTCTGTTGCATCATCAAGTATTGCCTCATTTAACTCTTTATGGAAGTTTAATTCATCAGCAAGTTCTTTGTCTATTGATAAAGACTTTTCAAAATTATCTTTCTCCAGATTTGACATGTTACCATCAAGATAATTCTCAATCTGTTTTAGTTTTTCCATTGCCTAACTCTTTAAATTTGTCACATTCCTGTATTTTATTAATAAGCGACTTCTTACATCGGAAACGCCTGTTTTTTGTATGTTGATCGGAACGATACCCCATGGCTTGTGTAATCTCTTTAGTAGGGATATTATTCAGAAACATTTTTAAAACACGCTTACAATCGTCACTTAATTCTTTATATTTCTCTCTGTACAAACTCAAACGTTCATTGCGTTCAAGTATTTCAATAATTTCTTTCTCATCAGAAATTATACTCAAGTCCTCGTTTTCTATAATAACATATTTTTTTCTACTACTTAACTCTTTTAACCAGACAAACCTGCAAATAGAATAGAGGTATGTTTCCAACGAACTTGATAGTATAAAATCTGGGCTTTTAATTTTGTTATAAAGTAATATCAATGATTCCTGGAAAATGTCTTTGGCGTCATCTTCATTACCACTATTTAAAAAAACGTAATGCCGGATACCGGGAAAATTCTCTGTATAGATTAGTTTTAATACTTGAGGATCGCCATCTATTATACCCTCTAATAATTCCTGATCAGAGTATTTTCTTACCGGTTTCAATATCTTTATTCTTATTTTTATTAAAAAGTAACCCTCCGAAAGTGAAATAAATTTAAAAATTATTTCTGATAAGTATAAATCGGTTCACAAGTACATATTAAATTGCGATCTCCAAAGGCATCGTCAATTCTTGAAACGGGTGGCCAATACTTTCTTTCATGAAGCCAGGCAGCTGGAAAGGCTGCCTTTTCACGACTATATGAATGTGTCCAGTTATCAGCTGTAACTTCGTCCATGCAATGTGGTGCATTTTTTAGGACGCTATCCTCATTTTCTTTATTTTCCGAGATTTCAATTATTTCATTATAAATGCTAAGCATTACATTGATGAACCGATCAAGTTCTTCTTTCGACTCACTCTCAGTAGGTTCAATCATCAGCGTGCCGTGTACCGGAAAAGAAAGTGTTGGGGCATGGAATCCATAATCCATCAAACGTTTTGCTATATCTATTTCCGTAATATTTGCCAGTTTTTTGAACTGACGACATTCCAATATAAGCTCATGTGCTATAAAACCGGTCTTTCCTGTATATAAAATTCCATAATTATCTTTTAATCTGGCAGCTATATAATTTGCATTCAGAATAGCGAGTTTAGAACTTTCGGTTAATCCTTCTGCACCAAGCAGACTGCAATAAGCATGGGAAATTGTTAAAATACTTGCACTTCCCCAGGGAGCAGCTGCAATAGCACTTATACCATGGATACCTCCGGTTTCCACTAGCGGATGTGTTGGTAAATACGGTATCAGATGTTCTGCCACACATATAGGTCCGGCACCGGGTCCTCCTCCGCCATGAGGTATTGCAAAAGTTTTGTGCAGGTTGAGATGACAAACATCGGCACCCATTACCGCAGGATTTGTGAGACCTACCTGTGCATTCATATTAGCACCATCCATATACACCTGTCCTCCAAAGGCATGTATAATTGCAGTTATTTCAATGATATTTTGTTCGAAAACTCCATGGGTTGAGGGATAGGTTACCATAAGAGCAGCAAGTCTGTCTGTATTAGATTCGGCTTTTTCTTTTAAATCAACAATATCGATATTCCCTTTTTCATCACAATTTACTACTTGGACTTCCATGCCTGCCATGACTGCGCTTGCAGGATTTGTACCATGAGCCGATGAAGGAATTAATACCAGGTTTCTGTTTGACTGGTTGTTCTGCTTATGAAATTCACGAATGACCATCAGGCCTGTATATTCTCCGGCCGCTCCTGAATTAGGTTGAAAAGATACTGCTGTCAATCCTGAAATTTCTATGAGCATTTTTCCTAATTCATGAAAAATTTGCTGATAACCTTCAGTCTGATCAACTGGTACAAAAGGGTGTATTTCTCCAAATTCAGGCCAGCTGAGTGGTAATAATTCAATTACCGCATTGAGTTTCATGGTGCATGAACCCAGGGAGATCATAGAATCGGTAAGGGAGATATCTTTTCGTTCTAATCTTTTTATATACCTCATCATCTCGGTTTCCGAGTGATATTTTGAGAAGACTTCGGCTTTCAGAACAGCACTCATTCGCAGATATTTTTTATCGAAAAATAACTGTTTGGGGAGTTTGCTGATTTTTGTATACTTATCTCCCAGACTTGCAGCAAATACCCCAATAAGATTATTTACATCTTCAATACTGGTTGTTTCATCGACACTAATCCCAATATACTCATCATCGAAATAGCGCAGGTTAATTTCTCTTTTCAGAGCCTGAACCCGGATATCATTTTGCGTAATTTTCGAAGGTAATTTTATTTTAAGAGTATCGAAAAAGTCTTTATTTGTCTGTTTAAAGCCAAGTTCCTGTATTGCTAAGGCTACTATTCCCGCTGTCAGATGACAGTGAAGAGCAATACGATGTAATCCTTCAGAACCGTGATAAACAGCATACATACCTGACATCATAGCCAGAAGTGCCTGGGCCGTACAGATATTGGAAGTGGCTTTTTCACGCCTGATATGCTGTTCCCGGGTTTGCAGAGCCATACGTAAAGCCGGCTTATTTCTGCGATCCCTGGAGACTCCAATTATTCGACCCGGAATTAAACGCTTATATTTTTCAATAGTGGCGAAATAACCTGCATGTGGTCCCCCGAAGCCCATAGGCAATCCAAATCGTTGCACAGATCCTACGACCACATCAGCTCCCCATTCGCCCGGAGGTGACAGCAAAACCAAGCTTAGTAAATCGGCTTCGACTATTACAGCACATTCTACTTCATGAGTTTTTTTAATGAAGCTGGCATAATCGCGTATAACTCCATCGGCCGCAGGAAATTGAAGAAATGCTCCAAAGAAACCTGAATCAATTTTAATACTGGAATAGCTTTCCAGTACTATTTTAATGCCTAATGGTTCAGCACGAGTTTGTAGCACTGCAAGTGTTTGTGGAAACACATTTTCATCAACAAAAAAACTGAGAGCAGCTAATTTAACCTGCTCGCGTGAGCGACCATTGAACAGCATAATCATGGCTTCAGCGGCTGCAGTGGCCTCATCGAGTAAAGATGCATTAGCAATTTCCATTCCGGTAAGATCTGAGATCATGGTTTGGAAATTCAGAAGTGCTTCGAGCCTACCCTGTGAGATTTCTGCCTGATAGGGGGTGTAGGATGTATACCAGCTTGGATTTTCAAGTATATTTCTTTGGATAACAGCAGGAAATACTGTATTATAATAGCCTGTACCTATATATGATTTGAAAACTCTATTCTTGGAGGCAATTTTTTTAATTCTGTTGAAATATTGATATTCCGACATTCCTTCAGGCAAATCAAGAGGTTTTGGGAGACTTATATTAGAAGGAACGGTGCTTTCAATTAATTCTTCGAGCGAAGAAATTTTTATTTCATCCAACATATTTTGAATATCATTTTTGCGGGGGCCAATATGGCGGGTAATAAATTTATCGGCTGACATCAGAGTAATTATTTTAAATTGTTGATTTAAAGTTGACTATACTTCTTGCTTTAAAAAAGGATTTGTATCATATTCATTTTGAATCGTGGTTTTTGGACCATGTCCGGGATAAACATCCACATCTTTTGGTAACGACATTATTTTTTCCCGGATACTATTTATTAGTGTGTTATAATTGCCTCCCGGCAGATCTGTTCTTCCTATGCTACCATAGAAAAGTACATCTCCGGTCAGAATTAATTTATCTGTTTTGCTGTAAAGAGCAACACTGCCTTCGGAATGACCGGGTACGTGGAGTATATGGAGTGACGAAACGCCAAAATTATATTCTTGTCCTTCAGTAAGATAATGATCGGGGGCCGGAGGCTGTTCCATTTCCAATCCAAAAAATTCACCGAATTGTATTGCTGTTTCAAGTAAAGGGATTTCCAGCTTATTGGCATAGAAGGGTAAAGCAAACTTTTTTATCAAGTATTGGCAACCCAAAACATGATCGACATGGCAATGCGTATTAACAACGGCTTTTGGAATAAGATTGTTATTTTTAATATAATTGATTAACTCTTCCTGTTCTGCCGGAGAATTCATTCCAGGATCAACAATTATACACTCTTTCGATTCATCGCTTAAAATATAGGTATTTTCCTGAAAAGGATTGAAAATAAAAGTTTTTAGAACTATCATCTTAACTAATTTGTTTTATATTTTTCCCTTAAGCATAGGAACAAAAACAAATGCTCCATGTTCCGAAATTTTAACATTTTCTTCGGATATTTTTTCAATTAAAGTCATCGATTGTGAACTCCTTCCACCAAGAGGGATGACGATTTTACCGCCAGGTTTTAATTGTTCCATAAGTTTCTCTGGCACGTCAAGAGCAGCTGCAGTTACAAGAATTTTATCAAAAGGGGCATAGGAAGGCAAGCCTTCAAAGCCATCGCCGTAAAAGAAATGAGGTCGGTATCCGATTTTTGGAAGTAAGCCCTGTGCTCCCAGATTTAGTAATTTTTGGCGTTCGATTGTATATACTGTAGCTCCCATTTCAAGCAATACAGCAGCCTGGTATCCGGAACCGGTGCCAACTTCGAGTATTTTATCTCCTTTTTGTACATCGAGCAACTCGGTTTGAAAAGCAACTGTATAGGGTTGTGAGATGGTTTGATTTGCTGCAATCGGAAAGGCCTGATCCTTATATGCAAAATGAATAAAGCTGCTGTCCATAAATAAGTGTCTGGGAACACGGTCAATAGCTTTTAAAACATCCGTATTGCTGATGCCTTTTCTTTTTATCTCTTCTACAAGTTTTTTACGTAATCCTTTGTGCAGAAATGAATCCTCCATCCCAAGTTTATTCTAGCCAATATATAAAAATCTTCTTTAAAGTAATTATTACTTTCTTCAATAAGCAAGGAAAATCTTCTGAAACTTATCAGATTTAGGCTGCATTAATTAACATATTACTGCGATGTCGAAATATAATTAATCTAATTTACTGAGTTCTTACCATTCATCGGTGTTGCGAAAAGCGGATTTAATCAAATATAAGATAAAGAATAATACATTATTTTTATATTTGTCACCACATTATGGATGAGTATCTCACCTGAGCATGAATCGAAAGTTACAACTTACTAAATATCTCATTGCAGACATTTTTGCGGCATCACTTGCCTGGGGTTGCTTTTATGTGTATCGAAAATTATCTATTGAGCCATTAAAATTTGGCTACTCAATCCCTGTCGAATTTGGAACAAGATTTTATCTGGGATTAATTTTTATACCCATATTCTGGATTTTTCTATATTATGCTTCAGGATATTACCGCGAAGTATACCGTAAATCAAGACTTGCTGAACTCTGGTATTCCCTGCAGATTACCTTTATTGGAGTACTTATATTATTTTTTGGATTACTACTTGACGATGTGATTGTTGATTATTCCAATTATTATCGTTCATTTATATCCTTATATACGTTTCATTTCACATTCACTTTTTTCCCCAGATTATTCATTACCACTCACACAACGCTTAAAATTCATAAGCGTCAGCTTGGGTTTAATACATTGATTATAGGTGGTAACGAGAAAGCCTTAGAGATATATGAGGAAATTGAACAGCAAAAGCATGGAACCGGAAATATTTTTGTAGGTTTTATCAGTGTGAAAAATGGCAACGGCAACGATTATCCATTATCCGAAAAACTTAAACATCTGGGGTATATAGAACAGGTAAAGGAGATAATACAGGCGCATCAGATCGAGGAGGTAATAATTGCATTAGAATATACTGAACATAGCAGCATCGAACGAATTTTGAATTTACTGATTGA
>CAZMVE010000022.1:0-22070 GCA_964569585.1 uncultured Bacteroidales bacterium | reverse complement strand
TTTATGCGGAAATCACGGCTCGATGAAATTCCAAATTTTTATAATGTTTTAAGGGGCGATATGTCTCTTGTAGGGCCAAGACCGGAAAGAACTTATTTTATTGAAAAAATTGTAGAGAAAGCTCAACAATATACTCAATTGCTAAAAGTAAAACCGGGAATTACTTCCTGGGGTCAGGTTAAATATGGTTATGCTGAAAATGTTGAACAAATGATCAAACGCATGAAATTCGATCTGCTGTATATCGAAAACATGTCGTTATATGTTGACATAAAGATTATGATTTATACCCTGATGATAATCATTAAGGGGAAGGGGATTTGATTAAATCAGTTTGAATTCCTTTACAACTGAATACTCAGGTCCATCCGATCGCAATATACTTTTAATTAGCTGAAATCCTTGCACAGTAAATTCTCCGTCAATTTCCGGGTTCTTTAACTCCAGATACTCCATAAGAGGTTGAGCGTCATTAATTTTTTTTATTCTGGCCAGAGTCAGGTGGGCATGGAATTCTTTTTCCTCTGATTTGAAGCCCAACTCAGTAAGTACCTTTTCAATCGATGACTGCAATTCCTGTATTGCATGTTGTTTCTTGAATCCAAACCAGATAACCCGGGGTTGTTTTTCAGATCCGAAAAATCCCAACTGACCGTAATGTAGGGTAAAAATCCTGGTTTTTGAAGCTATATGGTCAAATAGTTGTGTTAGTGAGTTAACATAATATTCCTCCACATCGCCAAGAAATTTTAGGGTGATGTGATAATTTAAAGGATCGGCCCAGTTAATTTGACTTGAATGCAGTATTTCAATAAGATTTGACCGGAATTCGTTTAAAACAGGGAGTGGTTCTATTTTTATGCCTATAAAAAGTCGAAGCATTTTTCAGAATAATGAGTAATCAAAGTTGTCCGTTTTCGATAAGGATCATAATTTCATTCAACAGTTTATCCTCACCGGTCGGATCGAACTCACTTTTAAGGTTGTGTCCGAATATACGTGCAAGAGTTTGCCAGAAAAACGCACTGAACGACCCTTTCAACTCTTTTAAAAGATCGTACGATGTTTCACCGATTTCTCTATCAATAAGTTTCAGGAGAATTCTTCCCTGTGTAATGGTAAGTTTTTTCAGATCGTCCTCGTACTCATTCATAATTTCCGATTCCACCTGCTTAATATACTGTCTCCTTTCTTTTTCAGTTTCCAGGCTTAACATACGTTTTTCTAATGTGTCATATTCAGCACCTGCCAATTTAGCGTATGGATACACCTTTTTAACATTTCGAATAAGGCGGTCATAACGTCGCCATTCTCTTCTTGAATTAAATTTATGACCAGGGAAAATATGTACAGGTTCAATATATGAAAATAGCAGAGTATCGCCATCGGTTATTACTCCATAGAGAACTTCCGATTCGGAAAGTACAAGTGTATCCTGACTAAAACTAGTGTCAGAAATAAGAAAAGTGATTATCAATCCAATGAAAAGCTTAAAGGTCATACTATGATTTATCCGACTATTACTCAATTTCCATACCATTTTTCATGTAGATTAAACGAATTTACGTATTATTAGTTTGAAATTCTTGTTACTTTTTAATTCATATTTCTGAATTTTGCGAAGGAATAATAAGCCGATTGATAATGGAAGATGACAGACACGGGAAGAATAACAGGGAATACACAAATGGTGAAATCACAGTTTTCTGGAAACCCTTAAAATGTATTCATGTAACAACTTGTTACAGAGAACTTATTGAAGTGTTTAATCCCAGGAATCGTCCCTGGGTTGACATGAATGGGGCTTCTACTGATGAAATTATCAGAGTGGTCAATCTTTGTCCGACCGGGGCTCTTTCATTTAAATATAATGACGATAAAAAATCGGAAGAAGCAGAAACCGGGAGTATTAAACCGGAGAGTACAGAAGTAATTATCGAACCTGAAACTGAGGTGAAAGTCATGAAAGATGGGCCATTGGTAATTAAAGGAAAATTTTCTATCAAAAGTTCAACAGGGGGGACCCTTAAACAAATGAAAATAGCTTCCTTTTGTCGCTGCGGGCATTCGAAAAAAATGCCGTTTTGCGATGGAACGCACCGAAAGATTAATTTTAAAGCCGATTAAGTCAGATCCTGCTCTATGATTAAAATGCATTAAGATCCTGGTAAGGACTTTTTAAGCCAAGTTCGAAATTATATGCTAGAATTTTATACTTTGCCTGAAGGCAATAATCCACACCATTATTTAGTTGACAAGCCTGAGATAACTGATCTGAGCCACTGCCCGGCTCCTTGGTTATTTCTTGTCAGATTCAAGCACAAACCTTCGTGTGTTTCAGCAGACGTGGTCTGTAAAATAACACACTTTTAAGCTAGCCTCTGAAAGAATTATCCTAATTCGTATTTTAAAACAAATTCATCAAGAATGGTATTTAGATCGGGCTCTCCTATTTCCTGTAAGTCGTAATAAACTCTCGTATTTGGTTTGGTAATTTTTATAATCCTGTTCAGATCAATTGGAGTTCCTATTATCACGCTATCACAGTCAGTAGTATTTATTGTTGTTTCCAAATCCTGTAATTGTTCTTTTCCATAGCCCATTGCAGGAAGTAAAGTCCCTATTTCCGGATACAACTTAAAAGTTTCTGATAGTTTACCTATTGTAAATGGTCTGGGATCGACTAATTCTGAAGCGCCAAACTTTTTGGCAGCTACTGTACCTGCACCAATTTTCATCTCTCCATGGGTAAGGGTGGGCCCATCTTCAACTACTAAAACCCTTTTGTTTCTTATGATCGAAGGATCATCGACCTTAATAGGTGATGCACCATCAATTATTATAGAACGAGGATTTACTTTTTCAATATTTTCCCTGACGAGTTGTATTGCGTCTGAGTCTGCACTATCAATTTTATTTATAATTGTTACGTCAGCAAGTCTTAAGGTGACTTCTCCGGGATAATATTTTAATTCATGACCGGGACGGTGCGGATCAACAACAGTTACCATCAGATCAGGTTTATAAAACGGAAAATCGTTGTTTCCTCCATCCCATAAAATAATATCACATCCTTTAGGATCATTCTCAGCAGCGTTTAGAATAGCCTCATAATCCACTCCTGCATATATAACATTTCCTCTTACAATGTGTGGCTCATATTCCTCCATTTCTTCTATTGTGCAATGGTGTTTTTTAAGATCACCAACCTCGGCAAAACGCTGTACTTTTTGGTCAATAAGATTTCCATATGGCATCGGATGCCTTATCGCCACTACTTTTAATCCTTTTTTCATTAATATCTCAATTATTCTTCTCGAAGTCTGGCTTTTACCACAACCTGTTCTGACTGCTCCAACTGCAATTAAAGGTTTAGTGCTTTTAATCATGGTTTCTTTCCACCCTAGAAGCACAAAATTTGCTCCGGCAGCATTTACAACAGCGCTTACTGCCATTACTCTAGTATAGGGTATGTCACTGTACGAAAAAACACATTCATGCACATCAAACTCTTTAATTAGTCTTGGCAGTTCTTCTTCATTATAAATGGGTATGCCATCCTGGTATAATTTTCCTGCTAACTCTGCAGGATATTTTCTTCCTTCGATATCAGGTATCTGAGCAGCTGTAAAAGCCACCACATTATAATTATTATTATCTCTGAAATAAGTGTTAAAATTGTGAAAATCACGGCCTGCAGCCCCAATGATGATAATATTTCTTTTATTCATTGTTTTTCTTTTTAAGTATTTATTATATACAGGTTATGTCATTAGCGACATAATACTCTAAAGTAAGTAGATTCGATAAAATAATATATGATAAAGATTAGCACAAAAAGGATCATTATAAATGAGATTTAACAATATTACAATTAGTGAATATTATCTACTAAAATATTGATCCTATTAGGCTATAAAAACGGTTATAACGTGAATATGTTCAGGTAATCTATGTATATCCAAACGGAAAGATGCTATGATATAATATGAGTTTATGTAACTTTTTCATAACGGATCCTAACAGATAATATCTGGTTACGAAATTATCCAATTTATTCAGTACACTAAAACAAAGATAGCAGATAAAATAATAAGTCTTATAAGGAGAGAATGATACTAAATAATTACTTCAGAACGAATTAAGGATATTTTACTCATTTGCGATTTTTTCCTTATTGCTAAGTCTATTCAACTACAGTTTTAACCAGATCGGCAGCTTCTTGCAAAGTAATAGCTGAATAAACTTTTAATCCTGAGTCGTCTATCAGTTTTATACCTTCTTCAGCATTAGTTCCCTGAAGTCTCACTATTACAGGTATCTTAATATCCCCAATAAGTTTGTAAGCATCAACAACTCCTTGTGCAACCCTGTCGCAGCGAACAATTCCTCCGAAAATATTGATAAGGATGGCTTTAACCTGAGGGTCACGTAAAATGATACGAAACCCCGCTTCTACAGTCTGTGCATTAGCCGAGCCCCCTACATCCAGAAAATTGGCAGGATATCCACCCGATAATTTAATTATATCCATAGTAGCCATGGCCAGGCCAGCTCCATTGACCATACATCCTACATTCCCATCGAGTTTAATAAAGTTAAGCCCGTGCATCGAGGCTTCTACTTCGGCAGGGTCTTCTTCGGCATGATCTCTCATCTCCAGGTATTCCGGATGACGGATCAGCGCATTATCATCGAGATTTACTTTTGCATCGGCAGCAATTATCCTGTTGTCGGATGTTTTTACTACCGGATTGATTTCAAACAGCGAAGCATCGCTTCCCAGATAAGCACTGTAAAGAGAATGAACAAATTTGATCATGCCTTTAAATGCTTTACCCGATAGTTTCAGATTGAATGCAATATTTCTTGCCTGGAAAGCTTGTAGTCCAATTCCCGGATCTATCTCTTCCCTGAATATTAAGTGAGGAGTTTTCTTAGCTACGGTTTCAATGTCCATTCCTCCTTCGGTTGAATACATGATAATATTCCTGCATGTATTCCGATTGAGCAGGATACTCATATAATACTCTTTAACAGGACTTTCTCCGGGATAATAAATACCTTGCTCGATCAATACTTTCTGTACTTTTTTACCTTCCGGACCTGTCTGATGTGTAACCAGGTTCATACCTATTATCTCATTCGAGTATTTTTCAACTTCATCAAGCGATCTGGCTATTTTGACACCACCTCCTTTTCCTCTTCCTCCGGCATGGATCTGAGCTTTTACAGCCCATGTATCAGTTCCGGTCGATTTTTGTATTTCCAATGCAGCTTTTCTTGCTTCATCTGGTGTAAATGCTACTTTACCTGTTGGTGTTTGTACACCATATTTCAGTAAAATCGATTTTCCCTGATATTCGTGAATATTCATAACAATCAGCGATTAAACTAATGGGCTACGAAAATATCCATTTTTTTCAGTATGACAAATAAAACACTTTACGAATCGTGTCTTCTAGATTAATGACTTTAATTAGATAATTTTTTTTTGTTGATTTGTATTGATCATAAACTGCGAGTGATGAGAAAGCTTCGAAATGATGAACTGGATCGCCTCAATGTGGAAGAATTCAAAAACAAGAAAAAAACTCCACTGGCAATTGTTCTTGATAATGTAAGGAGTATGCATAATGTCGGATCGATATTTCGTACATCAGATGCATTCCTGGTTGAAAAAATTTATCTCTGCGGAATAACAGCTATACCTCCACATAAGGATATTCATAAAACTGCACTTGGTTCGACCGATTCAGTTGAGTGGGTTTATTGCAAAGAAACCCTGCAAGCAATAAAGGAACTGAAAATTAAAGGATACCGGTTGGCCGCTATTGAGCAGACTAAGAATAGTATATTGCTTCAGAATTTTAATCCTGTAAACGATCAACATTATGCTGTAGTGTTTGGACATGAAGTAAGGGGAGTGAAACAGGAGATTGTCAATCAATGTGATTTCACAATCGAAATTCCTCAGTTCGGTACGAAGCATTCATTGAATATTTCAGTATGTGCGGGAATAATAATTTGGGATTTTTTCCAGAAATTAAATTATACCTCTATCAAATAAAAAACGGCCTGTTTTACAGGCCGTTTTCTTATATTGAATAATTCTTTTTATTCTACAATACCAGCAAATGCTTCATTTGATACAAATTTTAGGAATTCGGCATCTTTTTTAGCGTATGCTTTAAGAGCGGCATCTTTTTCAACAGCTTTGCGCAGGTTGTTAATCATTACTTCTTGTTTATTGCCACGAGCACCGGCAACAGCTTTCAGATAGTAAACCATAGCATCGTCAACATCACCAAGTTCACCCAGTGTAGTTAAACACTTGTCAACATTACCATTAAGCAGTTGAGCCAAAGCGGCATTGAATGAAGGTTTATTACCGAAGTAATTTACAGCTGCAGTATAATCACCTTGTTTAATTTTAATAATTCCCAGGTTGTAGTTGACTACATCACCAGCTCCCATTGCTGAGGTAAATAGTTTTTCAGCCGTAGCCAGATCGCCTTCTGCTAATGCAACAGCTCCCAGATTGTTTTTAACAATGTCGATATCTTTAATTGCCTGAGCTTCCAGGAAAGCGGCCTTTGCTTCTGCCAATTTACCCATTTGCATATATACATAGCCAATATTATTTTTAGCTCTTATACATTCTGGATATTTCTTGGCAGTAGCCTGATAAATTCTGAGTTTTTCTTTAACATCATCAGTTAAAGTTGCTGCATAAAGAATTTCTTCAAGGTTTAATGTATCAATATTGCTTTGAGCCAGTGCTGCGATTTCTTCATCGGAGTATCCAATATTATCAACATTCACAGCCAATTGTGAACGACGAAGTAGCGGCAATATCTTCACTTTAATTTCTTCAAATGCCTGAGCAATATTTTTGATTTCTTTCTCTCTTACAGCAGGATCGGAATACATCGAAAGAACCCGTAAAATAAGATCCTTATCCTGAATATCAGAACCTTCCATGAGTTCTTTAAAACCATCCCAGTCTTCAGCTGTTTCTATGGATTTCAAGAATCCTTCAACATCGTAACCTTCAACTTTCATCTTTTTAAGCTGACGTGTCAGGAATCTTTCGGCTGAAGTTCCACGATTACCGGAAAGTTTTTCATTCAGATCATATTCACCATCGGGTGAAGCATAGGAAGAAATAGTTGAACCCTTGATTTGAATGTTTGAATCACCGGAAGCCTGAGCAATTTTTTCCTGGAAAGCTTTAATTTCTGCTTTCTTCAATTCTGTATTACGTACATCATATTTATTGATTACATATAGAATTTCAGCATCGTATGATTCTGAAGTGATCCTTTGGAATTTATCACCCATAAGGATTGTCATAGGATCAATTTTTACCAGGGTTGAAGTAGCAATAACTCCATCGGCAATTTTAATCCCTGGGATAGGAACAGGAGTTTTGTCTTTAATTTGAGCACTCATTTCCACAACCAATTCCGATTTCAACATCTCGGGCATGTAGGGGATTTTTCCAGTGAAGGAGTATTCACCTCCCACATAAGGGATAACTTTATTATTTGCTTCTACTTTTTCGCCCTGAAGTGTAGTTGATTCGAATTCTGTTTGTCCTCCTTCATATTTTAATACGGGCGTGGCAATAACAACAGCCTTTTTGTTAAAATATTTTTCCGGGAAAGTTGTTGTAATGGTTACTTCTACTTCACCACCATGAGTTTCAAGTGGAGATGGAGTGACCACGTATTTAACTGTGCTGGAGTTTTCAACCATTTTTGAAAGACCTCCACAACTGCTAAGCACGATGGCAGCAATACCAAGTGTTAATAGGTTCAGCGTAAGTTTTTTCATGATTTATTAATTATTTAATTTAAGTTTAATGATGCTGGTTTGAATTTCAAATAATGCTTACATACAAACATAGCAATGTTTTCAATATTATAAAAGTAAAACCATCAGGGAGGTTTTAACTTTTTGCTAAAATAAGAAAAATTAGAAAACCGCTTAGGTATCAACGGTATAAATTATTAAGAATATTTTATAAGTTATTATATGAAATATCAGTTTATTGGTTGTTGACACTCTTAACACATTACATATAAGCGATTTAACATTAAAGAATCAATTAATAAGAGATTTACTAAATCTGATCTTTATTTTGATATTTTTTTCGATCAAGTCTTTTTCCGATTATCTGACCCGATAATAATCCAAGAATGCCAGAAATGAGGAGATAATTTAAATTTATTACTCCCAAAATGACGAGACTGAGAGAACTTCCTGCAATAAGCCCTGATAGAATACCGAAAAAGCTATAGTAGGAATAATAGAAGTTAGCATATTGTACATGATGTTCCTTATGCAGATGTTTATCAATACGGGATTTTTCCACTCCAAATTTTTTTCTTGTATCGGGTTTCAGAAGACATCCGGGTAACATAGCGGCAAGATCAGTAAGTGCTTGCAGGTTTGATTTGCAGGTGTTGCATTTTTTTGAGAATTCTTCAGTTTTTTTGGCAATCAATGGCAGACGCCCAATGTTGTAAAAACGAAAATCTGATGAAGAAATCTGATCTCGTATTTTTTCCAATTTAGTAAGGTAGTCTTCACTCCATGAATTCATAGCCTATTGGGAGATAAAAAAAGCCCTTAGAAAGGGCTGTTTATTCTATTTATCCTGGTAAGGTCTCCGTTCTCCACCTTCCCTGGGCCGATCAGGTTTGTCAGAATTCTCAGGTTTAGGTAAAAGAATTTTTCTTGACAACTTCAAATTTCCGGTTTTAGCATCTACATCAATTAACTTAACCTCGATAGCATCACCAACTTTTAAAACGTCTTCGACATTCTGTATCCGGCGCCACTCAATTTCTGAAATATGTAATAAACCATCTTTATTTGGCAGGATTTCGATAAAAGCACCAAAGTTCACAATTGATTTAACTTTACCCTTATAAATTTTACCTATTTCAGGAACTTCAACAATAGCCTTAATTCTCATCATGGCAGCTTCAATCGATTCCTTATCAACAGCAAAAACATCGACAACACCAACATTATCTACCTCTTCGATTACGATGGTTGAGCCTGTCGTATTTTGTATTTCCTGAATAACCTTTCCTCCCGGACCGATGAGTGCTCCGATCATTTCTTTTGGTATTATTATCTTCTCAATCCGAGGAACATGTGGCTTATAATCAGCACGGGGTTTGTCAAGGGTTTCCGTCATCTTGCTGAGAATATGCAATCTGCCTTGTTTAGCTTGCTTCAGGGCCTCAGTCAGCACTTCATAGGATAAGCCCTCGACTTTTATGTCCATTTGAGTTGCAGTAATTCCGTCTTTTGTTCCGGCAACTTTGAAATCCATATCGCCTAAATGATCTTCATCGCCGAGAATATCAGAGAGAATGGCGTATTTTGATGATTCGGTATCGGTAATCAACCCCATGGCTATGCCTGATACTGGTTTTCTGATCTGAATGCCTGAATCCATAAGAGCTAAAGTACCTGCACATACAGTAGCCATTGAGGAAGAACCGTTCGACTCGAGAATATCAGACACAATCCTTATAGCATAAGCATTATCTTCAGGGATCATCCTTTTCAAAGCCCTGTGTGCCAGATTACCATGTCCTATTTCTCGTCGCCCAATACCTCTCAAAGGTCTGGCATCACCTGTCGAAAAGGGCGGGAAATTATAATGAAGAACAAATTTTTCACTTCCCTTTATTAGAACTTCATCAATAATTTTTTCATCGAGTTTGGTACCTAGAGTAATGGTTGTGAGGGACTGTGTTTCACCACGAGTGAATACTGATGAACCATGGGCAGCGGGAAGGTAGTCTACTTCGCACCAAATAGGTCGGATTTCGTCGGTTTTCCGACCATCAACTCTAATTTTTTCATTAAGTATTAGTGAGCGTACAGCTTTTTTTTCCACTTCATGAAAATACCGCTCGATAAGTGATTCATTAGGATCTTCGTCCTCTGTGAGTGTTGATGTATACCATTCAGTAAATTCTTGTTTGACTTCGTCGAGGGCATTATGTCTATCCTGTTTTCCAGGTGTAGATTTCACTATTTTGTATACTTTATCATAGGTTTTTTCAAGCACTAATTTTTGAAGTTCCTCATCATTGACTTCATGAGAGTATTCTTTCTTATTTTCTTTACCGACTTCTTTTGTAAGTTCTATTTGAATTTTACAGTGCTTTTTAATTTCTTCATGGGCAAATTTTATTGCCTCGAGCATTTCTTCTTCTGAGACTTCATCCATTTCACCTTCAACCATGAGTATATTATCGAGGGTGGCGCCAACCATGATATCAATATCTGCTTTTGTCAGTTCTGAGAATGAAGGATTAAGAACCAGTTTCCCATCGATACGTGCAACACGTACCTCAGAGATAGGTCCGTTAAACGGGATATCGGATACGGCAAGTGCTGCCGATGCTGCCAAACCTGCCAGCGCATCGGGCATAATATCTTTTTCTGCTGAAATAAGAAATACGTTTACAAAGACTTCCGCATGAAAATTGTCGGGGAATAATGGACGAAGAGCCCTGTCAACCAGACGAGAGATAAGGATTTCATAATCATCGGGACGGGATTCGCGTTTAAGAAAACCTCCCGGAAATCTTCCTGCCGAAGCATATTTCTCTTTGTATTCAACTTGTAATGGCATATAATCAACATCTTCTTTTGCCTCTTTCGAATAAGTTACAGTACCCAATAACATTGTATTTCCTTGCTTAACTACAACGGCTCCATCGGCTTGTTTTGCCAGTTTGCCTGTTTCAATTTCTATTGTTCTGCCGTCGCTAAGAGCAATAGTCTTAACTATTGATTTATACATATGTTTTTGACAATTAATAATTTCACATAAAGAGGCTATTAATGGGGCTGGGTTCTATTATATACCGCCCGATAATTTTTGATTAATTTACTCCTCTTCTAAAAAAATGAAAAAGGCAATTTGTTCAATTGCCCTTATGATTCAATTACTTTCTCAGATCAAGTGCCTTTAGAACTGCCCTATATCTTTTTATATCCTTGTTTCTCAAATAATCCAGTAATCTCCTGCGCTTACCTACCAGTTTTAGAAGTGCACGCTGTGTACTGAAATCTTTAGCGTTCTTTTTCAAATGTTCAGTAAGGTGGCGAATACGGTGGGAAAACAGGGCAATCTGGCTTTCGGGAGATCCAGTGTCCTTATTAGACTTTCCGTATTTTCCGAAAATTTTTTCTTTCGATTCTGCTGTTAAATACATATTTAATTAAAATAATTTATCCCTAAAAAAACAGAAGTGCAAAGGTATGTAATTTTTATAATTTAACAAGAATTGACTAATTTCTTTTAACCTAAAGTTATTGATAATAATGGGATAAGAGATATAAGCCTCAGGTTTTAAATTTCATCAAACGATTCTTATTTCAGTTCATGCTATTTTAAACTCAAAACTTAAGAACTTCCTTAAGTATCCTCACCTTCAATTAGTATTTTTCTTAATCGGGACAATTGATTTTTAGTACCTAGTGCAAAAAGTTTGTCATTACTTAATAACAGTATTTCCGGTAATGGATTGATTATGTATGAATTGTCTGTTCTTTTTAATCCAATGATATTGGCACCTGACTCATTACGTATATCCAGTTCTCGAATCGATTTACCCTCGAAACAACTATTAAGCCGGCTGCAGCTAATTTCTTCGAGCGCTACGTTTTCAGTACTTTGAAGCATAAGGAAATCGAGAAATTCAACAACATCGGGCTGAATTACGAGTTTTGCCATACGCTGACCCCCTATACGGTCAGGCATTATTATGTTTGTTGCCCCAGCACGTTTAAGTTTGGTGTCGGAGTGTTCATCGGAAGCACGACTGATAATTTTAAGATCCGGATTCATTTCACGGGCAGTAAGGACAACAAATAAGTTATCGGCATCTACAGGCAGGGTTGCCAATAATGCCTTGGCACGATCAATCCGGCACATTTCCAAAGTATCATCGCGTGTAGCATCACCATGTATATATAACAATTCAGGATTTTCTAAAATGTTTTCCATCACTTGCTCATCACGTTCTATAATAACAATTTTTACATGATGATCAAGCAATTCCTGAACTGCCTGGCGGCCATTTCGGCCATAACCACAAATAACAACGTGGTCCTTTAGTTTCTGAATTTTATTTCTCACTAGTCTGCTTTTATAATAATGGCCTAAAGCGCCATCAACAACGTAGCGTGTAAAAGTGGTCACTGCATAAGCAAATATACCAAAACTGAATACAATAAGAAATGCAGTGAAATACATTCCCGTACTTGAAAGTGGATGAACTTCCCGGAAACCAACAGTGGCAATTGTAATAATTGTCATAAAGAAGGCATCGGTAAAATTAAAGTTCTCGATGATCATAAAACCTATTACACCAACCAGAATAATCCCAAATAAGAGTCCCAGGGCTATATACACGTTTTTAAAGCTGTCACGTTTCATACTTCTTCCAGATTAAGTATTAAATGGCCTATCTGACAATCGAGACAATGTTTTTTTAAGCAATAGTCTTCTGTTAATTCAATTAGAGCCTGAGTATCCGCAGCATTTTCAGGTACGAAGTTCAATTTTTTCCACATCCGTGTGATGTGGTTTTTTTCAGGTGGCATATGCTCAAGGTAGTGAATGGCCCTTTCTTTCAATTCATTATGATTTTTCATTTCGCCGTATACAAACATTAATGGCACTAAAGTATTGATAATTATACTATTAAGAGCATTACTGCCAATATATTTCTTTGTTTCGGTCGATTGATTTCCAAATGTATAATGGTTTTTCCAGTATTCACTGACACCACAGGAATAAATTGAATATAATTCTTCTATTTTCGAACAACTCAGTGTTTGTGATAATAAATTGGAATTTTTTGCAAGCAAATCGCTTAATTGTGCAATTCGAATGGTAGGGAAGTTCAATGGGCGAAGACGTAAAAATTTCCAGAGATGCTTATCAATGGGTTTAAGCCGATACTTTTTCCTATGATATTCATATTCTTTTTTCAGATCACGATGGTATTCATCTATAGCATCTTCTTCAAGAAATCCGGCCTGACCGAAAAGTATGGCCTCTGTTCGGAAAATATTACCCGGCTGCGAGTTTATAAACTTTAGTGCGATTGATTTTGCTAATAATTCAAAAGGTAGTGCATTGGTTTTTAAACCAAGACTCCGAGCCAGATGAATGAATAAGGTTTCTTCCCAGTTATTTTTTGTAAAGGAGAGTAATTCCTGAAAATAGGAGCTTTTCTTTTCTAATCGCTTAATGGTTAAAGCATTTAACCAGAAAGATTTCCTTGTTGGATCGATTCTATTAACTGAATGGCTGCACAGTATCAGATTCTTACTACGAAACAATTCGTTATAGCGATTTTGGATAATTTCATCAATCGTAAGGGTGATGCACGGGATTTGCCGCCCCTGTGAGTTGTAACACATACGGTTGTTAACGGTTACCACGTGAAGGATGACATTATCATAGCTTCGATCCGAATCGTGGTTATGACTGTACCATTCGGAAGCTTGTATATGAATTTCAATATTCCCGGCCCAAACCGTACCGTCTATTTCAATCCTGGCATTTGTAAAATCAGGGCCCCCGTCATGGTTGTGTAATCCGGGTTCGATGATTTTAATTAGTTCACCGGTGTCGGCAGTGTATTCTTTTGGTTCGAATAACGAATTTTTCCAGATATAATGTAATAACGCTTCCTGCATTTGATTCAGGTTTATTTTTAAAGATAAGAAATACAGGAGAAAATGAAAATATCAGAGTAAGCCTGATTCTTTAAGTAGTTTTTCCATTTGTTGTTGTAATATATGACTTTCTTTTGCAGCTTTTTCGGCAAAATCGGTTCCGTCACCGGCAAAGATTATCGATCGGGAGGCATTGACAAGGAGCCCGCAATGTTGATTCAATCCATACCTGGAAACTTCTTCCAGGCTTCCTCCCTGTGCTCCAACACCAGGAACCAGAAGAAAATGATCCGGAATATGCTCTCGAATGGTACCCAGCATGGAAGCTTTAGTGGCTCCTACAACGTACATGATATTATTGGTATTGCCCCAGGTTTTCGATTTATCGATCACCTCGGTAAATAGGGATTTGTTGTCTTTTGATGCAAAATATTGAAAATCGGCAGCTCCCTGGTTGGAGGTTAGTGCGAGAATTATTATGTATTTGCCCTTATAATTAAGGAATGGCGCAACGGAATCTTCTCCCATGTATGGTGCAACAGTAACTGCATCGAAATTCATGTTTTCAAAAAATGCTTTGGCATACATTTTCGATGTATTGCCAATATCGCCTCTTTTGGCATCGGCAATGAGAAAGATTTCCGGATAGTTCTTTTTAACATATTCAGCAGTTAGTTCAAGATCTCTCCAACCTTCAATCCCTCTGCACTCGTAAAAGGCAAGGTTAGGTTTATAGGCTACTGCATAGCTGGCTGTTGCGTCTATTATCTGTTTGTTGAACTCAAAAACTGGATTTTCATAATTTTTAAGGTGCCCGGGAATTTTCTCGATGGCACTATCGAGTCCTACACACAGGTAACTCTTTTTACGCCGGATATTTGAAAAGAGGTTTTCGCTGTTCATTTCAGAGTTATTTTAGTCCGCTTTCTTTCAGACGTTCGGCATTTTCAGCCATCTGTAACTTATCGATAATTTCCTCAATATCTCCATTAATAATCGCTTGCAGATTATACATTGTAAGGTTTATCCTATGATCGGTAACCCGACCCTGTGGATAATTGTAGGTACGGATTTTTGCCGACCGGTCGCCGGAAGAAACCATGGTTTTACGTTTTGCGGCCAGGGAATCGAGGCGCTTCTGGTATTCAAGATTGTATAATCGGGTACGCAACTCTTTCATCGCCTTATCCAGATTTTTCAGTTGTGACTTTTCATCCTGACAGGTTACCACTAATCCGGTGGGCATGTGGGTAAGGCGTATGGCTGAATAGGTAGTGTTAACCGATTGGCCACCGGGACCGGAAGAACAATAGGTGTCCTTCCTGATATCATCCAGTTTCATATCGACATCAAACTCATCAGCTTCGGGTAGCACAGCTACTGTGGCTGCTGAAGTGTGAACCCTGCCTTGTGTTTCTGTTTGGGGTACACGCTGAACTCTGTGTACCCCTGATTCATATTTTAATATGCCGTAAACACCTTCACCTGTGACATTCAGAATAATTTCCTTATATCCTCCGACAGTTCC
Source organism: uncultured Bacteroidales bacterium (assembly GCA_964569585.1). Lineage (GTDB taxonomy): Bacteria > Bacteroidota > Bacteroidia > Bacteroidales > UBA10428 > UBA10428. Next base: position 6,811 of record CAZMVE010000022.1, on the reverse strand, counting down.
TTCCGTGAATGTATTGATCTCCATTTTCCATCCTTTCCATTCACAATACTTACCATACATACGGTATAGATCACCTGCAAAAATACTGGCTTCATCGCCACCTGTTCCCGCACGGATTTCAAGAACTGCATTTTTATCATCTTCAGGATCAGCAGGTAATAAGAGTATTTTAATTTCTTCTTCAAGCGGTGCCACTTTTACATAGAGCATATCCAATTCCTCTTTTGCCATGGAACGCATTTCTTCATCTTTCTCGGAAGCCAAAATTTGTTTTGCGTCGTCGATATTGCTTAATAGGATCTTATAATTTTTATAAGCATTTACAACCGGATCCAACTCTTTATATTCCCTATTAAGCTGTATGTAACGCTTCATGTCTTTTACAATATTTTCCTCTGTCAGAAGGTTTCCGACTTCCTCGAAGCGTTTTTTTACTCCTTCCAGTTTATCAAGTATCAGATTTGTTGCCATAAACGAATCATTCAATAAATAAATTCACCATACTCACTTTTAATAGTCAGCTTATTTGATTTAGCTGTTTCAACATGTCCTATTATCCGGGCATCGACATTAAAACTTTTTGAGATATCGATAACAACCTGTGCAAATTCTGCTGGAAGATATATTTCGAATCGGTGCCCCATGTTAAATACTTCGTACATCTCATGCCATTTCGTTCCGGATTGCTCCTGAATCATTTTAAAAATAGGAGGGACAGGTAAGAGATCATCTTTAATAACATGTAGATTCTTAACAAATTTCATCACTTTTGTTTGTGCACCGCCTGAGCAATGTATCATTCCGTGAATAGAAGGTCGAAGCTCTTTGAGTACAGGTATAATAACCGGGGCATAAGTACGGGTTGTTGAAAGCAGTAACTTTCCAGCATCGATATTCAAATCAGGAATTTTCTCTTTGAGGCTTAGTTTCCCGGTGTAGACCAGTGATTTTGGTATCAGATCATCGTAACTTTCAGGATATTTTGTAGCAAGATGGTTATGGAATAGATCATGTCGGGCCGAAGTAAGTCCATTGCTCCCGATACCACTGTTATATTCACTCTCATAGGTGGCCTTTCCATAGGATGCCAGGCCTACAATAACATCCCCCGGTTGAATATTATTCTCAATTACTTCCTTGCGTTTCATCCGGCAGGCTACAGTAGAGTCAACAACGATTGTTCTTACCAGGTCGCCGATATCGGCTGTTTCACCTCCTGTAAGAAATATGTTCATGCCATAGTCTGCCAGTTGTGAAATCAGCTCGTCAAATCCCTTCAACAGGTACATAATAATATCACCGGGAATTTTCAGCTTATTCCGACCGATAGTTGATGACAGCATTATGTTATCTATTGCACCGATACACAACAGATCGTCAATATTCATGATCACTGCGTCTTTTGCAATACCTTTCCAGACAGACAGGTCGTGGGTCTCGCACCAATAAATATAGGCCAGCGACGATTTAGTCCCAGCGCCATCAGCATGCATTATCGTACAGTAAAGAGGATCTCCCGTCATGAAATCGGGTAGTATCTTACAAAAAGCATTTGGATAAAGACCCTTATCAAATTCTTCAATTGCCTTATGAACGTCTTCTTTTTGAGTAGATACTCCTCTCAGGCCATACCTGGAATTTGAATTCATCGATTTCTACTTTTGTGCTGCAAAAATATAAATAATTACGGAACATACGTTAAACGGAAATAAGGCAGAAAAGACTATTTAAGTTTGCCTAAATGAAATACTAATTCTTAATTCGACGCGTTGCTTTAAACTTTTAATCTGACAAAAAAGAAGGCTGTGATTTTATATCACAGCCTTTAACCCATAACCCTAAATTATATCAGTACCCGGAATTAATGTTTTTTGTTGTAAACGTATGTCAGAAATTCATTCCTGTAATCACGTTCAAGGAATTTTCCGTAAAAGCTGCTTGTTGTAGTAGAACTTTCCTGATCTTTTATTCCTCGCATGGTTACACACATATGATCAGCCTCGATGAGCACTGCAACATCTTCAGTTTTCAGTACATCTTTTAACTCCCAGGCTATTTGTTCTGTAAGGCGCTCCTGAATCTGTGGCCGTCTAGCAAAGTAATCGACAATCCGGTTAATTTTGGAAAGTCCTATCACATATCCGTCTGAAATATATGCAACATGTGCTTTACCAATTATAGGCACAAAATGATGTTCACAGTATGAATGCACTTTTATATTCTTTTCTACCAGCATTTGATTATACTGGAATTTATTCTCGAAAAGAGTCACCCTGGGTTTATTTTCAGGATTAAGTCCGCTAAATATTTCGCTGACAAACATTTTTGCTACACGTTGTGGTGTTCCTTTTATGCTATCATCATTAAGATCGAGACCCAGTGTTTCAACTATTTTCTGAAAGTGCAAGGCAATTTTATTGATCTTTGCCTGATCATCAAGATCGAATGCATCGACACGCAATGGTGTTTCTTTACTGTTTGCAGTATAATCATCGTCGATTATTCTGAGAAATTCGTGGTTTTTTTCAGAGTTACCATTTATTCGAGCCTTTAATATAGTATCGCGTGGTGTCATTAAATAATTGAGTTTATTTCAGGTTTTTCTTTTAGAAGTTTGTCGTCATTCAGATCGGAAACATAGGTTAATTCATATCATAACCTTTAAGTTTTTCCATCAGCTTTTTTCGTGTGAAAAAAATACGGCTTTTTACGGTACCAATTTTCAGGTCAAGTATATCCGCAATTTCTTTGTACTTATATCCTTGTGTATGCATAACAAAAGGAAGTCGAAATTCATCTGTCAATTCTGCAATACTCTTTTGAATTTCTTTTACAGAATATTCACTATCAGGTGTGGTCGATTCTGATTCAGTATTTATATTCAGGTAGTACAAATCATCGGTATGATCGAAAGTTGTATTGGCTTTTACATTGCGTCTGTAATTATTTATGAAAGTATTTTTCATGATCGTAAATGTCCAGGCCTTCAGATTGGTATTCTCTTCAAATTTATCTCTGTAGGTGATAGCTTTTACAAATGTTTCCTGAAGAAGATCCTTTGCATCTTCCATATTCGATGTGAGACTCAAAGCAAATCTTTCAAGATTGCTTGAAAGATTAGTTAACTGGTAGTTAAATTCAACTGCTGTCATATCGTTTGGTTTTAAAAATAGTTATCAATACAAAATGTTTAACAAAAATAATGAAATGTTAAACATTGAGCAAACCTGGGACCTAGTCTGACTAAGCCTTTTCAGTTCTATTTTAAATAAGAAAAAGTAGATAAAGCCCAATTATAAGGGCTAATAAACGATTATTTCGAATGATTCTAAATAAGTTATAAATAATGAATTAGCTGTTTCATAATGTTTAACAAAAAAATTATAAAAGTAAACAAAATATTGAAAATGAGACAATAACATCCTTTATTCTCATTGTAAATTTGAATCTGAATTTGATGATGGGAGCAGGTGTTAAATAAGACAGGATATAATAAGCAAAGTCTGTAAGTTTATAATCTCTGTGAGCGCATTCCCCGAAAGTTTGCTGTGCAGGGCTTCAATTAGATTGAATAAATAAATGAGAACCTATCCGCAGAGATATTATACAGAGGCGATATAATTTAGTTCAGCAGCCAAATTTTGAGGTGATGCCAGATATTTGATATTTTCAGGAAATTTATCAGTATAAAGTGAAAGTTGTTCTCCTGAAACGTAGATAGTTTTTTCAGGGAAAGACAGAGAGAGTTTTTGCAGGTATTTTTTTAAATCAATATGAGAAATAGCTGTTACAATTGAAGTCAATAGGTAATCCGAAGGTTTGAATCGATCAATCTCAACCAGATCATTAAAAGGTACATTGGGTCCGAGATATATAACTCTGTGCCCTCTTTTCCGGAGCATATAATTTGAAAAGATCAAATTTAGTTCATGCAACTCACCTTCGGGAAGATACAATAAGAAGGTTTTCGTATTTGTTGAGTCTCCAGGCATTTGACTATCGATGGCTACAAACAATTTTTGTCGGATGAGATTAGAAACGAAATGCTCCTGTGCAGGATTAATTGTACCTGTTTGCCACATAATTCCTACGCTTACAAAGAAAGGACTTACTATATATATAATTGTATCTTCAAATCCCATTTGTATTATTGCATGGGAGAGTATTTTTTCAAATTTTTGTTCATCGAAATCAATCATTGCCAATACCAGGTTTTCGAGATAACTTTCAGTATCAGCAGGACTATCGTTAAGTTTACTGATATTCTGAGCTATCTCTTCCTGAGACAGATTAGCTAATTTGGATATTTTAAATCCATTCTTGTTTAGGATGGAAATATTTAAAAGTTTCTTTAACTCGGCATCACAATAAGCTCTGATATTTGTTATTGTCCGCTCAGGTTCAATGAGTCCGTATCGCTTTTCCCAGATTCGAATTGTATGTGCCTTTATTCCGGTTAGCCTTTCAAGATCTCGTATTGAATAATGACTCATTAATTTCCTGTTTTGTATTTAGTAGCGGCTAGTTGAAGGATTAAATATAACCATTTAATTTATGTCAGGATCAACAAGTAGTATACATATGATCCTCCGGGTCGTACTAATTAACAAGGTAAATAACATTTTGTTTGTTCGCAGTCTAAATTTTTCTTATCAAATTAATCCCATCCCGCATAGGGAGAATAATATTTTCAACTCCCGGATCGTTAACAATTAAGTCGTTAAGTTTCTTAATGGCTTGAGTTTCCTGATCGGAATTCTTTGATTCATTAACAACTTTATTACCCCAGAGGACATTGTCTATAATTATAAATCCCCCCTGAGCAAGCTTGTCAAAAGCGGCGTTGTAATAGCTCACATATTCTTTTTTATCAGCGTCGATAAATATCAGGTCGAAAGTATAGGGCAGTGTTGGGATAATATCGATGGCATTTCCTATCAACAGTTCGATTTTTGAGGATAACCCTGCTTCTTTGAAGTACTTCTGAGAAAAGAGGGTTAATTCATCATTTATTTCAATGGTTATTAATTTCCCCTTTTCTGCCAGTCCTTTTGCAAGGCAAATAGCTGAATATCCTGTAAATGTTCCAATTTCAAGAATATAATCCGGGTGGATCATCCGGCTAATAAATTCAAGGAGTTTTCCCTGAAGCGGACCGGAAATCATTCGCGGATAGATCATTTTAATGTGTGTTTCCCTATTGAGTTTCGCCAGGACAGGATCTTCCTGTCTCGAATGACTAGTGATATAGTTGGCGATTTGTTCCGATATATCGGTCATTATACAGGTTTTAATAGAAAATTAATTGGGTTAGAATTTTTGGATCGAAAATCTCATTTGAAACGTCCAGTAGTTCGTCTGCTGAGATATTGTTTATTTTATCGCTCAGTTCTTTCAGGGTATCGACTCTGTCGAATAACAACATACTTCTTCCGTTAGAAATCATCTGATGTTCATTATTATCAGCCGCCATTGCAAGCTGTCCAATAAGCTGTCGTTTGGCTCTAGTAAGCTGTATAGTTCCAAGCCGGACTTCTCTGATTCTTTTAAGTTCTTTTTGTATAAGTTCTAAACATTTGTCAATATCTTCTTTATCGGTACCAAAATAGATATTGACTATTCCTATATCGCTGTAAGTATTATAGTTCGATTCTACATTGTATGCTAAGCCATTATTCTCCCTCAGCGCCATATTAAGACGGGAGTTCATACTTGGACCACCTAAAAGATTATTCAACAAATGAAGTACGAGGCGTTTTTCTTCTTTATTACTGTATGCAAGGTTTCCGGTTATACAATGTGCCTGATAGGTATTATGTTCTTGCTTTATTGTTTTTGCTACATACGATGAAGTATCATAAACTGTTCTCACAGAGGAAGGCATTCTTTTTTCAAATTCTGAGAAGTATTTTTTAAAATATCCCAGTATACGTTTGTAGGAAATATTTCCGGCACTGGATACTACCATTTCAGTGGTGAAATAATTGGATGCAAAAAACTCAATAATGTCCTGGCGGGAATAAGTATTAAGTGCTGCCTGAGTTCCCAAAATATTTCTGGCGATTGGATTGTTTTGAAATATCAGTTCTTCAAAATCGTCATAGAGCTGTTCTACGGGAGAGTCCTTATAGGAATTAATTTCATCGATAATTACATCTTTTTCTTTATGTATTTCCTTCTCAGGAAATGTCGACCGGATTAAAATGTCAGTCAGAATTTCAAATGCCCTGGCATAAAAATTATTGAAAAAGGATATCTGGATGCAGGTCTCCTCTTTGGTTGTGAATGCATTCATCTCTCCCCCAACATCTTCCATCCTACTTAGTATATGGTGTGCTTTACGTTTTTGTGTACCCTTGAAAATAAGATGCTCAATGAAATGAGCCATCCCGTGCTGATGTTCCAATTCATCGCGCGAACCTGTATTAATTATGATACCGCAATGAGTAACGGGTGAATTAGTAGGCTGGTGAATAAGTCGGATCCCGTTATCTAACGTAAAGGTGTTTAATTCCATCTTCGCATCTCCTCTCAAAAGTCCTGCAAATGTAAAAAATGATCATTTATTTCCCAGTTAAACCATCTAATTTTAAATTTATTATGGGTAAGGAAATTGACTTTATTGAACTGTTATCATTGCACAATATCGAATGTCAGGTAGAGAAAGAATTAATAATACTTCCTTTTTTGTTAAACAACAATTTTTATTAGATTTGCAGCGCCAATAAATAAAGGTGCCATAGCTCAGTAGGTAGAGCAACGGACTGAAAATCCGTGTGTCCCTGGTTCGATTCCAGGTGGTACCACACAA
>CAZMVE010000021.1:0-32466 GCA_964569585.1 uncultured Bacteroidales bacterium | reverse complement strand
ATACCCCTAATTTATTGATTATTTTTATATGTTTCAAGTGCATACCCCAGTAAATAAAATTAAGCAGAATGCTGCCCGGGAGTGCTTATTCCCACTTTAAAAATGCCTTCTTTTATCGGAAAAAGGTCTATTTTCCGAAGATCATTCTTAAGCCTGCAACGAGCATGAGAATGCCAAAAATCCGGGTCAGGGTCTTTGATGGAAGATGCACCGCGAAAACACTGCCAAGATAACTTCCAAGTAAAAATGTAAGTACCAGGACAGGATAAGGGTGAATTTATAATTGATATATTCGTTTTTGTGATAGTTAATTACAGCAAAAATACTGATGGGTGGAAGAAGAACTGCCAGACTGGTACCCTGGGCCGTATGTTGTGAGAAGCCAAATAGAAGAACCAGCGCGGGTACAATAAGTATGCCGCCACCAACGCCTAAACTTCCGGCAATAATACCGGAAAGAATTCCGACAATGCAAAGCAAAATAATTTGTTGTAAAGCCATAGTATTAATTAAAAGTCGAGACTGAGTGATAAATAAAATACACGGGGAAGCACTTGCATATTTTCAATACCCCATGCCCAGTCTAGACGGATAAAATAACCGAATAGCTGGGAACGCACACCAAATCCATACCCCGCCACTATGGGCTCCCGGTCGGCATCGATCTCAATGAGAATGGGACCCTGTTGTATAATATCATTATCATAGGCATTTTTCCCTGACCATGGATGCAAACCCGACCAGGCAGTACCAATATCAAAGAATCCGACAATCTGGAAATTCTGTAAGAAGGCATTACTCAGCGGATGATTGACAAGATATCGTATTATGGGCCACCGGATTTCTGAATTAATGAGGGCAAAACTGTTTCCGTTCCGAATATTTTGCGAGAATCCCCTCATATTAGTGGCAACGGCCTGGTAGACATAGTTCTGTGTGTCATCGATACGAATTTCAGATAGGGGAATGAATGTAGGTGTTCGTAAGGGTGTCAGATTTGTCCAGTTATCGACACCTCCCAGGTAATAGATGAGCCTGCCACTTCCGAATGATGTACTTGCAGCAAAACGATTGGCCCAGATAAGGTTACGATGGATTACAATATAATGTCTGAAATCAGCGCCAAATACAAAGAGATAGTCAAACTTTTCGTTTAGCCGCTGGTAGTATTCTGTGAATAATTTAAAACGCATACCTCCATATAGATTAATGCCAAGCGAGCGTGTATTGTCAAATATATACTCTCCTTTCACTCTTGCCCAGAGTTTATATACATCGGGCTTTTCAAGTATTGAGGGCATTTTGGTAAGATCCAGGTCGTAGAGATACACATTGCGGTCGTTTCGCAACCCTACAGTTGTAACAAATGCATTTACCTGGCTTAGAGGGTAACGATAAATTCCTGAGATCTCATTTGTTATGGTTTTAATATATTCGGTGTTATCTGCTCCTCCGTAATGTTTAAAAACCTGGCGGTGGAATACGTATTGACGATCAAGTTGTTTCTTCAGGCTTTCGAAACTCAGGAGGTACTCACTGCTTTCAAAATCGAGGGGCACACGTATCCCTCCGGTTACTTTGTAATCTTCGAAAAGATCGTGTGTGCCTACTTTCATGAGCATATTTATACCCGGATTAAAATATACAGCACCACCGGTGAATGCTTGGTAGGATTCACTCAGAAAGCTGAAATCGATTTGACTGACAATGTAATTCTGGTAAAAAGCCTCCTGGTATATTCTTACTTTCTTATCTTCCTCTTTCTCTTCTTTAACTACACGAATATTGATGTTCTGTTCCTCAAGTTTACTGTTGTACAGATTCAGGCGTTCGATTTCGAAAATGTAATTATTGATATCAATCTCGGTTCTGTCGAAATCTACCGTATCTTCAGAGTATACAAGCCTGTTATTTTGCACAGAATCCACCGGAATTTCAATAATTTCAATATTTTGCAAACTATCTTTTTTTATCATTTTTTTCGTCAGCTTGGCCCGAAATTGTGTATTAGGCAAATCTTCCGTAAGATAGGCTTCGTTTTCGAAGGGTCGGTTAAACATATAGAACCGTCCCTTTTTAAATACAATCTCGGCGGCTGTGCCGGCCTTCCGGTCATAATCATGTTCCTGAATATTGCGCGGATAGTTGGTAAGGGGTCTTGTTTGAGCATAATACCTGTAATGAACGGTAGTATCGACATAATTTACAGTACTGTCGAATTTGGAATAGTACCGGTTTATAATTCCGTTACGATCACTCAATGATATAAATTTATTATGTCCTACTTCAAGTGGCTGTAACTTATTTACATAGCTATCATCCGAAAGGCGCATTAATTGATCGTCCTTTGAAATATAATCAAAAATGAAAAGATCGTTTGTCGGCGACATTTTCATATCAGTACTGGCAACCGAAAGAGAGTCGGACCGGCGATCGGAACTAAATATAATTTGCTTTGAGTCATTAATGAACCGGGGATAGAAATCATTAGCTATATCGTTTGTTATCTGGTAGTTAGTTCCAGCCGCAAGATTGTGTACATAAATATCTGTTCTTCCCTGTTTAATTGCTGAGAGCACAAGAAGTGAACCATCATGTGAAAAACTGAAGTCGAGCACTTTTTCAAAATACAGCAGATTGCGTTCTTGTAACTTCTTTTCACCGAAAGTAAAATAGTAGAGTTTCAACCCGCCCTCTTCTTCGGTTATAAATGTCAGTATACGGCCTGAAGGATGCCATGCCAGCACGGGATATGAGTAATCAATAATCTGTTCGAGCTTGTGTTCCTTTTTTAAAATTCTCTGTTTCTTCCCTGTCTCCAGATTGTGTATCCAAATTTTATACTGCCCCATCTGGTTAGTCACGTAAGCGATATATTTACCGTTAGGGTTAATTTTAATCTCCTGATAGACCCTTCTCCTGTTAGGGCGTTTTAAAAGTTGTCCCTCTTCAGGTATTTCATTCAGATTGGAATATTCTGAGTATAGGTTTTTATAATACGCTAACCAGTCCCGGGCAAGGCTTTTTAGAGGGGCACCCACAACATAGAGAAAACCTATATTCGAATTTTTATTGATCTTGGTCAGGTAAATGATACTGGGAATCACCGATTCTCCATATACTTCAGCAATATAACGCCAGAAAGAATGTCCGGCATACCTGGCATCGTCGCCCACCAGCCTACTGAATTTCTTATATTTTCCGCTTAATATTCCATCCTTTACCCGATTTTCAGTTTCAATATCCCATTCTTTTGAAATATAGGCAACCAGTCCGTCGATATACCAATCGGGAAGATTTATAAGAGTTGAACTGGTCAGATTTTGCTTCAGATCGAGCCCATATATCATTTCTGCGATCAGCACCTGCACAATAGCTCCTGAGATCTGTTGTTCCAGTTTATGGTAATCGCCTTCGAAGAAAATAAATACTTTATTTCTGTCGATTTGAGTCAAACCTCCGATATTGTTATCTGATTTACCGGTTACAAGTCCTATATTACTCTGGCGAAAATCGGAAAGCTTATTATAGATGATGAAAATAATGCGCTTATCCAGAGTATAATCGAAAAGGTTTTCGATACGTGTCAGCTCTTTATCGGCAAACTGAGCCGTGTACTCAGCAATGGGTTTACCATACTCACTGAAATAGGTATCGAAGCGATCGTAACGAAGATATGACCAGTAAAAGTCGTTGTACTGTACCCGGTTTTTGCCAAAAGTCATTTGGTGTCCATTGTAGAACTGGCCGGATAAATCCGGAGTAATAACCAGAATCAGAAGAAAAAACAGACTATTTAGCAGCCTCATGCTCATGCAATGTCTCTGTTTCTATGAAGAAAGCATAAAAATAGTCTAAATACGAGAAAAAGTGGAGAAGTCTTCAGCGAAAAAACTTACCAAATAAAAATGAGGAGGCATTGAGTGAAATACTTTCTCAAACCAAAGAAATCTTTAGTCAGTCATATGTTAAAGTCATAGCGGAAGTTTAAATGTTTTTTTGCTTGTATCTTGATTATTATTTACATTGTCAATAATCTGTTATCCATCAATAGTATGAAATCACATATTTTGTCTTCGTCAATCGTTATTTTATTACTTGCACTATTCAGTTGTTTTTCTCTAAGTTCTCTGGCACAAAAAGATTTTCTACCGGGTTATCTTCTGACACTCGATATGGATACTCTTTTTGGGCAAATTGATCTGCAGACTATCCCAAAAATGTGCAGGACATGCATCTTCCGTACCGATAAGAATACGGAACCGGTTATATATTCACCGGGTGAGATTATAGGATATCGGTTTATCGGAGGGAGATATTTTGTTTCGAGAACTATTGAAATAGAAGGAGATACTCAGCTGGTTTTTTTTGAATTCCTGGTTGACGGCATTTCGGATCTATATTACTTTGAAACACAGCAAAAGGATTACTATTTTCTCGAAAAAGATACCACCGGACCTATACTGTTAAGCTATGAAGAAATAAATATTATCAGTGAATATGGGGATGAAAAAGTTCGTATAGTCGAACGATATAAGGGAGTGTTAAAATATACTTTCCGCGATGACCCTGATATCTTTCCTGAAATAGACAATATAAATTTTAATCATAAGTCATTAATCGATATTACAACAAGATATCATACTGATATTTGTCCGGATGAGACCTGCCTGGTTTTTGCAAAATCAACTACCGATCGTTTTTTTATAGGCCCGAAAGTTGGCTATCGTTATTCTGTTCTCGGCTATTCAACATCTTCATCGCATGCCAAAAGTGTAAATCTGGAATTTGGAGTACAATTTCGAATACTTCCGTTAAAAATATCACAGCGCTGGAATACTTTGATCAATCTAATGTATGGCAGGAATGAATTTCTGGGAGATTTTCCTAATACTATAACTGATAGTAGAGAGAGTATTTACAGAATTCATTTAAAGTATAATATGATCCGGATTCCATTGAGTATGGAATACTCTTTTGCTCAAAAAAATATTCGGCCTGTTGTTTTGCTGGGTATAGAAAATGTGTTTATGTTTAATACAGAATATTCAGTTTTTTTATTGGATAGGAGCAATCCTATTAATTACCTTAATTCCAAGTTCCAGAAATACAATCCAGGACTTTTAGTAGGCATAGGGATGTATGTAAAATTAGATAATGATTTAATGCTTTCATTGAAAGGCGAATTTTGTTATAGGGTTCCCCCCGCCGATATTAATCATCCTCTGGATTATGTGAATTATCAATCTTGTGCCATTTATTTAGGTATTGAATACAGACTGCACGCTAAATAAGGATACTTTCCTCATTTTATCTTTTGTATAATAACGAATAAAGTATTTTTTAAATGTTTTTGAGTAAAAACATGCATAAAGTATAACCTTCTATTCGTTATCTTCGTTTGAAGGATAAAAGTCTTGGAATGAGGGAGATATTGTTATTAGCTTTTCTGTTCGTTCAGTTCGTATCATTTTCACAAACAAATGAAGGTGCCCATTTATCAATCCCATCCAATTCTCATGACTTTGGACGTATCCTCGAGGACAAAGGTCTTGTCCGTCATAAATTCCTTTTTACTAATACAGGAACCGAGCCTTTAGTTATCACCTATGTGCGCACAACCTGTGGTTGCACTGTTCCTTCCTGGACAGTAGATTCGGTCTTACCCGGTGCTGAAGGATTTATCGAAATTGAATTTGATCCGAAAAAACGACCGGGTGCATTTCACAAAACTATTCAGGTACAGAGTACAGCCCAAAATGCCAATATGTTTGTTACCTTAAGTGGCACTGTGGTACCTCCTCTTAAAAAGGAAATTTTACCCTATAAGCTTGGAGAATTAAATGCAAAAACAAATCATATTAACCTGGGATATTTATATAAGGGAGATACCGGGATTGAGAATCTGATAATTGCCAATCCTACTGATCATCCTGTTGAAGTAAATTTCGAAAACCTTCCTGAACATATTGTCCTTATGGTTTATCCCCAGGTTTTACAGCCAGGAGAATATGGTCAGATAGAGGTTCAGTATTGTACGGATAAGATTGACGACTGGGATGTTGTGGTCGATCAAATACCGATATTGCTCAATGGAAGGGAAGACAAGCAGGTCAGGCTTACCATAACAGCCAATATAAGGGAAGACTTTCGTGAACTGACTTCGGAACAAATAGCACTTGCGCCTGTGGCTACGTATATTGAAGATGTATTTGATCATGATACAATTCCTCAGGATAATCCGGTGGAATGCCGGTTTTTGATTCGTAATGATGGGCAATCCGATTTGATAATTCGTAGTGTTAAACCGTCCTGTGGTTGTACTGCCGTAAAACCGGAGAAGAGCACACTCGCTCCGGGTGATTCTACCTATATCGATGCCGTATTCTATCCGAAAGGACGTTCAGGTGATTTTAAAAATGGGATCACCATAGTGACCAACGATCCCCGCTTATACAAGAAATACTTTTTTATTGAAGGTTATGTGAAGGATTAGAAAATTCAGATCTTCGTAAATTCGTCGAAAATATTTCCATTAAGGGTATATTTGTAGGTACATTTATATTTCATTGCTGGCAGATGGAGAAAAACAACAATCTAAAAAGTGCTCTCTCGGTATCTAAAGGATTCAATCAGCCTCCATCGGTGAATCCAAATTTACGTCGGAAGGAGCGGCCTAATTTGTCGGATACCGATTACATTGAAGGTATTTTAAAAGGAGACAGAACCACTCTCAGTCTTGCTATTACAATGGTTGAAAGTAATTTACCTGAACATACTCAGCAGGCTCAAAAAATTATTGAAGCTTGCTTAAGCTATACAGGTAAATCAATTCGGATCGGAATTACCGGTATACCGGGAGTTGGCAAGAGTTCGTTTATTGAATCAATAGGTACCTATTTAACTCAGAGTGGACATAAACTGGCAGTTCTTGCCATTGACCCAAGCAGTGAGCGTTCAAAAGGGAGTATTCTTGGCGATAAAACGCGCATGGAGACTCTTGCTGCTCATGCCCATGCATTTATCCGTCCTTCCCCTTCAGCAGGGACATTGGGAGGTGTTGCCCGGAAAACCCGCGAGTCGATTCTACTTTGTGAGGCCGCCGGATACGATATTATATTTGTCGAAACTGTTGGTGTGGGTCAATCGGAAACAACAGTACGCTCCATGGTCGATTTTTTCCTGCTACTTATACTGTTCGGTGCGGGCGATGAATTGCAGGGAATAAAACGCGGTATAATGGAGATGGCAGATCTGCTTGTCATTACCAAAGCCGATGGTTCGAATATAGAGAATACACAAAGAGCTACTGCTGAATATAAGTCGGCACTTCATATGTTTCCTGCGCCTGAATCGGGGTGGACGCCCAATGTGCTAACCTGTTCTGCTTTAAAGAACACCGGTATGGAACAAATCTGGCAGAACATTCTGGATTATAAAGAGCATACTGCACAGAATGGTTATTTTGACTCATGCCGTAATAAGCAATCACTTTTTTGGATGAATGAAACCATAAAAGATACTCTGAGCAACAGTTTTTATGGTAACACCGAAATACAAAAGCTGCTGATCAGGTTACAGGATGATGTACTGAATAATAAGATCAGTTCCTTCATTGCGGCTCAACAGATACTCAATTATTATTTCAGTAGAAAATAAAGCTATTGCCAACCTTTCTGCTTCTGTGATTATTAATTAGATCTCCCCGCTAATTTTCAGACAAGAAAAACCGAAAGAAAATATTTTGCTGTATTGAGTTACTATTTCCCTGGAGTTATTCTTTAGAAACTTATTGTGAACATTAGGGTATATTCTGAGGTTATTTTAATTTAATATCATGTAATTTTGATAATTACTATTGTGGACTATTAATAAATATTCTTAAAATGAAATACAATTTGATAGTTATTGGCAGTGGACCCGGAGGCTATGTAGCCGCCATTCGTGCATCACAACTGGGCTTAAAAGTTGGTGTTATTGAGAAAAGCGAACTGGGAGGTGTATGCCTGAACTGGGGTTGCATTCCCACGAAATCGCTTCTGAAGAGTGCCCAGGTTTATGAATATACAAAGCATGCAGCCGATTATGGTGTTACAATTTCGGGCGATATTAAACCGGATTTTACAGCTATGGTCGATCGTAGTCGGCAGGTTGCTGATGGAATGAGTAAGGGTATCCAATTTCTATTCAAAAAAAACAAGATAGATCATATTCAGGGCTTCGGTAAACTGATCGATAATAAAACCGTGGAAGTTGAGTCGGGTGATGGTAAAACGAACAAATATTCTGCCGATCATATAATTATTGCGGCAGGTGCACGATCGCGCGAATTACCTAACCTTAAACAAGATGGTAAAAAGATAATTGGCTATCGGGAAGCAATGACACTCAAAAAGCAACCAGAATCGATGATCGTTGTCGGCTCGGGAGCAATCGGAAGCGAATTTGCTAATTTCTATGCTTCGATAGGTACTCGGGTAACGCTTGTTGAATTTCTGCCAGCTGTTGTACCACTTGAAGATGAAGAAGTATCAAAACAGCTTGAGCGTTCTTTTAAAAAAATGGGAATAAATGTACTGACCAGCTCAACAGTTGAGAAAGTTGATATCTCAGGGAAAAAGTGCAAGGTGACCATTAAGACAAAAAAGGGAGAGGAATTACAGGATACCGATATCGTCTTATCAGCAGTGGGCATAACTCCAAATATCGAAAACATTGGAATTGAAAAGCTTGGTATTAAAGTTGAGAATGGAAAAGTTAAGATTGATGAATTCTACCGGACGTCGGTTAAAGGAATATATGCTATCGGAGATATCGTTTCCGGACCAGCGCTAGCCCATGTTGCCTCGGCTGAAGGCATAATCTGCGTAGAAAAGATTACAGGTTTAAATACACAACCTCTCGATTACAATAATATACCTGGCTGTACGTATACTACTCCTGAAGTGGCTTCGGTAGGACTGAATGAAAAAGCTGCAAAGGAAGCAGGCTATGAAATTAAGATAGGCAAATTTCCCTATTCTGCATCCGGAAAGGCAAATGCTGCCGGCCAAAAAGATGGTTTTGTGAAACTTATATTCGATGCAAAATATGGAGAATTGTTAGGTGCTCATATGATTGGAGCTAACGTTACTGAAATGATTGCCGAAATGGTAGTTGCACGAAATCTTGAAACCACTGGTCATGAACTGATCAAATCAGTTCATCCGCATCCGACAATGTCGGAAGCAACTATGGAAGCTGCCGCTGCCGCTTATGGAGAGGTAATTCACCTATAAAAAAGAAGGCTGATGTTAATCAGCCTCCGTTTATATGGTTTTAACAAAAAAGTTAGTTTAGTACGAGAACTGATATTTCTTTCTGAGTTCCTTTTGAAAGTCTGAGATCTGTCCTTCAAGTTCTCTGTTTTCTCTTTCGAGGTGCATGGTAGTGTGACCTTCCGCTTCAAGTTCCCGAATAAACCTGCGATTGATAATAATCTTCTTTTGGCATTCGTAAATACTTGAAATTAAGCTTTTTATATTATATTTAACTTCTAGCATCATGCTATTTATTGTTGCGTGGAATTATCCGCAAGAATTGTAAATATATTAAATGAAATGACCCATGTCAAATTAATAATTATGATGTTCGTTATCTAATAGTGATGATTTAGATCATACAAAAATACTAACAATTTAACAGACTGTATGTTTAATCAATTTTAAAATTATTTTAAAAAAAGTTAAATTCATCATAAGCTTATAATTGAACGTATAATCCGATTAATTTATTTTAAGGTTTATTACTAACTACTAATGACAATAAAACAATTAGTATTTATTCTCTATTTTTTGAGTACATTCATTTATTGTTTACTTTTGAATAATTCCCGATTTAAGCAGAACTTACTATGAAATCCAGAGCTATCCTTTTCCTATTAAGTTTTATATTTCTTTCCCCAGGAATTCGTGCCCAAAAATCTTATTCGGTAACAGTTACAGAATTTATTTTTTCTTTAAGTGAGGTTGAATTTACCGATGCATTTTATTCTGAATATCCGCAGGCTGAGCTGACAAAATCTAATGTGCGCTTTACTGCTTTTTTGCATCTATGTCAGGAATGGCATCTCGATTTTACTAATAATATTGGTATATTCACAGGTGTAGGTCTTCGAAATGTCGGGTTAATTACCGATGAGGTATTGCCCGATCAACAAATCGGAAACCTGATGATAAATTATAAAATTATTCGACGATTATATACTTTAGGTGTGCCACTCTCCTTAAAACTGGGATCATTTAAAGATCATTTATTTATTTATATGGGAGGAGAGCTTGAACTGGCACTGCATTTTAAAGAGAAATATTGGACTAACACCCATAGTCGGAAGGGGGATAAAAGTATTTATTCTTCATGGATCGGGGAACAAACTCCGCTGTTTCTTCCTTCGGTTTTTGGAGGCATACAACTTCCGGGAGGAATTAACATCAGAGCAAAGTACTATTTAAATGACTTTCTTGATCATAGTTATGTAGCCGTGAGAAACAGTACTGATTTTAATGTTAGTGATCTTACAAGGTATGAAACAACCCAGGTATTTTATATAGCGCTCTTCTGGCAGTTTAATACAGCTTATGTATCTAAAAAGAACTGGGATCCTGAAAATGAAGTCGTTGCTTATCAGTAGCGAATATTATTTATTGTATCACACAATATAAATCCTAATTAGATACGTTACTTTGAAGACAAATATATTATTGTACTGAGCTGTAAATTAATATCAAATGAATAAGTATTTCCTAACCATTCTTTTTTTACTATTTGCACTGGCTGGTAATGCGCAGCGATTAGGAGCCTACACGGATTATCGCGACAGGTTTTTTATTTTCGACAATGGAAAAAGTCTAAAAGCTGAAGATCTTCAGGTAGAGTCGTTTGCTATTGGAGGGAGTTGCATTCTTTATCTTAATAACCAGGGACACCTAAAACTTTACAAGGATGGTGAAATCATTAAGCTTGAGTCGGGAGGTGTAACCAATTTTTATGCGACCGACCATTTGGCTGCCTATACAATTTTCGAAAAATTGAAAGTAATTGAGAATAGTGAGGTAGTAACACTGAGTATGCGCTGTTCTTTGTACCAGATAGAAGACAGCCTCATCGTTTTTTATGATAAAAATTTAGAATCGCTTCGAATTTATTATAATGGTAATACAGAAGATATCGAAAGTGGTTTAATTGGCTTACCGATATCAAATCTGAAAAGTGGAGATAATATTGTGGCTTATATCTCATCCCTTTCCGGCGACTTCAAAATCTACTATCGTGGCGAGAATCACATAATTTTAAGTCATGTTGGAAAATTATCATTCAAAGCCGGTAAAGATGTGGTTGCTTACGTAAATCCACTGGACGGCGTGTTTCATATCTATTATAGAGGACAGGATTATGTGATTGAAAATTTTCCCCCTGTGAGTTTTAAAACCGGGGATGGTTTTGTTGCTTATATCGATAATGCGGGAGCATTTAAGGTTTTTTATAAGGGTTCAGTGTTGGAAGTAAGTAGCTTTTCGCCCGAAATCTACACCACTGAGGATAATTTGTTACTATACACGGAATATAATTATTTCAAGATTTTTTATAACGGACAAGTCTACGAATTAGAAGGATATGTCCCCCGAAATTACAGAATGGATTGGAATACAGTTGCTTATATCGACAACACAAACAGAATATGGCTTTTCACGGATGGCGAAAAAAAATACCTGATAAATGATCTTATTAACACATTCGAAATATACCGCGATTTGATTATTATGAATGTTAAGGTTGACAGGAATATTATTTATTATAAGGGAGAGTTTTTCGAAGGACTTTCTTTTTAATACGGTTTAAGATTTTGGATATTCTTTATTAGTAAGACAAAAGACAGGTCTGATAGTTTTCATTTTAATAATCAGTTTATTATAAAAATCGCGGGTATTTATAGAAGAGCCCATTGACCCGATGCTATGAGAAAAAGTAAATATAACCCATATAGCAGGTTAACAAGAGTAAATATAATATTGTATTCTACTCTGTTTTTTTTAATCCTTCTACGTATCATAATACCCACATTGGGAACAATTGTGGCGGTAAGAAAAATGAGGAAATAAATATTGAAAATACTATCATAGGATTGTTCATTCTCATCTATAATTTTTTCTCCAAAAAGAAGCATATAGGTGAAAGTTAAGAATAATGCAAGGAATATCAGATAACTGACTTTAAGCGAAATAGTTGAACCCCGTCTCCGTTTATGAATCCTGAATGGCCGCAAGATGATTATGGATACGATAAATAGAATTATATATCCGATCAGGAAAAAAAATTGAAAAATCCCATGAAAAAATCCACCCATTTCTCTCTATTTAAAGAGATTAAGTTATTACAATTCTTTAAAAAATTCACTTCAGGTTTTCAACAGAAAATCAGACGCGATCAAGACGTACAACATTTTCGACATGATGAGTGTGAGGGAACATATCAACCGGCTGAACAATATTTACTTCGTAGTTATCGCCTAATAGTTGGATATCACGGGCCTGAGTAGCCGGATTACAGCTAATATACACAATTCTTTTCGGAGCGGCTTCAATAATTGCTTCAACCACATTAGCATGCATGCCCATACGTGGAGGATCGGTGATTATTACCTCCGGCAGGCCATACTTTGTAAAGAAATCCTGATTCAAAACATCCTTAATATCGCCAACAATAAATGATGTGTTTTTGATTTTGTTAATCTCAGAGTTTATCCGCGCATTTTCTATTGCATCAGGAATGCTTTCAATACCGATCACTTTTTTACAATGTGGAGCTATAAAGTTGGCAATAGTACCGGTTCCTGTATAAAGGTCATAGACAAATTCATTTCCATTAAGTTTTGCAAATTTGAGCGCTAATTTATATAGCTCAAGGGTTTGTGCTGTATTTGTCTGAAAAAATGATTTTGGACCGATTTTGAATATCAGTCCGTTTAATTTTTCAAAAATATGATCCCGACCTGAATAGAGATGAATTTCGAGGTCATTGATCGTATCGTTCAATTTAGGATTAATAACATAGAGTAGTGAAGTAATAGAAGGAAATTCGCTTTTAAGCAGATTCATCAGAGGAATAATTTTATCTCTGTCATCATTCTGAAAGACTACAATTACCATCCACTCACCCATACCTGAATTACGAATAATAAGGTTTCTCATCAAACCTGAATTACTCCGTTGATTGTAATAATCATAATTGTTTTCAATGGTAAATTCCCTGACCTTGTTGCGTATTTGATTCGAGAAGTCATGCTGCAAATAACACTTGTCGATATTTAATATCCTGTCGAATTTACCCGGCAAATGAAAGCCCAGGGCACGTCTGTCTATAAATTCAACTCCCGATTTAATCTCTTCATCATTTAACCATCGGCTAGATGAAAAAGTATATTCCAGCTTATTCCGGTAAAATTGTTGATTTTGTGATCCAATAATAGGTTTAATTTCAGGCACGGAAACTTTTGCTATTCTATGCAAATGATCGGATACCTGTTGTTGCTTATACATTAGTTGTTTTTCATATGCAAGAATTTGCCATTTGCAGCCACCACATGTCCCGAAGTGTGAGCAAAAAGGGACCATACGATCGTCCGATTCTTTCTTAAGCTTCACAGCATAACCCTCCATGTACTTCTTTCTTTGCCTCGTAATCTGAATATCGGCTATATCACCCGGTACCATGCCTTGTACAAATACTACGATATTGTTAAACCGGGCTAAACTCTTACCTTCGGCAGCAAAATCAGTAATTTCGAGATCTTCAATGACTGGAAGTTTCTTTCTTCGGCCCACAACGCTACATTTTCAGCAAAGATAGGAATTGTGGATCAGAAAGCTTACCGTAATTTTGGCTTCTGATTTGGGGAATGGATCGTTTTGCAGATAGTAATGGCTGAATGATCGAAAAAACTAATTTTGCACAAAAAGTATATCATGATCTCTTTTCAACAGGTAAGTTTACAATATGGCGACCGGAAATTGTTTGATAATATATCATTTCAGATCAATGCCCGTGACAGTATTGGGCTGGTTGGAAAGAATGGGGCAGGCAAATCGACTATTCTTAAAGCCATTATGAAAATCGCTTCCATTGAGAAGGGTCAGATTATTATACCGAACGATATTACCCTGGGTTACTTACCTCAGGAAATGAAATACACCGATTCACGATCTGTTCTTAACGAAGCCATGATGGCCTTCACAGATCTTCACCAACTGGAGAAAGAAATTAATCACTTGAACCACCAGCTAGCCGAACGTAAGGAATACGAGTCGGAGGAATACATGGAACTTGCTGAGCGGGTAGCGGATAGAAGCGAAAGGCTTCATTTTCTGAATTCTGCAAGTGCTGAGGCCAATACCGTAAAAACATTATTGGGGTTGGGTTTCAGGGATACAGATCTTACAAGATCGACGCAGGAATTCAGTGGCGGATGGCGAATGAGGATCGAACTGGCAAAAATATTACTTCAGGCTCCTGATATATTTCTTCTCGATGAACCAACCAATCATTTGGACATTGAATCGATTCAATGGCTCGAAAGTTTTCTTAGTCAATACCATGGAGCGGTATTGCTTATTTCGCATGACCGCACATTTCTCGATAAAGTAACCACACGCACGCTGGAGATCATACTTGGAAAGATCCACGATTATTCTGTTTCCTATTCAAAATATGTAACTCTCCGAAAGGAACGGCACGAGCAACAAATGGCGGCGTACAGAAATCAACAGAAACAAATAGAAGATACAAAGGAGTTCATTGAACGCTTTCGCTATAAAGCAACTAAAGCCGTACAAGTGCAATCGCGCATAAAACAACTTGAAAAACTGGAAATTATTGAAATAGATATCGAAGATTTAAATCGCATTAATATCCGGTTTCCGGCAGCTCCCCGCTCAGGTACCGTGGTAATAAAGACTAATGATTTATCAAAACAATTTGGCAATCATAGGGTACTGGATAAGCTGGAGCTTATTGTTGAACGCGGGGAGAAAATAGCTTTTGTGGGATGCAACGGAGAAGGAAAAACAACCCTGTCGAAAATAATTGTGGGAGAACTCGATTATACGGGAGAATATAAGCTTGGGCATAATGTAAGAATTGGTTACTATGCTCAGAATCAGGATGAACTATTAGATGCAAATATTACTGTTTTTGAAACAATCGATCGCGTAGCTGTTGGTGAAATTAGAAGTAAGATTCGTGATATTCTGGGAGCATTTCTTTTCAGTGGCGAGGATATCGATAAAAAAGTTAAAGTGCTTTCAGGAGGTGAAAGATCCCGGCTGGCATTGGCCCGATTACTTCTTGAACCCTATAATCTTCTGGTACTTGACGAACCCACGAACCATCTGGATATGCGCTCTAAAGATATTTTGAAGCAGGCACTAATCAACTACGATGGCACTTTGATTGTAGTATCGCACGACAGGGAATTTCTAAACGGATTGACCGAGAAAATATATGAATTCCGCAATAAAAAAATTCGGGAGTATCGGGGAAATATTTTTGACTTTTTAATAAAGAAAAATTTGGAAAGCCTTCATGAACTCAATCTGAATGAATCTGCCAGAACAAAAAAAGTGACTGAAAATGAATATTCTGATCAAAAGATCGTTTATATGGAACGTAAGGAATTCGATCGGGAGATACGTAAAATCAGATCACAAATTAATAAAGTGGAGAGGGAAATTGAAATTTCCGAATCGAGAATTGCTGAGATGGATTCATTCCTTAGTAAGGGTGAGAAAATCACAGATTCGGATTTTTTTGGTGAATATAATGCGCTCAGAAATCGGGTTGCTGAATTAATGCCACATTGGGAGAAACTTCAAAATGAGTTGGAACTACTGGAAGAAAAAAGAAATTCCGTAAATTAGGATCGGTTATTTATTATGGAATGAGCAAAGGAAACAATCAACACTTAAGGAAAGTATTTTTTTTCTCCGGTTTATCCGGAATTGTTCTGGTTGCAGTATGCTGTGCTACCTTATACACGGCAACTGGTAGTCGTTGGAATCTTGCTGCGATATATAATCCGGCCAGTTCACGTTTTCATCCGGCTTACAGAGTTTACCACAATACTGATGACAAATCCTTACTACTTGTTAAGTTATTTCCCAACGAATTACTTTTTAATCAGGCCAATGTTTCCGGTGAATTTGTCAGCCAGGTCTCTATTCAAGTTCAGAATTTCGAAATTATTGATGATAAACCAGTCCTGGCAGATAGTATTACTTACAAGTATTACATCAAACAGGAAAGCGTAGGACGACGTTTTTTATCGCAGATCCCTTTCAAAGCTGAACTCGGGAAACGCTATCAACTTAGAATTGTTGCTCGCGATCTGCTAAGGAAAGATTTTAATTTAAAATTTATTGACGTGGATAAAACTTCCGAATTCTCCGACCAGAACTTTAATTTACTGAACGAGCAGGGAATTCCTTATTTTAATAATGTCCTGGTTCCGGGAGTGATTTACCGGATTGAGCATCGCAACAAGTCGTACAATAAGCTCTTTATTGATTATTATTTTAATGATACGCCATTGCCCAGTCCGACATTTGCAACTTCCCCCGATGAGTTACACTATACAACACCCGATAGTATTTATGTCCTCGATTATTCGCCCGAACTTTTATTGACATTCAGCAATGAAGGATTGTATCACTTCAGATTCGATACTAATTATTCCGACGGATTAACTCTGATGGATTTTGGAGAAAATTTTCCAAAAATCAAAACGGCTAAAGAAATGATCGATCCCCTGGCTTATATCACAACATCAGCCGATTATAACAATTTGCTCGCTGCAGAAAACCAAAAACTTACTTTGGATAATTTCTGGCTGGAAATTGGAAATACAACAGGCCGTGCACGCGAGCTGATCAGAATCTATTACAACAGGGTTTACTTTGCCAATTACTATTTTTCGACATCGAAACCCGGTTGGAAAACTGACCGCGGTATGGTTTATATCGTATACGGACCTCCTCAGAATATGCAGAAAACAGCCAACACAGAAACATGGATTTATTACAATAAGGGAGCAAGCAGTTCAATTAACCTGACATTTGAATATAAACCCAATTCATACAGTTTGGATAACTTTGTTCTTCGCCGGTCGGAGAGCCATGACTGGCATTGGCGGGAAGCTGTTGACTCCTGGCGCAATGGCGAGATTTTTTTATTGGATTAATATATTATTTTGAAAAAGAAAAACACACAACTGATTTTTGGTATCCATTCCCTGTCCGAAGCAGTTAATGCAGGAAAAGAGATCAATAAAGTACTTATCAGGAAGGGAATTCAAAACGAACAATTTACCGCCTTATTTAAAAAAATAAGAGAGTATGAAATTCCCTTTCAGTTTGTTCCTGTCGAAAAACTTAACCGGCTGGTAAGCGGGAACCATCAGGGAGTAATTGCGCTGGTTTCGCTAATAGAATATAAAAACCTTGAAGAGATTATTCAGCGAACATTTGAGGAAGGGAGAGATCCTTTTGTTATTATTCTTGATGGTATTACAGATGTTCGAAATTTCGGAGCCATTGCACGAACTGCCGAATGTGCCGGGGTTGACGCTATTGTGGTTCCTGCTAAGGGATCTGTAAGCATAACACCCGATGCTATTAAAACATCGGCAGGAGCATTAAGCCGCATTGCTGTGAGCCGAAGAAATGATATGGAGTCAACACTTAAATATATTAAAGAGTCCGGTATAAAAGTAGTTGCAGCTTCGGAGAACTCTGAGGAGAATTACTTTACTACTGATCTGATGGGACCTGTGGCTCTGTTGATGGGATCGGAGGGAAGTGGCATAACAAGTTCGCTGATGAATTTGGCTGATTCAAGCATATGCATCTCCATGAAAGGCTCTATTAATTCATTAAACGTTAGTGTGGCTTTTGGTATCATAGCATTTGAAATAGTCCGACAGCGACATGTGTTGAAATAAAGATAAAATTCAAGAATTTATATATCCTATAGGATTTTTACTTGGATAATATAGAGCTCTTTTTGTATTTTTAAAGCAAAATTGAAGTTATGGCTAACGAAACTTACTGGGACGAGAAATGGAAACCAGTATCATTTAAGGGTATTGATCCTGATGAGCGATATGAGATTTCAAATTATGGCAGAATCAGGAGATTTGAACCTAAAGTAAAAGACTGGAAAATTCATAATCCGTCTAATGTTAATGGGTATGCCTATTTTTCATTCCGAACCGATCAGAAAGATGGCTCTCGAAATCGGATCACAAAAAGTCTTCATCGTCTGGTTGCCGAAAATTTTCTCGGACTTCCCAAAGGGGATTGCAATAATGTTATCCATAAAGATTTTGATAAATGGAACAACAATATTAGTAACCTGATTTGGGTAACCAAGAACGATATGTTTGCACACAGCAGGAAGAGTCCTCGCACTGCGGCAGCTATTGAACGACGCAAGGGAGAAATCACTAATGCTAAGCTTACCGAGACGGATGTGATAAGATTAAAGAAAAAGCTGAAACGCGGAAAAAATCCGTTGTACAAAATAGCTAAGGAGTTTGGAATAACGCATACTCAATTAAACCGCATACGGCGGGGTGAAAATTGGGCTCATATTAAAATCGATTGATTATTAATCAGGCCTTTTCCTGGAGTTGTTTACGAAGCAAATCGAGTTCGCGCTGAAGTTCTTCTTCCTTACGGGCCGACTGTTCCTGTGTTGCACGTAATTCCTCCATATTTTGCCTCATTTCTTCCTCCTGCGATGACATTTCTTCGGCTTGCTGCTGGGATTGTTCGAGTAATTGAACTGTTTGTATATTCGCTTTCACTGAAGAAATGGTAGCGGCAATATTTTCTCCGATACGTTCCATGAATTCTAACTCGAAGTCCTTATAAACATTGAAGGATGCTATTTCCATGATACCGAAGATATTATTGTTGTAGGCCAGAGGAATAAGAAGCAGGCATGTCGGGTTATTATTACCAAGGCCTGAGGTAATTTTAATATAATCGTCAGGGATTTCAGTGAGAAATATTTTCTCCTGTTCCTGGTAACACCTGCCAACCAAACCTTCGCCCACTTCAATTTGTTTGTGAAGGTATTTTTGTCGGTCGTAAGCATAGCAGGCTTCCAATTCAAGAAAAATATTATTTCTATCGTTATCATTCACAATAAAAATTCCGCCCTGATTGGAATTGGTATACCTCACCATATTACTTATAATTTCATAGCCAAGAGCTTTTAAATTGTCATTATTCTTGCGCAGAATATCGCTGAATAATGCAACTCCCTGCGAGGACCAGTTACGTTGTTGAATTTCGTCCTGTCTTTTCTCCTCTTCTGTTTTGGCTATTTTGAGTTCTTCACGCATTTCCAGCAGCGACAGACCTAAAGTATCTTCATCACTTAGCGGTTTAAAATCAGTATCGAAATTTCCTTTTCCAATGGCGGTTGTAAAATCTGTTATGTTTCTAAGTCCCTGAACCAGTAGATTAAGGGCTTTTGACATTTGTCCAACCTCATCGCTGCCTTCCTTCAGTTTTTCTTTCGGAAGAATTCCTTTACTCATTTGAAGCAATATAACCTTTGTTTTATTAATTGGGTTGGCCAATGAACGTATCAGAATTACACCGATAATAATTGCAACCATAATGAGACCAATAGACATGAAATAGATAAACTTTTTAAAACTTCTGAATTGTTCTACCATTTCAATGCGTCCCTGGTTCACAATTTCTTCCTGGTATGATTTAAGCTTGCCGATGTCTGCAAGAATCTTGTCAGTTAACTTCATCACTTCGCCACCCTCCTCGGTCATCGGAGTTACTTCAAAAACCACAAAGGGATCGTCATAACTTTCAAAAGTACTCAACTGATCCATAATATACTGGTGTTGTGGAAACAGGGTATCGACAATCATGCTATTGATTTTTTCTAATAATTGCCGGTTCTCTTCCAACGTCCACATTGCGCTTAATGACCGTAATGTATCAATTACTATCGAATATTCTTTTGAATGTAGCTCTTTCAGCCTTATTTTATCGGGAGTATCAGAAATTTTATCAATATATACCCATGATTTAATCAGCATTCTGGAATCAGAAATTTGTCCTTGCATCCGGTTTATCCATTCGAGTGAAGGAGAATAAACATTGGTTATTTCCTCATTAACCTCCTGATTTTGCTGGATGGCATTTTGGGTAAGTATGCTGTTTATCCAAACTGCTATTGTAACGACCCCAAAACCAAAAGCTATCTTGGTTGCAATTTTAAATCTCATTTCTTCGTACCGGTTTGTTTTTCAATTCTAATCCTAAGATAATAAAAAATCGTAAAATCTGAATTAATTAAATGGGTATCAACGGGTAATTACTTCAGTCTTTTCTTAAGTGAGCGGGCTATTTGTTGAAGTCCATTTTCTAGTATCAATCGGGGACAACCGATATTAATACGCTGAAAACCTTCACCATCTTTTCCAAATAAAATCCCGTTGCTGAGGCCAACCTGTGCATCTTCAACCAGTATAGTTCTTACTGTTTTATCGTCGAGTCCTGTTTTTCTGAAATCCATCCAGAGGAGAAAAGTTGCTTCAGGTTCAATTAATTCCAGAGAAGGTATATCGCTGTTGATAAAATCTTTTGTGAAGGCAATGTTTTGCTGAAGATACAGTATAAGTTGCGAGAGCCACTCATTACCCTCACGGTAGGCGGCTTCAAGTGCGATATTACCTAATATATTACCCATGCCCAGATGCATTTTATTTACTGCCTGGTCTAATTTTTCGTACAACACCTTATTTGATGCGATAAAATACGATGTGGATAATCCGGCAAAATTGAAAGTTTTACTGGGAGCCATAAGAGTAACGGTGTGATTTGCAATTTCTTCGTTAAGCATTGCAACAGGGATATGTTTATTTCCTTCATAGACAATATCGGCATGAATTTCATCGGAAATAATAAGGATATTATTTTTAGTACAAATCTCGGTCAGTTCCAACAGCTCATTTTTTGTCCAGACATTACCGGTTGGATTATGCGGACTGCAGAGAATCATCATCTTTGTAGCGGGATTAATCTGTGATTTCAGGTTATCGAGATCCATTACATAACGGCCATTTTTTACTTTAAGCGGATTCAGGATCAATTGCCGGTTATGGTCGGTAACTGCTGAATAGAATGGAAAGTATACGGGAGTTTGAATAATGATTTTTTCGCCAGGATTTGTAAATGTTAGCACTGCAAGACTGAGTGCAGGCACCACACCTGGATTGAAACTAATCCATTCTTTCTTTATTTTCCATTGATGCCGTTGGTATACCCAATCGATAACACTTTGATACTGACTGTCGGGATGAAAGCTATAACCCAGTATTTCATGTTGTAATCTTTTTCTGATGGCCTCCAATACAAAGTCGGGTGTACGAAAGTCCATATCTGCTACCCAAATAGGTAAAACATCGGGATTTTTAAAGAATTTATCACGCAGGTCATATTTGTAACAGGCGGTATTCCTGCGGTCAATGAGTTCATCAAAATTATAAGGCATATTATTTTTTAAAGTGAAAATACAGAAATCGGGAAATACGTGTATAGCTTGTCATTGATGAAAATTGAGTTTAATAAATTAAAAATGAAACATAATTTATGTAAGGGTGTATAATGTTTCATGTGTGATAGCTATAAAGAATTAAAAATAAACTAAAAGATATTATTATGAAACATTTAATTTCTTTCTTACTGACAGTAGCTATTTTAAATTTAATGCTTGTTTCCTGTGAAAAAAAGGAAAATGATCCTCCCGAAATTCCACCTCTTGAATCGATGAAAATTGATTTCAGTAAATTTACTGTTGAAGATACTAAATCAGCTGACGACTTTCTTAAATCGGCCGCTACAGATCCCATGGTGAATTATGAATATGCAAAGGCCAATGTTGGCGTCTTTAGTTTTATTTTGGCTGTTACTTTGGCTGTGCCTGTTACTACTTTTGTTAATTCATTTAATCAGCAACCTGTTTTCCTGGGTAATGCTACCTGGCAATGGAGTTCGGAATATACTGATTTTGCAGGAACATACTATGCCCGGCTGGTTGGTCAGGTTCGTGCATCGGATGTTAAGTGGGAAATGTATATTTCAAGAACAGGAGTAGGAGCTTTTGATGAATTTATATGGTACGACGGAACTTCTCTTCTCGACGGTTCAGGCGGAGAATGGCTGCTTAATCATGGACAGGTCTATCAGGAACCTCTGATGCATATTGATTGGGAACGTAGCGGGGAAGAAGTAGGATGGATTAAATATGAAATCGTACGTGAGCTTAACGATAATCGTACTACCAATGTATACTGCGGTAGCTATATTGAAGCTGAACTTACCGATGAAGTAATGGATGCCTCCTATGATATTCACGTCTATGATATCTGGACCATACGTGACTTCGCCGATATCAATATAGAATGGAGCACCACCGAATATTACGGTCATGTAAAATCACCACTCTTTTATAGTGATGATGATTGGCATTGCTGGAACAGTGCCGGAATCGATGTCGATTGTGAAGAATAATATAAAACAGGAATCAAATAAAAAAAGGAGGGATATTCCCTCCTTTTTTTGTTTATTCAATTATTAGTTTGTTCTTTACTCGCAAGTGAAATAATGGTTCAATAACTTATATATTATTTCAGCGATTTCCACATAATCAAGGCAATAAAGCCATAGATTTCCAATCTTCCCATCAGCATATTCAGGGTCAATATCCATTTCGCCATTTCGGGCAACATGCCATAATTTGCCATGGAACTAACATGGCCCAATCCTGGTCCTACATTACCCATAGTGGCGATTGAAGCTGAAAAGGCAGTAAGCATATCGATATCGAAAGCTGTTAATAACAATGCGGAAATAAATACAATCAGCATGTATAAGGCTATGAAAAGAAGACTGTTTTGAATAATGCTATTTTCGACAGGTTCGCCATCAAGTCGCGTAATTATTACGGCACTGGGATGAAACATTTTTGTAACAAGCGTCCGGATATATTTGAAAAACAGTACTACCCGGTCAATCTTTATACCTCCCGATGTGGAACCTGCGCAGGCGCATTGCAGTGTAAAAAATATCAGGATCATTTGTGCAAAACCTGCCCAGTTTACCGTATCGGCAGTAGCAAAGCCGGTTGTTGTAGCTGCAGAAGCTACCTGGAAAGATGAATACCGAAGCGCATTGGGGAAATTGTAGGAGCCTTTTATATAAAGAAAAAAGGCCACCAGCAAAATACCGATAACCATGGAAACGATATAGTACCTTACTACATAGGACCGGAAGATGTTAAACTTGCGCTTGATAATTGAGGTGTACAGCAGACCGAAATGTATGCCTGATAAGACCATGAAAACAATTACAGTAATTTCTATTGCCACACTATTATAATAGGCAAGACTGAGGTTTTTAGTAGAAAAACCGCCCGTTGCAACGGTTCCGAATGAATGCAACAGAGCATCGAACGGACTCATCCCGAAGAAAGTTAATACCAGGGTTTCAGTCAGTGTTAGCCCCAGATAAACGTATAATACAATACGTAGCACCTTACTGGTTTGAAACTTGAAATTTGACTCGGCCAGCGATGATTGTTCCGCCTTCAGCAGAACAAAGCGTGCATGTCCCATGTTGGGTAGCACCACAAGAACAAAAATAACAATTCCAATACCTCCGATCCAATGGGTTGCCGAACGCCAGAACAACAATCCTTTTGGCAATATTTCAATATCATTCAGTACAGATGAACCTGTAGTAGTAAAGCCTGAAACACTCTCGAACCATGCATTGGTAAAGGTAAATTCGCCTCCGAAAAGTATGTAGGGTAACATACCTATCAGGCAACTTAGCAACCAGCTCAGGATAACAATAAAAAAACCTTCATTTCTGCTGATATATTTGGCTGGAGGTACAAAGATGAAAGGAAATACTCCAAGCAATGTGCATATCAGAAAGCTATACAGGAGAGGGAAAGTAGCTGAATCGTTATCTGCCAATGAAATAAGGAAAGCAATCAATAAAAAAGCAGCATTGAAAAGCAATATAAAACCTATATACCGGGCAATGATATGTATTCGCATACAAAAAATTATTTGATATGGGAAGAATGCAGAAGATTATTAATAGCCTCGGACAATCGCTTGAGTTCATCTTCGGTTTCAATATCTACTTTAAATTCTTTTCCATACTCAATAAAATCCTCAACACCCCTGGTGATCTGAACAATGGGTTCGGCAAAATAATGATGAATAAAAAAATTGAATAACAGCGTAAATAGGACTGCAGTTACTATGGCGACTATTCCAGGCATAACCGAACGTTTCGACCTATCCTTCAGCATTTTACTAGTGTTATACATAGTTTTCTGATTCAGTTCCATGAGCGCCTTGATAGAACTTTTAACCTGCATGAACTGCTCGTGCGATTCGGAATAGTACCACTCAAAATTCCCTTCTTTGCTGGTACCAACAATGGGTTTTTCCCATAGCTTTTTGTATAAAGTATAGTCTAACTCAATACGTTTTACAAAGGCTTCTTCGCCCTCAATTGTTATGTTATTTTTTGCAGTAGCAAAAGCTTTACTAAATGTGTTGTCTGATTGCATGAGGTGATTTCTACCCTCATCCCATTTTCCCATCAGAAGAAGCAATACTCCGCTGTCTTCGCGCTCAAGCGCTTCCAGCATCGTATTAGAGGCTTGAATACTCTGATAATTATCATCAAGCATTTTAATAACAGACTTTCCTATTCTGGTCAATTCGTGAATAGAAAAAAAACCGGCTAGCAGCAACATTGCAGCTAAAATGCCGAAACCAAAAAATATTTTTAATCGAATTCCCATATGCTGAATTTTGGGAATAAAAGTAGAATATTATCAAATATGATTTCCAGTTATTTCTGACTTTTAATCAGGCAGATTTTTTTGTGATGATTTTCACTCTATTGCAATATGTCATCAGAGATTCAGGTAAGTATTGAAGAACAGGGCACTGTGTTCTATCATCATAATTCTGGGAGATTCCGTACAGAAGTGAATTATTTACCAGAGTCCTCAACTATAAGTTGCGATGCAATCTGTGCCGATGCGAAACAGAGTGGAATACCCCCTCCCGGGTGAACTGATCCGCCGGCAAAATAGAGACCCTTTATTTTCTTGGTATAGTTGGCATGCCGGTAAAAAGCAGACAGTTTACTATTTGAGCTTGGTCCGTATAAAGCACCGCGATAACTGTCAGTGAAGTATTCAATGCGTTCGGGATCTTGATATTCTTCAATCTCGATATGGTTTTCAATATCAATTCCCAGTGTGGTTCTAATTTTTTGAATAATAGATTTTCTTGCTTCATTGCGAAGTGTATTCCAGTCCTGCCCGCTATTATTCGGTGTATTTATCATTACAAACCAGTTTTCGCAATTTCTCGGAGCATCGGCAGGAATAAGTTTTGAACTGATATAAATATATACAGTTGGGTCATGGTATATGGTTTTATGCTTGAAAATATGACGAAATTCTTCGCGGTAATTACCGGAGAAGAGTATATTATGTACGTCCAGTTGGGGAATTTTTTTTCTGATACCCCAGTAAAATAGTATGGCCGATGAAGATAGCTCCTGATTTTTAAACCGGCCGGGCAATTTCACGTTCCGGAGAATATTATCATATACTTTATAGATGTCGGCATTGCATATAATATAATCTGCAGCTATAAACTTGTCACTATATCGAATTCCGGTAACCTTCCTGTTCTTCATAACTATTTCCTCGACGGTTGTATTGTAATTAAGTTGAATGTTAAGTTTTTCGGCAAGTCTGACTAATGCTTTTATCATCTCATACATACCTCCTTCAGGTAAATATGCGCCAACATTATGTTCCAGATGTGAAATAATTTTAAGGGTTGCAGGTGCTCTGTACGGATTTGATCCATTATAGGTGGCATAACGATCGAATAATTGAACCAGTTTTTTGTCGCGTAAACTTTTTTGATTGCGTTGATGCAGTGTAAAAAGAGCATCGAGTTTATATAGTTTGAGGAAAATTTTTTTGGCTTCAGGAGTTGTTAAAGTACTAAGTTTTTGAAAGGGACTGAAAATAAAAAGTTTGGCCGTAAGCTTATATAATTCTTTCGCTTCTTTAAGGAAATTATGAATATGCTTAGGTTGTGCAGTAGTTTTCTGCTGTATTTCGCCGATAAATTTTTCGGCATTGGTAAACGCACTGATCCTTGAGCGATCGTTATAAAAGTACCTACAGCTGATGTCCAGTTTATGAAATGAAATATATTGCCCAGGATCTTCACCTGCAAGTATAAATAGTTCTTTCACCAATTCGGGCAGAGTCATGAGGGAGGCGCCTGTGTCGAAGCGGTATCCCTTTTTTCTGAATTCGGCAATCTTTCCTCCCGCATAAGAACTATTCTCGAAAATTTTAACATCAAAACCTGAAATAGCGAGCCGGATTGCACTTGCCAGACCACCGATGCCTGCCCCGATAATGGCAACTTTTTTTCTCATGGAGATCAGTTATTGTAATAACATTAAAAATGCAATTTAATGCACAGAGGGTAAAATATGGTATAAGTTATGAGTAAAAATGGAATACGAAACATTACCGGTATAAGAAATAGCCAGTCTGAAATATCACTTACAAGCCAAACCGATAGGACAATTTAATTAGTAATACATCTCGCGGATAGGTTTCCATAAAAAGTGTCTCTGTGTCATTCCATAATTTAAAGTTCCCATTAGAGAAATATTCATTCCGGTTCTGCGACCATACTAGGAACAAAGTTGATCCGGGACGGTATTCCCAGCGGATTACAAGGTTCGAGTTGAAATCAAAAACATTGAAATTGGGCTCATCAAAGGTATAGTCCGTTTCTCCGTTCAAATCCTCATCAACTTCATAGAATTTATTGTCTTCATCCTCGAAGTTATAAGTTAATTGATCTTCCGAGTAAAGTATAAATCTATCAGAAAACAGATCTGCATCAGCGTCAGTAATATATTTAAAATCGCTGTATTTACCTGCTGAAATGAAAGGCATCCCATAAAACTGAATCGTGAAATCGGGGGTGATATTGTAGTTAATTCGAAGAGTTAAAGAGGTCGTAGTCTGATTTATGGTTCCTCTGACATAACGATGAGGGTCAATATCATCGAGAGTGGAAATGTACTCTATCTTATCGTATCGCTTGCTGAAGGCCGGATTCAAAGATATATTGCAGGCATCGGATAGTTGCAACCGGATGCTCAGTTCGTGATTTTGCCATTGAGCTGTTTTGTAATCTCTCCAACTATAGAAGGTATAGTAACCCAATTGGATTTTTTTTCTCTGATCGGTTGTTATATAAGGATAAAAATTAGTGGAACCATCATAAAGAAGCGCCGGACCTCCACGCAGAGTTTCCGTGGATATGTTTCTTTCATCCCTGTCGACTCCAAATCCCATATCCCAGTAATTTTTAAAAGTCCAGTTGCCATTAATATTACCTCCGAAATATCTTCTTTCCGGGCCAAAGGACGAACCGTACCACTGATTGAAATTTAAATTAAAATTTCTGAAGATCGAAAAAGGTTCACGTTGTCTGAAACCCACCCATGCGACTTGTTGGATCTCATCATTTCTGTTGAAATAGCCTACGTCGTTCAGGTTAAATCCCGGCGACCGCCAAGTGATCCAGCAAGTGTACATCCATTTTCCATTTCCTGCCTTGCCGGCTTGCAGGGTTCCACCATAACCATCAAGATGTCGTAATGTAGAATCGGCTGAGAGATGGTTGGCCTCTGGTCGCTGAAAATAATGTGGAGCAGAAGTCTGCGTATTATATATTGCATCATAGCTGCCTATAACACGACTTACTGCAGATGAGAAATTGATGTAGTAGGTTTTATCCTTCCACTGATGTACAAAATCGATTCCTGCACCATAGGCTTGTCTGTGCATAAAATCATCTAGCTCTGGTTCTGAAATAGCGCGGTTGGTGGCTGTGACCATTGCGCCTAATCGGGTATTTAAATTGTTCATATCCTTTTGAACGCGTGACACAAAATAGTTGGTAAAAGGTTCTACCGTAATTTTTTGTCTTTCACCCTCAGTGTCTATCTCACCCATCTCTTTTTGTGTAATACTTTCCATAATTCCTATCGACCAGCCTTTTTGGGTTTTACCCGATAATTTAAATGCTCCGAGTATGCTGGTATTAGCCGGACGGTCGATATATTGATTATCATCGAGATCGGGATAGTAGGAGGGATTTTTTCCAATTCTGCGGGAATAAAATAAATTGTCTGATGAGAGGGGTCCACCTCCATTTAAAAGATTTAGGCTCAATATGTTTTTACCTTCGATAAAAAAGGGACGTTTTTCACTAAACTTTGTCTCAAAAGTAGTCAGGTTCACTTCGGAAGGATCGGCCTCGACCTGTCCGAAATCAGGGTTAATAGTAAAATCGAGGGTTAAATTATTGGTAATACCCATTTTCCCGTCGATACCTGCATTCTTAAGGTAATCCACACCATCGGCGTAAGGGTTATCCGTATCGGGCTGATAGTGTACCCTTCCAATGGCAACGTAGGGTATTAACTCTCTCTGTTTTTTTGGTTGTATATTCTCAATTCCATGCAGTTCTCCAATACGATCAAGGAAACCTGCCGCAGTGGGCGATACAAATTGCCATAATGAGAGTTCTGCTTTTCTATGGATGTACCTGCCAACTTCCAGTCCCCAGATATATTCTGATTGTTTTCCAAACCGTAATTGAGAAAATGGAATACCGGCCTCTACAGTCCAACCTTTATCGTCAATCGAAGTTTTAACATACCAGATAGGATTCCAGCTTACATCCCAGTTGGAATCGTCAGTTACAGCTTCATCGATCCTCACTCCGGCTGCGTTCACACCAAAAGAAAAAGCAGTACGGAGATCATGATAGCTGTCAATCACAATTTTTACCCAGTCGCCTTCTTCACCATCACGCCGCGACATACGTCTGACAATGCTATCAGGCGAAGAATCGTAACAACGGACTGCAAAATAGATAAAATTCTCATCGTAAAGGACTTTGAATTCGGTTCTTTGAGAGGCTGGCTGTTCAGCATAGGGTTCGTGCTGAAGAAAATCGCCTGACCATTCGACCTGATCCCAAACACCTTCATCGATGATACCATCTATTTTAGGTGGTTCATCACTTATTTTAACGGTTGTGTAAATCTTTTTTTGGGCGCTAAGGTGGACTGTTAGCAATAGTAAAACAGTACACAGAAAAATTGCTCTATGCATCATGGTCTTGGTTTTGGCATACGCAATTTATATCAATATTTTAAAAATCAAATAATGATCTTCTAAAAAGATGTTAAATTAATAATGAACTTTCCGAAGAGAAGTAAAAAAGGGATAATATTTATTTACTTTTTGGGTTTGGTTTCGTCTTTTTCTACAAGCTTTTTTACTCGACAAGGGCACATTTTGTCAGAACCACATCTAAAAGATAACCGGTACAAATCCCTTTTACGGTTAGTTTGTTACCGAGAGTTAATTTTTCAACTGATAAAGAACTCTTATCAAAGCTGCACAGAACACCCGATGAACCTTCAGGATCTTTAAGTGATACTACAACCACAGATCCATCATCAGCAATATTATCGATTGTACCGCTTACCTGTATAATTTTATCGAGGTAGAGCGAGTTTGCCATCTGTTCATCGATTATAAATTCGTTGACCAGGGCAGATGCACCAAACATAAATTCAGCTTCTTCTTTCTGCACGCTTTTGGAGGCAGGTTGAAATATCCATTTTACCACTATGATCAGGATAATAATGGCCAGTATACTTCCGGCTATCAGGAATATTTGTTTTCGGTTCATATTGATTGGATTTAGTTTGCATTGTATGTTACATCAACATTAACTTCTATTTCTTTTGCAATTCTGTCTTTTACCAGATCAGGAATAACAATATTATAATCTTCAGGCAAGATAATGAATTTTGCCTGGGCAGTAACTATTCCCGATGTAACAGAAAGTGTACCGGAAGTATTAACTTTACGGGTTACGCCATGAATAGTAAGATCACCCAATACTAGTGCAGAATATTCTCCATCGTTGGCAAAATTAATACCGGATATATTCTCAATATTACCGTTGAATGATGCTTTGGGATAGGTATCCGATTCCATATAATTCTCGTTGAAATGCTCCTGCATCAGCTTTTTCTGGAATTCAAAAGACTTAATTAATATAGTAAACTGAAGCGTACCTGCTTTGGGATCAAGAATGCTTACTGCCTGCCGGTTATGGGCTTCAATATCTTCGATAGGAGTATAGGAATAGAACCAAATATGACCATTTTTCGAAGTTAAATTTTGGGCGGTAACAAATTGAGTTAATCCCAACATGATTGAAATAAAGATGATTTTGTTTTTCATAGTAATTGATTTTTTATAATAACAATAAAACGATGCTTTTGATCATTTCAGAGCGAATACTCTCGAAATATTAAAACCTATATGTATTCCGCCATCTAACCAATTGCCTGTTGTTTCACCTATAAAACCTTTCTCAATCATGGCCAATGAATTGGTCACATGCAACTGAAATACGTGACCTCCGGTTTCGATGTCGAAACCGAAAGAGAGGGGATTAAGGGTTTTAGTGCTCCGATAATCGTGCAATGGTGGAACCACATAATAGTATTCGACATTTACCGAAATGCGTTTCGTGAGTTTAAACCTTCCTCCGGCTCCTATTGCCCATAAATCGTTCGGATCGAGTTCTGTAGACACAAGGTTACGATGCACAAATGTCGGATTTAGCTCCAGGGATAATCTTTCGTTGAATTTTCGTGCAACAAGTAGTTGATGCACAAAGCTTGCTCTGTTCCAAAAGGGCAATTCACCTGAGTTTTCCCATTTTAGGGTATTAAGGGCCATAGTAGAAAGATAGGAAAGAGATACCGGCATATTGCGTTCTCCTTTCGACTGTCGTAAAACTGAGAACTTTACAGAACCGTCAAATGTTTTTTCATAGGTTCCACGACCTACTCCTACCATTAACCAATCGGTTATACCATATTCAAGGCTTAGATGTATGTTAGCCTGGTCGAGACCCCAAAATTCATATGCCCCACCATTAATCTCTCCGAAACGATGTGATATCCTGAAATCGAGTTGTCCTTCCTGCATTCTTTCAATAGAATGGCCACTGACAATTCTTGTCGACTTGAAGGTAGCATAGGTGTATTCTGTAGTGTTTCCGGTTGCTTCTTCAAGCAATTCATCTATATCCTGAGCATGTAAAAAAGCTGGCAGCAAGAATATAAAGATTAACAGACCAAGTTTAAAATATCTCATAGACACATAATTTTAATTGTTCGGTGCTCCCGTGTCAATCCATATCCTCATTATATCTATGGTACAATCATCCAGTTTTCCTCCGCCTTTTGGCATGGGGCTATAACCACTTTCTTGAGCAATAGACCCATATAAACTTAAATCATTTGCTCGGATAAGAACATCGGAATAATCTTCTAACTTTATATTGCTGCCAAAAGAGGGTGCGTTGGCATTACTGTGGCACTGGTAACAATATTGTTCTAAAACCGGCTGAATAGAACCTGAATAAGTAATTGTAGTTGTGTCGCATTGGTTATTAGGTTGCGGGAAAAGATATTCCTCACTGTCGTAATAACAAGCTGTTATTGAAATAAGGATGAATAGTACGGGCACAAACTTTGGCATGATGGCCTGGTTTCTTAATTGAGTATCAAGCTAAAAATCACAAACAGGATTAAAGGAACTTTAATCCAGACAGAAGATTGCATCTTACAAATAATTTCAGTTAAATGTACGCAAATAGTATGTAAATTATTGCATTTCAACTACGTTCATTCGGATGAAATTATTATGGATCGATATATTTACTATAAAAAAACTGCCGGCTTTTAAGCCGGCAGAATCCATATCATAACAGGAAAAAATTACTATTCTACCTCGGAAAGTCTCTAATAATTTATTTCAGCGACTTCATTATAGGTAAATCGTATTCGGCGGAGGGAATCATCATAAATTTCGGCAGTTTCAACGCTGTCATCATCACCTTCTTCATAAAACCAGTTTACCTGAATCAATTCAATATTCTCATTTTGTTCAAGCGTTTTTAATAGAAAAAGTAGTTTTTTCGATGAAGCTGTATTAATGTATTCAAGATTTATGTCGAAATATACATTTTGAACATCCAGTACTTTAACAAATTCTATTAATGGATCATAGAATTCTGAAGCATTTTCCGGAAATGACCGACCATCTAATTTTAGCAAACCATTATGATCAAAATCTGCCCAGGGAGTGTTGTTTGTTGCT
>CAZMVE010000020.1:11488-33654 GCA_964569585.1 uncultured Bacteroidales bacterium | reverse complement strand
TATTAACAGTTGGTTAATATTTATACAAAAGTCTGATAGCCATATTATTCAAATTATCTTTGCTGTTAATACTCATTGAGTAATTTTTTAATTATCGAATTTGCAAAAACAAACAGAAAAAATTTTAACAGAATTAACAGGCTATCATCATTATCATAAATAGTTTTACATTTAATATTATTATTATTATTTAAGGTTGATATGAAAAATTTAGCCAATAAAAAGGATCTGAAAGAATTTGGATACTTGAACATTAAAATTGAGCCTGAAATTAACCTAACTGAAGAAATAGACAAACTGAGAAAGGAAAAAAATGCTGTTATCCTGGCACACTATTACCAGAAAGGAGAAATTCAGGATATTGCCGACTTTGTCGGTGATAGTCTGGCTTTGGCACAGGAAGCTGTAAAAACTACAGCTGATATAATACTTTTTTCCGGCGTTCATTTTATGGCTGAAACAGCTAAAATTATTAATCCTGAGAAGAAAGTTCTCTTACCTGATTTAAAAGCCGGCTGTTCTCTTGCCGATTCCTGCGATCCAAAAGAATTCAAACAATTTCTATCGGAACATCCTGATCACACTGTTATAAGCTATATTAATACAACTGCAGAGATTAAAGCTTTAACAGATATAATATGTACTTCGTCAAATGCTATGAAAATTATAGAATCTCTTCCTGATAATGAAAAGATAATTTTTGCACCCGACCGGAATCTGGGTAACTATATTAAAAGTAAAACAG
The DNA here is from genome assembly GCA_964569585.1 of uncultured Bacteroidales bacterium. Lineage (GTDB taxonomy): Bacteria > Bacteroidota > Bacteroidia > Bacteroidales > UBA10428 > UBA10428. Next base: position 32,909 of record CAZMVE010000020.1, on the reverse strand, counting down.
GAAGGGATATGCTTATTTGGGATGGAGCCTGCCATGTACATGAAGAATTTTCATTAGAAAGAATTTTGAAAATAAAAAAGCTAAATACGGATGCAAAAATTATAGCTCATCCCGAATGTGAAAAACCTATACTACTAGTAGCGGATCATATTGGTTCGACAGCATCGCTATTGAATTATACAAAACAAGACAATTCAAAAAAGTATATAGTTGCAACTGAATCAGGTATATTGCATCAAATGAAAAAGGCAAATCCTCAGAAAGTTTTTATTCCTGCACCACCAAAAGATTCTACCTGTGCTTGCAGCGATTGTAATTTTATGAAGCTAAATACATTGGAAAAAATATATAAAGCTCTATATTACGAAATGCCTGAAGTAAATATGGATGAGGAATTAAGAAAAAAAGCTGAAAAACCCATAAGAAAAATGCTTGAAATTTCAGAAAAATTAGGACTTTAGATATATGAAAAGGTATATCCTGTTTTTATACATGTTTCTTGTTTTTAATGCCACTATGTTTTCTCAGGAAAATACATCAATTAATCCTGATGGTTATAATATAATGTATTATCCAAACGGCAAAGTATTGAGTGAAGGATATATGAAGGATGGGAAGCCTGAAGGATATTGGAAAACTTATTATACAACTGGTATCATCAAATCTGAAGGAAACAGGAAAAACTCATTATTGGATAGTATATGGATATTTTACAATAGCACAGGTGATACCACAATTAAGATTAACTATTTGCTAGGGAAAAGGAACGGATATTATTATGAATACGTTACTGACAGATCCAGACCTGAATATATTGGAATGATTAAAAGTAAAGAATTATATGTTAATGATATAAAAGAAGGAATAGGTTACTATTACTATGATAATGGAAAACTTAGTGAAAGCATTACCTATGAAAATGATAAAAAAAATGGGGTAAGTATTGAATATGCTGAGGATGGAAGATTAATTACGATTAAACAATATAGCAAAGGTTTCATTGTTGAACGTCAAAAAATTAACAGGTATAACGATAATAACGAGAAAGAGGGAATATGGCTGGAATTTTATGAAGGAATTAAAATAAGAAAAGAAGCCAGCTATAAAAATGGCTTATTACATGGTTACTACAAAGAATACAATCAGAGTGGAATACTGATTCTGACATTACTTTATGATAATGGAATTCTGGTTGAAAAAGTCAATGAAGAGAACAAAGAAATAATAGTTAAAGAAAAACATGATGATCAGGGAAATATAGTTGAAAGTGGACCCTATATAGATGATATTCCTGTTGGTATTCATAAAATTTTCGATACGAATGGAAATATAATGGGATCAAAAATTTACGATGATCAGGGTCTGCTTCTTGCAACAGGAATAATTGATAAGGAAGGAAAGCGTGAAGGAGGCTGGAAAGATTTATACCAGGCAGGAAATTTAAAAGCTGAAGGTAATTATGTGAATAATAAAAGGGAGGGCAAGTGGACTTTTTATTTTCCTGATGGAAAAATTGAACAAGTAGGATATTTTAAAAACGACCAGGAAAGCGGGCAATGGATTCGTTACTATGCTAATGGTAATATATTTGTTGAAGAGAGCTATTACAATGGTAAGAAGGATGGTTACTATACAGAATACAATGAAGAGGGAAAAATAATTACACAGGGAGATTACCTGGAAGGAGAAAAAGAAGAAGCATGGCTATTAGAAGTAAACGATCTGAAAGCTGAGGGTCAATTTATAACTGGTTTACGAGATGGGAAATGGAAATATTACTATGACGACGGAACTTTGCTTTTTGAAGGAGTTTACATACAAGGTAATCCGGATGGAAAACATAAGTACTACTATCCTGATGGAAATATTAAAGAAGAACAATATTATTCCAGCGGAATTCCAGATAAACATTGGAAACGTTTTGATAAGGAGGGGAATTTGGTTGTTACGATAACTTACCAGGGGGGGAAAGAATACAGGATAAATGGTGTAAGGATTGATTTACCGGATGATGATACTAAAATTATCAGATAGAGATGGGTGATTCTTTTGATATTAGAAAAACAGGTTTATACGATGAGGAAAAGGAGTACGATATTGCTATTCGTCCCGGGACATTTATTGAGTTTAAAGGGCAGGACAGAATTGTTAAAAATTTAAAAGTGTTTGTAGAAGCTGCTAAGCAAAGAAATGAACCGCTTGACCACGTTTTATTATCAGGACCTCCTGGATTAGGTAAAACTTCGCTTGCAAACATCATAAGAAATGAGATGGGGTCGGATATTAAAGTTTCGTCGGGTCCTGTTATTGAAAAGCCCGGAGATCTGGCAGGTTTACTTACAGGATTAGAAGAAAAGGATATTTTGTTTATTGATGAAATTCACCGACTGAGTCCTGTAGTTGAAGAATTTTTATATTCTGCTATGGAAGATTACAAAATTGACCTACTTATTGATAAAGGTCCTAATTCAAGAAGTATTCAACTTACTTTAAATAAATTCACTTTAATAGGCGCAACAACCCGAGCGGGATTGCTCACAAGTCCTCTTCGATCACGATTTGGAATAAAATTTCATTTGGATTATTACGATGCTGAAGTATTAAGTTCGATAGCAAAACGATCGGCAAGAATATTAAATATTCCTTTGAAAAAGGATGCTGGTTATGAAATAAGTCGACGTTCGAGAGGAACTCCACGTATAGTCAATGCCTTATTAAGAAGAGTACGTGATTTTGCACAGATAAAGGGAGATGGTACCATCAATACTGAGATTGCAAAATATGCTTTGAATGAAATGAACATTGACGAGAGAGGATTGGATGAAATGGATAATAAGATTCTTACGGTTATAATTGACAAATTCGGTGGGGGACCGGTAGGATTGAACACAATTGGTACTGCCATAAGTGAGGATCCGGGAACAATTGAAGATGTATACGAACCTTTCCTGATTAAAGAAGGATTTATGAAAAGAACTCCGAGAGGACGTGAAGCTACCGAATTAGCTTACAAACATTTAAATAAAAATCATTTCGGAAAAAATCAACGTTTATTTGACTAGGTAAACTGTGATAAAAAACGTATATCGTTTTCAAAAAGGTAACGTATATCGTTAATCTGGTATTTAAGCATCGCGATACGCTCTATACCCATTCCAAAAGCAAATCCAGTATACTTATTAGAATCAATTCCTGATGATTCCAGTACGTTGGGATCGACCATACCACATCCCATTATCTCGACAAAACCGGTATACTTGCAGACATTGCATCCTGGTCCGCCACAAATTGAACAGGAAATATCAAGTTCAGCAGAAGGTTCGGTAAAGGGGAAAAAGGAAGGTCGCAGACGGATCTGGGTTTTAGAGCCAAATAATTCCTGTGAAAAATATAGAAGTGTTTGTTTCAGGTCAGCAAAAGAAACATCGGTATCGATGTACAATCCTTCAATCTGATGAAAGATACAATGTGATCGTGCCGAAATGGATTCATTTCTAAATACTCTGCCAGGGAAAAGTTGCCTGATAGGAGGTTTCATACTTTCCATAACTCGTATCTGAACTGAAGAGGTGTGTGTACGTAATAAATGATCAGGATTTTTAAAAATAAAAAAAGTGTCCTGCATATCGCGGGCAGGATGTTCTTCAGGAAAATTTAAACCAGAGAATACATGCCAGTCATCTTCAATTTCCGGACCCTCGGCTACTGTAAAACCTATCCTGGAAAATATATCAATTATCTTTTTACGCATTATGGAAACAGGGTGACGTGAACCTAATTTTATCGGATAAGGTGTAAGAGTATAATCAACTCCCTGATCTTGAGTCTTTCTGGAATTTATTAATTTTTGGGAATTCTCAAAAACAGAGGTAGCTTTTATTTTAATTTCATTAATAAGTTGACCGACCTCTTTTTTATGTTCGGAAGGAATATTTTTGAAATCAGAGAATAATTGTGAAATAATTCCTTTTTTACTTAGGTACCTCAAACGAAATGCTTCAAGTTTTTCCTGGGTATTAATTTGAATAGTCTCTATTTCTTGCCTTAAATCTTTTATCTTACCGATCATACTACCTATTTTAAGAGATATGCCTTAATAATTCGTACATCAGTTAATGGTCTGTTGTTCCTATCAACGGGAGTAATAGCAATATTTTCAAGAACGTCAAATCCTTGGGTTAATTCTCCAAAAACTGTATATTCATAATCCAGGTGAGGGCTACCTCCAATGGTAGAATATGCTTCAATTTGTTCTTTTGAAAAAGGGATATGCATACCCTGTTGAGACATGGCGTTTAATTCGGCTTCAGAAAAAACTCTGCCCTGAACTATATAGAATTGTGATCCGCTGGATTCTTTTTTAGGATTAACCTGGTCAGGTTGACGGGCAGCAGCAAGCGCACCACACTTATGATAATAAGAAGGAACGAACTCTGCAGGTATAGTGTAGCTTGGGCCCCCTCGTCCAAGAACTTGTGCTGGTTGTGCATTTTTTGAATCGGGATCTCCAGCCTGGATCATAAAATTTTTGATAACTCGGTGAAAAAGTTGATTATTATAGTAACCTTCATTGACTAATTTTGTGAAGTTCTCACAATGAAATGGTGTTTCATCATATAAAGTAAAAACCATATTACCTAAACTTGTTTCAAAAACTACTTTAGGAAATAATGTTTGAGATGATACAGTAATGAAAAGGCTTAACAGAATTACAGAAATGTAGAAATGTTTCATAAGAATATATAATTAATGGTACAAAGTTATAAAATGATTAATATTTAGATGCTTGAGACTTTATAAAAAGCTTGCTGGTCAAACAATAATATATGGTTTAGGCACAATTTTACCTAAAGTACTTAACTATTCCATACTTACGGTATATTATACTCGCCTCTTCAGTGTTCAGGAATTTGGTGTTATAACAGAATTATATGCCTTCGTTACTTTTCTAATGGTGATTTTAACCTATGGAACTGAAACTGGATTTTTCAGATTTGCAATCGAAGACAAAAAAAACCTTGTCTTTTCATCATTATTAACTTCTCTTGCAACTACATCATTAATATTTGTTCTTGGAGTTGTCCTGTTCAGACAGCGTATTGCTACTTTAATGGAATATAGTGGAAATGTAGAATATATTACGTTGATAACTATAATAGTAGCCATTGATGCGTTTAGCACAATATCTTTTGCTAAAATAAGGAAAGAAGAGAAAGCGTTAAAATTCTCATTATTAAAGATATCCAATGTTGTAATTACTATCGTCTTTGTTATACTGTTTTATGAGATATTGCCAAATATTCAATTAGATTGGCTCGATAAGTATGGGATCAATTTTGATAAGGATATCAGCTTTGTACTGGTTGCTAATTTAATAGCTAGTGGAAGCATATTGTTATTACTGATTCCTGAAATTTTCGAAGATAAAATTCACTTTGACTGGAATATACTAAAACGGGTTTTAATATATTCTTTCCCTCTCTTAATAGCTGGACTTGCAGGTACCATCAATGAAACGCTCGATAGGGTTTTACTGAAACATTTAATTCTAGATAAGAATGAGGCAATGTATGCATTAGGAATATACGGAGCCAATTATAGAATTGCTGTACTCATGTTTATTTTTATACAGATGTTCCGGTATGCTGTTGAGCCCTTTTACTTTAATTATTATAAGCAGAAAGACGATAAGGAAGTATTTAGCCGAATAATGAGACTTTTTATTGGAGTTGTTATAATAATTGTGATGTTTATGTTATTCTATCTTGATTATATAAAATATTTTATTTCGCCCCGATACCACGAAGGACTTATTGTTGTACCAATCGTGCTTGTAGCTTATGTTTTTTATGGTGTATTTTTTAATCTGTCGATTTGGTATAAACTGACAAAACATACTTTTTATGCTATACTATTAACAGTTATTGGAGCTGCAATTACAGTGTTAGCAAATGTTTTATTTATTAGAAAATTCTCTTATTTAGCCTCAGCATATGGTCATTTAGTAGCTTATTCTACTATGATGGTAATTTCATACTTTATTGGCAGAAAATATTATAGAATTGATTATAAGCTTATTAGAATAACAAAATATATAGGAATAGCATTAATAATATTTGCTATACGGTTTTTTTTAATATGTAATTTTACTGTATGGTTAAGGAATAGTATATCATTGATATTGATAGTTGCATATTCAATTATAATATTGAGCAGTGAAGGTTTTAATATAAGAAGGTTAATTTTTAATGGAAATAAAAATAGTAAACAAATCACATCATGAGTTACCGGAGTATTCAACAGAATATTCAGCCGGAATGGATATTAGGGCTAATCTAGAGACAGATTTAGTCATGCGTCCAATGGAAAGAGTTCTGGTTCCAACAGGACTTTTTATTGAATTACCTATTGAATATGAAGCCCAGATACGTCCACGCTCCGGATTGGCTATTAAAAAGGGAGTGTCAGTTTTGAACACTCCTGGAACAATAGATGCTGATTACAGAGGCGAGATAAAAATTATTCTGATTAACTTGTCAAATGAAGATTTCATTATCAAGGATGGAGAGAGAATTTGCCAGATGATAATTTCGAAACATGAACATATCAACTGGAATAAGGTTAGCTTTTTAGAAGATTCTGAGAGAGGAGACGGTGGATTTGGACATACAGGAAAGGAATAAATAAAGATGAAAATAGTTATACCAATGGCGGGAATGGGTACAAGAATGAGACCGCATACCCTTATTACTCCAAAACCCTTATTGAAAATTGCAGGCAAAGCATTAGTGGAAAGAATTGTCAGTGATTTAAAGAAATTCACAGGAGAAAAAATTGAGGAAGTACATTATGTTATTGGTAATTTTGGAAGTAGTGTTGAGGAGAAACTCATGAATATAGCGGAAAAGATTGGTGCAAAAGGTTTTATACACTACCAGAAGGAGGCCTTAGGAACTGCTCATGCAGTGTACTGCGCTCAGAGTGCGTTGAAGAATGATGTAATAATAGTCTTTGCTGACACCATGTTTGTCGGAAGTATGAATATTAATACTTCCGATGAAGCAATTATATGGACTCTTCAAGTTCAAAATCCGGAAAATTACGGTGTCGTATTAACAGATAAGGATAATTACATTACTGATTTTGCTGAGAAACCTCAAAAATATGTATCTGATAAAGCCATTATTGGGATATATTATTTTAAAAAGGCTGAAATACTAAAGAAAAAAATTGAAGATTTAATTGAACAAAATAAATCCGTTAAAGGCGAATTTCAATTAACCGATGCGTTACAGGATATGAAAAATGTGGGAATGCGGATTAAATGTAAGGTTATTGAGCAATGGTTGGATTGCGGAAATAAATCTGAGTTTTTAAAAAGTACGGAAAGCGTTCTTACCAAGGAGAAATTCGTTTCTAAGGAAGAAGAAGGAAGTAGAATTATTGAGCCTGTATACATTGGATCGAATGTTGAAATAGAATGTTCTGTAATAGGACCATTTGTTTGTATTGAGGATAATTCTGTTATAAAAAATTCGAATCTTGAACGATCAATTATTGGAATGAATACGAATATTGATTCAAGTGTGATAAAGAATTCTATGATTGGGAATTTTAGCAGAATTAATAAGGCCAGTGGAACATTAAATATTGGAGATTATTGTGAATATGAAGGCATATAGAATTGTATATTTATCACTATTGGTATTAGTTCCGGTAAGTTGCTTTATTACAAAAGAACGAACATCCAGGGATTATGATAAGGCTAGTAGTCTCTTAGAAACACAATATTATAAATTATTCACTGATGCTACCAAACATGCCTTATTCGGGAATAATAAAAATGCGATAAAACTTTATAATACGTGCATAAATATATTTCCTGAAAGAGCTGCACCTTACTATCAATTAAGTTCTGTTTATCTGAGAGAGAAGGATATTGAAAAGGCTAAAAGCTATGCCGAAATGGCTGTTTTACTGGATTCATTAAATACATGGTATCTTCTCAGATTAGCCGATATATATCAATATTTAGATATAGTTGACAAGGCAATTGTATTGTATGAAAAAATATTAGACATAAATGAAGATGATGAGATAAGGTATAATCTGGCTATGTTATATAGTAAAGAGGGAAGTAATGATGAGGCGATGAGAGTTTTATGTCTAATGGAAGAGGAAAACCAGGAAAGCAGAGAAGTTATTCTTTTAAAACATAATTTGTTTCATGCAAAGAGAGAATATGATTCAGCTGTATATGAATTGCAGCTGATTACAAAATATTTTGCTGAAGATATAACCGGATACGGTATGCTTGCTGAGTATTTAAGCGAAATAGGTAGAAATAATTATGCGCAGGATGTATATCATGAAATTCTTAAAAAGGATTCAGCTAATGGGATAGCTATTTTATCGTTCGGTGAATTTTTTTTAAAGGATAATTTATTGGACAGTGCATTTCATTATTTTAGGCTGGCATTTTGTTGTTCCGATCTTACATTGAATGATAAAATTTCTGTTGTTGTAGGTTATATAAATAACATTGAATTTTTACAAAAAAATTATTTGTTGATAGATGAATTGTTAAATGAAATTGAAAGTAAGGACAGAAAATTTCCTTATTATGCAGCAAAGGCAGATATATATATCAATATGGAGAAGTATGAAAATGCTAAACCCTTTTTGGATAGTGCCTTATTATATGAGAAATCTAATTTCATGCTATGGGAACAAAGCATGATAATAAATAGTTATTTAGAGAATAATGAAGATGTTATATCTATTGCTACAGAATGTCTTGATTTTTTTGATGATAAACCAAATGTTTACCTGTTTAGGGCGAGTGCTTACTATAGATTAAATGAAGCTGAAAAGGCAATAAATGATACTCAAGAAATATTAATGACAAATTCAGATAGTAAAATAAAAGTTCAGGCATACAATTTAGCTGCAGAGATCTATAGAAAAAATGACGAGTTCGAAAAATCTGATAGTTGTTTTGAAGCTATTTTAGAGATTGAACCTGAGAATATGATTATTAGAAATAATTATTCTTACTATCTTTCTTTAAGAGGTTATAACCTTCAACGAGCTGAAGAATTAAGTAAATTCACAATAGAAAAGGAGCCTAAAAATCCTACATATCTTGACACATATGGTTGGATATTATACAAAATGGGTAATTATAAGCAAGCAAGGAATTTTATAGAATATGCTATTAGGAATGGAGCTTATAATAATGCGGAAGTTTTAGAACACTATGGTGATATAATGGACAAGCTTGATATTTGCCAGGAAGCGCTGGAAGCTTATGAAAATGCTTATGAATTGGATAGTACAGAATTACTTGAAAAGAAAATTGTTGATCTTAAAAATGATTGTGAGTGAAAAGAAAAGTAAGAAATAGTATTACTGTAGGTATTTTACTTTTGTTTATAATTGAAGCTTTTGTACAAAATAATGATAAGAATAGACTTCTTCAAAAGAAAGAGGAAATTGAGAAGGAAATAGAATTTACAAACAAATTATTGAATGATACAAAGAAGAAGAGGACTAATTCATTACAAGAGTTCAAATTACTTAAATCAAAAATTTCTAATAGGAATAAATTAATTATTGAGTTGAATAATAATATTGAGAAAACTGAGGGAGAAATACAGGAGAATACAAACAAGCTGATATCATTAAAAGGAGAATTAGAAAAATCGAGAAACGAATACGCTGCACTGATCTATTATGCGTTCAAGAATAGTAATACAAATCTGAATTTTATGTATTTATTAGCTAGTGAGGATATTAATCAGTTTTATGCAAGATTTAGTTACCTACAACAGTATAAGGAATATCGATTAACTCAAATAAAATTAATTACACGTTTAAAGGAACTAATTGAAATAAATATTGAAGAGCTTAAAACGAAAAAGTATGAAATGATAAATATGGTTAACCAAAGTCTGGCAGAAAAGGCATTATTAAAAAGTGATCAGGATGAAATAGGTATTATTATTGAGAAATTGCAGCAACAAGAGGAGGATTTATTAAAACAAATTGAGGAGAAAAAAAAGATAGCTAAAAAGCTTGATAAGGAGATTGAAAATTTAATTCGAAAAGAAGCTTCAAAAAGCAAATATGAAATGCTAACTCCTGCTGATAGAATTATTTCTAATGAATTTGCTTCAAATAGAGGTAGATTACCTTGGCCAACAGAAAAGGGTATTATTACAGATCATTTTGGAGAACATGAACACCCAGTCATAAAAAATTTAAAAATAAGAAACAACGGGATCGATATTACAACAGTACCAAAAACCCGAGCTCGTGCAGTTTTCAATGGTGAAGTATCGAAAGTTTTTACTATAAAAGGAGCAAATACAACCGTCATAATAAGGCATGGCAATTATTATACAGTTTATCATAATTTAATTAACGTAAAGATAAAAACCGGTGATATAGTTAATACAAAGGATCATATTGGTGAAGTTTATTCTGATGTAAACAATGGTCAATCTATACTACATTTTGAAGTATGGAAGGAGCTGGAAAAACAAAACCCTGAAGATTGGTTGAGTAATTGATGTAAAAATTTAATAGATTCGTTGTAAATTTGATAAGCTTCACATAAATATTATTGAATATTGTTCTATTAGGAAACATTCTTCTTCAATACTAAGTATAATGGTATGACAATTGAATTTGTAACCTATAAATGAAAAAAGTGCTTAAAATACCATCTAGAATTGAAAACCTGAGAAAGGTTGAAAAAATTATTGATGAAATTTCTGGAGAATTTCATATTGGAGAGGATTTATACGGAAATATATTGATAGCCACCCTGGAAGCAACAAATAATGCTATAATGCATGGAAATAAGCTCGATGAATCAAAAGAAGTTACAATTGCATTTGATTTAATTGGCGATAAATTAAGCGTTAAAGTTGACGATGAAGGTAATGGGTTTGATTACAATAATATACCTGATCCTACTGCACCTGAAAATATAGAAAATATAAATGGTAGAGGTATTTTCCTTATGGAAAAATTATCAGATAAAATTAGTTTCAGCAGAAATGGAGCAACAGTAGAATTAGAATTTAACATGAAATAAGTTTGAAGATAAAATTTATTTCTAGAGTTAAGGGTTTTAATCTATACGAAGAAAAAAAGTTAAAAGATTGGATTAGATTGATTATTGGGAAGGAGAAAAAGGAATTAAATCATTTAGAATTTATTTTTGTTACGAAATCTGAGATTGAGAAGATTAATAGGGATTTTCTAAACCATAATTATCCTACAGATATTATTACATTCAATAAGTCGTTTTTAGATGTTATTTCAGGTGAAATATATATTTGTACGGAAATAGTTAAAGATAATTCAGTTACATATTCGAAAAGTTCTATGTTAAAAGAGTTGTACCGTGTTATTATTCATGGAGTTCTACATTTAATGGGTTTTAATGATAGTAATGACTCTGAAAAAAAAGTTATGCGTAATAAGGAAAATGAGTTATTAAGTTATTTGGAAGAGTTATAAATAGCGATTTCTTTATATTTACAAAAATTTATTTTATGTATGATGTAATTGTTGTGGGAGCCGGACACGCAGGAAGTGAAGCTGCATATGGCGCAGCCACATTGGGAAGTAAGGTATTGCTTATTTCAATGGACTTAACAAAAATTGCTCAAATGTCATGTAATCCTGCCATGGGAGGTATCGCTAAAGGACAGATAATCAGGGAAATAGATGCGTTAGGAGGCATTAGTGCAATTATTACCGATGAAAGTATGATACAATTCAGAATGTTAAATAGAAGCAAAGGTCCTGCTATGTGGAGTCCTCGGGCACAATGTGATAGAACGAAATTTTCGTTAAAATGGAGAGAAAAGCTGGAAGCAAATAAAAATATCGATTTTTGGCAGGATAATGTAAACGAATTGAAAATAAAGAATGGATGTGTTGTTGGAGTTAAAACAAGAACGGGAGTCGTGTTCAATTCAAAGACTGTAATACTTACAGGAGGAACTTTCGAAAATGGATTAATACATATTGGAAGAACAAAAATTGAAGGGGGAAGAATTTCGGAACCTAGTTCACATGGAATTTCAAAGCAATTGAAGGATATAGGATTTGACGTGGGAAGATTAAAAACTGGTACTCCTGCAAGAGTTGATGGAAGAACAATTGATTTCAAATTATTGGATGAACAGAAAGGAGATAGTGAGGGCGGAAATTTTTCATATTTAACGAAAGAAAAAATAAAAACTAATTATAGTTGCTATATTACTTTCACAAATGAAAGAGTTCATGAAGTATTAAGAGAAGGATTTATTGATTCACCATTATATAATGGAATTATAAAGGGAACAGGGCCACGTTATTGTCCAAGTATTGAAGGTAAGATTGAAACTTTTTCCGATAAATTACAACATCAACTTTTCTTGGAACCAGAGGGAGAAAATACTGTAGAATATTACATTAATGGTTTTTCTTCAAGTTTACCTTGGGATATTCAATATAAAGCTTTAAGGGAAATAAAAGGATTGGAGAAAGCAAAATTATTCCGCCCAGGATATGCAATTGAATATGATTATTATCCTCCGGTGCAATTAAAATATAATTTGGAAACAAAAAAAATAAGGAATTTATTTTTTGCGGGACAGATTAACGGAACGACAGGTTATGAGGAAGCAGCAGGACAAGGAATCATGGCCGGTATAAATGCACATATTAATTGCCATGGAGGAGAAGAATTTATTCTCGCCAGGGATGAATCTTATATTGGAGTTCTTATTGATGATTTAATTACCAAAGGTGTGGATGAACCCTATAGAATGTTTACTTCTAGGGCTGAGTATAGAATTCTGTTAAGGCAAGATAATTGCGATGAACGATTAACTGAAAAAGGGTTTGAAATCGGATTAGTAAGTAAAGAAAGAATTGAAATATTAAAGGCTAAACTCGAAAAAAAGAATAAAATTATTGAAGAGCTTAAAAATAAAAGTGTAAATCCTAAAACAGTAAATTCATATCTTGAAAAAATTGGTTCAACACCAATAAAGCAAAGTATAAAGATTATTGAATTAGTAAAAAGACCAGAGATTAATTTAAGTGAATTTAACAAAAGTGTTCTTGAGATATTCGACAATACTATACCTATAGATTTATTGGATAGTGTAGAGATTGAGATTAAATACAATGGTTATATTGGCAGGGAGAGGTCCTTGGCTGAAAAAATAAAACGACTGGAAGAAATTAAAATTCACGATAAGATTGATTATTCAAAATTAAATTCGATAAGTATTGAAGGAAGACAAAAGTTAAGCAGAATTAGACCAAAAACAATTGGACAAGCATCAAGAATATCTGGAGTTTCTCCATCTGATATAAATGTTATACTTGTGCATATTGGTAGATAATTTTGCATTTGTTCCACGTGGAACACAATTTTTACTTTAATGCATGGAAGCTCTTCGTAAGATTATTAATACTTTACCTCAATCACCAGGCGTATATCAATTTATTGATAAAAAGGGGGGAGTCATTTATGTAGGGAAAGCGAAGAATCTCAGGAAGAGAGTTACATCATATTTTACTGGAGAAAATACTAAATCGTTTAAAATTAAAACTCTTGTTAGTCAAATTATTGACATTAAGCATATAATAGTCGAGAGTGAATCAGATGCTCTATTTCTTGAGAATAACCTTATAAAGAGATTACAACCAAAGTATAATGTTCTGTTAAAGGATGATAAAACATTTCCATGGATATGTATTAGAAATGAATCATTCCCGAGAATTTTTTCAACACGCAAATTTGTAAGAGATGGTTCTGAGTATTATGGTCCCTATACTTCGGCATTTATGGTGAAAACCCTTCTTTCTTTAATACGTGAATTATATCCTTTAAGAACTTGCTCATTTATTCTATCGGAAGAGAATATTAAAAACAGGAAATATAAGAAATGCCTGGAATATCATATTGGCAATTGTAAGGCTCCGTGTGAAAATTTGCAATCAGATGAAGACTATGAGAATTCGATTATTCAAATAAGAAATATTTTGAAAGGGAATATCCAGGAGGTAATAGGTTATTTGGAAAAAACTATGTTGGAATTTTCTAATACTTATCAATTTGAGAATGCTGAAAAAATAAGAAAGAAAATTATACTACTTGAGCGATATAAAAGTAAATCCACTATTGTAAATCCTAAATTGAATAATGTCGACATATACAGCTATATTGAGAAAAAATCCTACGCTATTGTAAATTTTCTAAAAATTATCAATGGAGCAATTATTCAATCTCATACGGTTGAGCTTAAGAACCGTATGGACGATACAAAAGAATCATTGTTTACCTATGCTATTCTGGATATACGAGAAAAAGTAAAATCTGCTGCAAAAGAAATCATAGTACCCTTTTATCAGGTACAAGAAATTGCAGGAATAAAATTTATTGTTCCCAAAGCAGGTGATAAGAAAAAATTATTGAATCTGTCGGAAAGAAACGCACGACAGTATTTACTGCAAAAAGAGAAAATTTTTGAACAAAAATCGTTCTCAACTAAAACACAATCTATTCTGAAGCAGGTAAAAAAAGATTTACAATTGAAAGAAATTCCTTCGCGAATAGATTGTTTTGATAACTCAAATATTCAGGGAACAAATCCAGTAGCATCCTGTGTAGTGTTTATCGATGCAAAACCAGCTAAAAAAGAATACCGGCATTATAATATTAAATCGGTAAAAGGATCGAATGATTATGCTTCAATGGAAGAAGTAATTTTAAGGAGGTACAAGCGAATTATAGAGGAAAAAAAGGGATTGCCTCAATTAATTGTAATAGATGGAGGCAAGGGACAATTGAGTTCAGCTATAAAGAGCCTTAAAAAATTAGATTTATATGGATCCCTTCCTGTTATCGGGATCGCAAAACGATTGGAGGAGATTTATTTTCCAAATGATTCAATTCCTCTTTATCTGGATAAAAATTCACCTGCATTAAAATTGATTCAACAACTTAGAAATGAAGCACATCGCTTTGGTATAAATTTTCATCGCAGAAAGCGTTCTAAAGGTTTACTTCAAAACCAGCTTGAACAAATACAGGGAGTTGGGCAACGGTCGGCCGAAAAATTATTGAAAAAATTTGGCTCGCTTGAAAACATCCGATCCAAATCGAAAGCTGAAATTAAGGAAATTGTTGGTAATAAAATTGCTGAGAGAGTATTTGAAGAATTACATAAGATCTGAATCTGACATTATTTATTTCGTTCAACAATGTAATTTACTAAATCTATCATCACAGACCGTATTTGAGATTCAGGATATTTCATGAGAATTTGTTGTGCCTCCTCATGCAAAGTATACATTTTTTCTTTAGCATATTCAACCCCTTTATTTTGATGTACAAATTGAAATACTTCATTGTAAGTATCTCTTTTTGAGGATTTTTTGTTTATTAACATAATTATTCTGCGTTTTTCATTTCTGCTTGCTTTATCAAGAGATGCAATTAGTGGGAGAGTTAATTTTTTTTCCTGAATATCATTACCCTTTGGTTTTCCAATTAAAGAATGCGTTTCATAATCGAATAAATCATCTTTTATTTGAAATGCGATACCTATTTTAAGTCCAAATTCTTTCATTAATTGGATTTTCTCAAAGTCTTCAGTAACTGAACGTGTACCACTTTCCGTACAGGCGGAAATTAGCGTGGCAGTTTTTTTTCTTATAATATCAAAATATTCTTCTTCGCAAATATTTAGTTTACGCGATTTTTGTATCTGAAATAGCTCACCTTCAATCATTTCACGTACAGCACCTGAAAAAATCCCAAGGATTTCATATTCCTTCTTTTCTACTGATAATATCATACCTTTTGATAAAAGAAAGTCACCCAATAAAACAGCAATTTTTGATTTCCAAATGGCATTGATAGATAAAAAACCTCTTCTTTCAAACGATTCATCTACAACATCATCATGGATAAGGGTTGCTGTATGCAATAATTCTGCAAGTGACGCAGCGGTATAGGTCGAATCATTTACTTCACCATTCAGTTTGGCTGATAAAAAAATAAGTAACGGACGGATTTGTTTTCCTTTCCGACGAATTACATAATTGGTGATAATATTCAACAGAGGTATTTTCGACTTCATTATGGCCGAAAATACTTTGTCGAATTTTTTAAGTTCAGTTTGAACCGGTGCGCTTATTTTATTTAAAGTACTCATATACTGATCTGGAGAATAAAGATATCTATTTTATATTATTAAGTTCGAACGGCATTCAGATATTATGAAATGTTATATATTGGATTGCATCAAGTAATTAAAAAACTTTCGGTAATTTTAAATTATGTTCTGATTATCAGTCTATTAATCTTTAAATTGGTTATTGTAACGTAAACATTTCACTGGATTTATACAGCGGAAAATATTTTTATGAATGTGGAATATTCTAAGTAATCCTAAAATTTCATATTGACAATATTTATATATTTGTATGAATCAATATGTATTTAGATGATAATTACAAATTTAACGGTAGAACAACTTGAGAAAGCCGCAGGAATGCTTAAAGCAATTGCTCATCCTATGCGTATCGCTATCCTGAATTTCCTTGAAAGCGGAGATAAAAAAACCGTTACTCAAATATATGAAAGCGTTGGTATAGAGCAGTCTACAGCATCTCATCACTTAGGTATCTTACGCGATAAAGGAGTACTCACGGTGACCAGGGAAGGGAAAAATGCCTTCTACTGTATTCGGCACACAAAACTCAGTACCCTTATTGATTGCATTAATAGTTGTGCCTGCGATTAACAGGATCTTTTCTTTTCTGTCCCACTCAGGAAATTGTATTTCACATTGGTAATAAATCATATTTATTTTGGGTATGAATTCTACTAAAAAATTATTCCTTCTCGACGCTTATGCACTGATTTTCAGGGCTTATTATGCTTTTATTAACCGCCCCATCCGAAATTCAAAAGGATTAAATACTTCAGCAATCTTTGGTTTTGTCAGTACACTCGATGAAGTACTTCGGAAGGAAAAACCAACTCATATTGCTGTGGCCTTTGATCCTCCATCGCCAACATTCCGGCATCATATGTTTGAAGCCTATAAAGCAAACCGTGAAGCGACTCCTCCCGATATTAAATTATCAGTTCCCTATATAAAGAAAATCCTGGAAGCTTATCAGATACCAATACTTGAAGTGGAAGGCTATGAGGCTGATGATGTGATTGGTACTGTATCAAAACTGGCAAAGAAAGAGAACTTTGAGGTGTATATGATGACCCCCGATAAAGATTTTGCACAGCTTGTAGAAGAAGGTATTTACATGTACAAACCACGTAGATCAGGTAATGATCACGAAATATGGGGTGTTAAAGAAGTAGTAGAGAATTTTGAGATCAGAACCCCTTTGCAGGTAATTGATATTTTGGCACTTTGGGGTGATGCCAGCGATAACATACCCGGGGCACCTGGTATTGGTGAAAAAACGGCAAAAAAACTTATAGCCGAATTTGAAAACGTTGAAAACCTATTACAACATACAGATACTTTAAAAGGTAAACAAAAAGAGAGTATCCTTAATAATTCCGATCAAATAGTTTTATCTAAAAAGCTGGTAACCATAGATATAGACGTACCAGTGAATATTAAACCTGAGGAATTGTTCATTAGGGAATTGAAAAAAGAAGATCTGAAAAATATTTTTAATGAGCTGGAATTCAAAACATTATCTCAAAGAATATTGAGTGATTTTAAGGAATCTGCAACTGGAACACAGGGTACTTTATTCAATGTTTCACCCGGAACGGACGAAAACATACAAGATTTATACCTACATTTTGAGGCAGAAAAAGTTGATTATCAATTAATAGAAAGCGAAACACAGTTAAACAGATTAGTCGCCAAATTAGAAAAGGTAAAGATCCTGTGTTTTGATACAGAAACAACAGGACTTGACGTACTGCAATCGAATATTATCGGTTTGGCAGTTTCAGTGAAAGAAATGCAGGCTTGGTATATAAGTTTTTCAACACAACTTGATGCATATAATGCTTTAAATAAGTTAAAGAATATATTTGAAAATAAGCATATTCTGAAAATTGGACATAATATCAAATTTGATTCACAGATATTACGAAAATATGGTATTTCGGTTCAACAGCCCTATTTTGATACCATGATTGCTCATTACCTTCTGCATCCGGAAAGTAAGCATAAACTCGATGTATTGGCAGAAAATCTCCTGGGCTATAAAATGATTCCGATTGAGGAACTGATAGGCAAGAAGAGTCCTAATCAGCTGAATATGAAAGATATAGAATTGAATAGGGTTAGGGATTATGCCTGTGAAGACGCTGATCTGACCTTCCGGCTTTACAAAATATTGGAGCCTGAACTGAAAAACAAGAATCTGGCTAAATTGGCTGAAGAAATTGAAATGCCTCTTATTGAAGTACTTACAGATATCGAGTTGACTGGATTTAATCTTGATATAAAGAATTTGCATGAATTTGAAAAGCAACTTGAGAAAGAAATAAATGAAGTTGAACAGGAAATATATAAACTCGCTGGAGAAGAATTCAATATTGCTTCACCAAAACAGCTGGGAATTATTCTTTTCGAGAAATTGAAAATTAGTTCCAACACCCGGATGACAAAAACCAAACAGTATTCGACCAGCGAAGATGTGCTGCAGAGAATCCGGAACGATCATCCGATAATTAACCAGGTACTCGATTACAGATCGCTCACCAAGTTATATTCGACTTATGTTACTGTCCTTCCGAGACTTATTGATAAAGACACTCAACGCATACACACTTCTTTTTACCAGACCATTGCTGCTACAGGCAGGCTGAGTTCAGTAAATCCAAATCTTCAGAATATACCCATACGTGAGGAAAGAGGCAGGGAAATACGAAAAGCCTTTATTCCCGCAAACGATGAATATATCTTACTTTCGGCTGATTATTCTCAGATAGAATTACGTCTGATGGCTCATATGAGCGGCGACGAACAGATGATTGAAGCATTCAATAAGGGAGCTGATATCCATCGTTCAACGGCTGCAAAAATATACAAAGTCGATCCTGATGATGTTACCCGGGAGATGCGATCAAATGCTAAAACAGCAAATTTTGGGATAATCTATGGAATATCGGCTTTTGGCTTATCCCAACGACTTAATATTCCGCGGACCGATGCTAAAAACTTAATAGACAATTATTTTCTTAGTTTTCCGAGAGTTATGGAATACATAAACAGATGTATCCAGGAGGCGAAATTGACAGGTTATGTTACTACTCTTTTTGGCAGGCGACGCTATCTTCCTGATATTAATTCTGCAAATTCTATTGTGCGTGGTGTAGCAGAGAGAAATGCCATTAACTCTCCAATTCAGGGGACAGCTGCTGATATTATAAAAATAGCTATGATCAATATTCATGGCAAACTCATGAATGATTTTAAGACAAAAATGATTTTACAGGTACACGATGAACTGGTTTTTGATGTATACAAACCTGAATTTGAATCAGTTAAAAATATGGTTCGGTTTGAAATGGGAGACGCCATAAAATTAAAAGTGCCGTTAGATGTTGATATGGGTTCCGGTAATAACTGGTTGGAAGCTCATGCATGATTAGTAGGAATATTTCCACGTGGAACATTTATAATAACTTCTTAAAATAACATGAAACGAATAACAAAAGATTTTAATCAGTTCTTTGTATCCCTTCCAAATACTTCTGTCTCAATTCTTCAAGGTGGGTAATATCCGTGTTTTTATCATAAATACGGACGAGATCGTGCACTTCATTGGCATAAATTACAACAAGAGCCTCATCGAAATTGGCATAATTCAGGTTATTTTTAACAAAGCGTGAAATATTACGAAACCTTCCCCAAGTCAATTGTTTATATAATTTCAGATAATGCATAACTCCGTCCTTATCCTTCAGAATATTTTCATTTATCCACTCTAGTGAAAAAATCTTTTTTAATTCAATTAAAGCTAAATCGTTTATTTTCTTTTTTTTCTGAAAGCGGATACCGATATCGAGATAACATTTCTGAATTTCTTCGAGTGGTTCATATCTGTTCAAATCACGTATACGAATAGCATGATAAGTATCATTACCTATACAAATACGGGCCGGACTTCCGTTAAATGAATGCCCTGTAAAGGCACGAATATCATCAGAGATCCGGAATATTTTCTCCGAAGAATGTTCTTCAGTAGTAATTAAGAAAAATGTATCCGGGCCTTGGTCAGTAGGCAGATTTTCCCCATGATATCCCGGAAACAGTTCTATGTTTTCCAATACACACGAATTAGGCAGCACATTATTCTCTACCGATTTCACGTGTTCTTCCTTTGCTACAGTTCCATATGATTCAAGCATCGATAAATGAATTATTATTTAGTAAAGACTTAATAAGTGTATTTATTGCGATGTTTGTATAACAATCATTGCAACAAAAGAGTTTATCTTTATTAAAATAAGAAATAACGGACATTACAGGCCAAACAAGCGTAAATTACATTTTATAAGTTAAGTATTTCCTGATAATCAGAGTTATAAGTTATTATTAATTTCTTACGAATAAAGTATAATTATTTGAAATATGATTTTATTCGCAACAAAAATAATATATTTAAAAGACTTCTTTGAATATCAACAAATTACAATGAAAGCACTAATAATGTTACAATAGGGTAGTATGTTTATTATAAAAAAGAAATAGTATTACTTTCATCTTATTTTTCTATATTTATCAGCATATTCCTTTTGTGAAGATTATGCGAATAAGAAATCAATTAAATAAATATAATATTATTCGCATGTTAAAGATCTTACAATATAATCAGGTAATATAGGCCACAGATAGAATGATCCTTGCGTTTGTCTTTTGCAGAATTTACCTGAATACATATCTTTGCTCCTATTAATTTCTGACTATTCTATGCCACTAATCACTTCTATTGTTAACTGGCTTAATTTTAAAAGAGTTACGCAAATTGAGCTCATAAGAAAGTATCCGGACCAGGTTCAGAAAGAATGTTTCACCTATTTGATAGATAAAGCTGTAGATACAGTATGGGGAAAGAAGCATAATTTTGAAGCTATACGCTCAGTTAAAGATTTTCAGCAGTCCGTTCTCGTGCAAACTTATGAAGACGTAAAACCCTATATCGATCAGATAAGGAAAGGGGCAACAGATTTGTTATGGCCTGGCGAAATTAAATGGTTTGCAAAATCTTCGGGGACTACAAATGATAAAAGTAAATTCATTCCAGTGAGTCGTGATACAATGGAAAAGTGTCACTTCAGGGGAGGAAAAGATGTACTTGCATTGTATACTACTAATTATCCCGATTCGAAATTATTCAGTGG
>CAZMVE010000020.1:0-11388 GCA_964569585.1 uncultured Bacteroidales bacterium | reverse complement strand
TCTGATAATATGCACTATCTTGAGGCATACAATGCTTCAGAAGGTTTTTTTGCTATTCAGGATGATGCTGAAAACGATGGTTTACTGCTTATGCTGGATTACGGAATATTTTATGAATTTATACCGGTCGAAGAGTTGGAGAAGAAGAATCCTGTGGCTTATACCATCGATCAGGTAGAAACCGGGAAGAATTATGCTCTGGTAATTTCAACTAATTCAGGTTTATGGCGTTATCTTATTGGGGATACAGTAATATTTAGTTCATTATTTCCTCATAAACTTAAAATATCAGGTCGGACCAAACATTTTATAAATGTTTTTGGTGAAGAGGTAATTATTGATAACGCTGAAAAAGCACTTAAGGAAGCATGTTTACAAACGGGTGCTCAAATATCCGATTATACGGTAGGACCTATATTTATGGGTGATGGTAAAAAAGGAGGTCATGAATGGGCTATTGAATTTGAAATATCTCCCAAGAATTTAGATGAGTTCGGTTTTATACTCGATACTGCCCTAATGAATATCAATTCTGACTATGAAGCCAAACGCTATAAGAATATAACACTCGATAAACCTTTAATCCGGCAAATTCCTTCTGGCACGTTTTATCGTTGGATGGGAAAAAGAGGTAAATTAGGCGGACAAAATAAGGTTCCCCGCCTCTTTAATAATCGAAAATATCTGGATGATATACTCGGAATGATTGATTAGGAGTGGAATACAGATTGAATAGTTGTTTTTGTTTCAGGAAAAATATAAATTAAACAATAAAATGTAAAAAAATGCATATTGCGGTTGCCGGAAATATAGGATCGGGTAAAACTACCCTGACTGGTTTGTTATCACATCATTTTGGATGGCAGGCACATTACGAAGAAGTTGACGATAATCCATACCTGGATGATTTTTATAATGATATGCAACGATGGTCGTTTAATTTACAGATATACTTTCTGAACAGCCGTTTCAATCATATTCTGCAGATTAAAAAGTCGGAAAAGACAATTATTCAGGATCGAACAATCTATGAAGATGCTTACATTTTCGCACCTAATCTCCATTCAATGGGGCTTATGTCGACCCGTGACTTTGAAAATTATTTTACGTTGTTCAACCTTATTTCATCACTGATCAAACCTCCCGACCTGGTTTTGTATTTAAGGGCATCGGTTCCTACTTTGGTGAAACAAATAGAAAAGCGAGGCCGAAAATATGAAGATAACATCCGGCTCGACTATCTTCGCCGCTTGAATGAACGCTACGAAAGCTGGGTGGAAGCTTATACGCTAGGGAAATTAATGATTATTGATGTTGATCACAATAATTTCATCGATAGATCAGAGGATCTCAGCCAGGTTATTGATAAGATAAATGCCGAATTGCACGGGCTTTTTTAATCTGATTTTCTGATTTTTTCAGCTTCACTTAATACCTCTTTCCAAAGTGTTTCAGGTATACGTGCACCATAATTCCCGATCACTTTACTGGCTAGTAAGGATCCGAGTCTTCCACACTGTTTAAAACCGAGGCTATTAATATATCCGTGTAAAAAACCTGCTGCATACTGATCACCTGCTCCTGTAGTATCCAATGCCTTAACAGAAGCAATGTCGATCTTTACAACATCTTTTCCGGAACGGATCCATGAGCCTTCACTTCCAACTTTCACAATGGCAATCCTTACCTGCTTCGCCAGCTCGGAGAGTGCTTCAATCGGGGCTTTTTTCGTATAAGCTTTGGATTCATCCTCGTTAGCAAATAGTATATCGACATACTCCGGAATAATTTTGTTTAAAAACTCATGATGCGATTCAACAACATTGAAACTGGCAAGATCTAAACTTACCTGAATTCCTTTCGCTTTGGCAATTTTTAGCGCTCTTTCGATGAGTTGTACATTTTGTACTAGGTAACCTTCGATGTGTAGCAAATTATAATGAGAAAAAATATCTTCCCTGAGTTCACTTGCATCCATTTCAACAGCGGCTCCAAGATAAGTAGCAAAAGTTCTTTCTGAATCGGGAGTAATCAGGGTATATGCCCTTCCGGTAACGGTATTTGATTCATAGAGAATAGGTCTTACTCCGGCATTTTTAAAATCCCGGGCGTAAAAACCTCCAAGCTCATCTTTTCCAACTTTGCCTATGTATCCGCATGGAGTGCCCAGGCGCGAAAGTCCATGTATTGTATTGGCTGCAGAGCCACCTGAAGCCATTGTTGATGAAAGGCTCTTTGTAAGATCAGTTATTTCAGGAATTTCATTCACACTAATGAGTTGCATACTTCCTTTTGGAAAGCCCAACTTATTGATAATCTGATCATTGTCGAGTTGTATTAACACATCAACAAGGGCATTGCCTAAACCTAAAACTTTCATTGCTTTTCTATTTAAAAATTGAAGATAGTAATAAAAAAAAGACCGGAGAAATCTCCGGTTTACTGCTCCCCAGGTAGGACTTGAACCTACGACCTACGGATTAACAGTCCGCCGCTCTAACCAACTGAGCTACTGAGGAATTTTTGAGGCAGCAAAAGTAGACGATTGGTAGCAATAATGCAACACTAATATTATCTTTTTTCATAATATCAAAACAAGCCAGTGATAGATTGTCAGATGAGAATAATTCAGTAATAGTGATTATTTTTATAATAGAGCTATTATATATTTCGTTGATTTGAACGGGATCTTTTAAAATATCGGAGAACCTATGAAAAATGCTGAACATTTTTCTATTTTAGTGGTCGGGTGAAAAACTATGTTACTTAAAGAGGAAGAAAAAAATATTATCACTGGGCTTCTTGGAACCGTATCGTTACACTTGCTGGTTTTAATAATTTTTCTGTTGGCCCGTTTAGATAAAGTTCATGATGTCCATCACGAAACTATTGTTATTGAATTTGATGAACAAACTTACAAGTCTATTGAGCAGTTGATACAAGAAAGTAAAGCTGATAATTCGGAAGTAAGACCCTTGTCGCAGGAAGCAATAAAAAACATAGCTGTTAATACGGCAAATCAACTGGATGAAAAAATAAGTACAGAAAAATACATTGAGCAACTGAAAGAAGAACTTAATATAGATGAACTTAATGAACAAAATAATAAATCATTAGGAGAAGAACCTATTGTTCAATCTGAAAAACCTCTTCCAATTAAACGGGAACAAAAACCGATGTATTACAAGGGCCCAACACGTATTAATTTTTTTCTTGAAGGACGTACCGGACGTTATATACATATTCCGGTTTATAAATGTCAGAGTAGCGGAAAGGTTGTTATTGATATCATTGTTAACCAACAGGGCGAAGTAATTTCAACATCGGTTGCCTCAGCAAATACAAGTGAAGAATGTATTATTAAAACCGCACTTGAATCGGCTGGTATTTCATTATTCAATATCGATCTGAATGCCGAATCAAGGCAAAAAGGAACCATTTCATATGAATTTGTAGCCCAATAACAATGGATATTATCAGCGGGGATTTCTATCAGGAAAATTGCCAGACGAAGAATTCTTCCCTTCTTAATTTCAAATACGATACGCAGGATTACCTTATTTATGAGGTACTGAGAACAACAAAAGGGGTACTGATTTTTTTTGAAGATCACCTGGAAAGGATGAAGAACAGCCTAGATAGTCTTGGTATCCGAAAAAGATGTGATGCAGAATATATACACAACTGTATGGAGGATTTAATTGCTTTGAATGGTAATCGGACAGGTAATGTAAAATTACTTTGTAAAATGGCAGGTAATAAACTCTATTATACAGTTTACTATATTCCACATGAGTATCCATCAGATGATTTGTACCGGAAAGGTGTTAAACTTATAACTAACAAAATAGAGCGCTCCGATCCGGATATCAAGCAAGTACATGTTAGTGAATACATTCGGAAAGAAATAGAATCTTTAAAAACGCAAGCTTCGGCATACGAAGTATTACTGATAGATAGAAAAGGATTTATAACTGAAGGGAGCAGATCGAATATTTTTCTAATAAATAATGGAAAACTTTATTCTCCACCCGATGAGAGCTTACTGCCCGGGATAACAAGAAAATACGTATTACGAATTGCCAGGGATAAAAAAATACAGATTATTAAAAAACCTATCAGGTATAATGAAGTAAATACTTACGAATCGGCTTTTATCTGTGGAACATCACCAAAAATATTACCTGTTAATACTATCAATAACTGTACTTTACAAATAAATAATGAAATAACATATTTAATACTCAAAGAGTATAATAGTATTATTCAAAAATATATCGAAGAGAGATAGGTAAAAAATTACAGTATTATTTATTTTCCAGGGCTAATTTTATGTCACCTTTTTCATAAATACCATGCAATATGGAACTAACAGCTCCTTTTTCTTTGAGCAACTCAATAGTTGTTTCTAATTGTTTATCATTTTGCAGACTTGAAATAATACGCCCACGCTGGTAATAGTAACGACTTATAATTTCATCTCTCAAAAGATCTTTAATCTCATTTTTAAAAGTAAGAAGATCTTTATCCTTATCGGCATTTAATAATTCACGAAGCGCTTCAATTTCAGTTTTGGCAATCGTATAGTATCCTTCACGTTTCGTGGTATTAATGAGTTCATCAAGCTTATCATTGCTCAAAGTGTTATAATCAAACTCCTTATCCTGCAGAAAAGCAATAAAATCGGCATAAATATCATCGTTTATTTGAAATTCACCGGCAGGGGGAATTGAATCGTTTTCATAAGCAAATTTGGTAGCATAATCGAAAATAAAATTATAGGCATACAAACTGATGGTAATATTTGCAGGGGGATTGGTTTCAACATTTATATCCGGTCTTACTCCTCCTCCATCGTATACTATTCGTCCATTCCGGGTTTTAAATTCGGAAATAAGCGAATCGGGGATATATCCAACACTACCATCTTCATTGCGATGTGAATAATCGAGAGCCTGGATACAACGCCCACTGGGGATATAGTATTTAGCCGTAGTTATTTTAAGATGGGCATTGTAACTAAGCGGTCGGGTAGTCTGCACAAGTCCTTTACCAAAAGTACGTTCACCAATAATTATAGCTCTATCGAGATCCTGTAGTGCACCAGCAACAATTTCTGATGCCGAGGCGGATCCGTGGTTAACCAAAACAGCAAGAGGAATAATAGTATCAAGGGCTACTTTTTCTGTTCTGTAAATATTATCCCATTGTTTTGCTTTTCCTCTGGTACTGACAATTTCACGATTCTTATTAATCCAGATATTGGCAATTTCTACTGATTCATTTAATAAACCGCCGGGATTACCCCGTAAGTCAAGTATTACAGCATACGCTCCTTGGGCTTTTAAATCCGTAAAGGCCTGGCGAACTTCTTTACTGGCATCTTTCGTAAAATTACTCAAGCGGATATATCCTATCCCCTCGTCAACAAATCCGTAGTAGGGAACATTTTTAATGGTAATCCTCTCACGTATAAAGGATTTTTCGAAAGCAGGCATATTGCCACGCTTTATAGTAACTATTAATTCTGTGTTGGGATTGCCTTTAAGTAGGTCACTGACATCACTAACAGGTTTACCATTAATAGAGACTCCATCGATTTTCAAAAGGGTATCGCCAGCCTGTAAACCAGCTTTTTGAGCAGGAAATCCTTCATAGGGTTCGGAAATAATAGTATAGTCTCCTCCTTTTCGTATCAGTGCTCCAATTCCTCCATACTGGCCTGTTGTAATAAACCGGAATTCCTCTATTGCCGATTCCGGAATGTAGGTAGTATAAGGATCGAGAGATTCTAGCATGCCTGAAATACTCGAATTAATTAAATCTTCCGGATCCTTTTCATCGACATAGTATAAATCTACTTCCCGAAATAAGTTAAAATAAATATCGAGGTTCTTTGCTATCTTGAAATCCTTGTCATTAAATCCAAAAAAAGTGACAGAGAGAACACAAATTCCAAGTAAAATCCAAACTGCCTTATACCTTTTTCGAATTGTCTGCATTATATTTTTCATGGCTTTGATTTATAAATCTCACAAAATTAGCTCAAAATCGATCGTGTTCCTATTTCTTAATTTTTTTTAATAAAAATGAAGCTATAAGTTGTATAAATTAAAATGGTATTTTTTAATAAAGAAAATAGAAAACTTATTGTTCAATATAATTATAAAATGATAAAATATTGATTTTATATAATTTCACACAAACTCTTATACTAAGAGAAAAGCAGAAAGTTACCAAATAATAATACTATTATGCGTGCTGTTATACAAAGAGTTGCAAGTGCTTCGGTTGAAATAGATAATGAGATACATACACAAATTGGCACCGGTTTACTTATATTGATTGGAATTGAGGAAACTGATACTCCCGAAGATGTAACCTGGTTAAGTGGTAAGATATCGAGATTAAGAATTTTTAACGATAAACAGGGATTAATGAATCTTTCCGTAAAGGAAGTTAACGGAGAATTATTGGCAGTAAGTCAGTTTACACTTCATGCCAGCACAAAAAAAGGAAACAGGCCTTCCTATATACGTGCAGCAAAACCTGAAATTGCCATTCCGCTTTATAATAGTTTTATCCAACAACTTGAAAAAGATAGTATGACACAGGTTCGAAGCGGAAAATTTGGAGCTGATATGAAAATATCTTTAATAAATGACGGTCCGGTTACAATTATAATGGATACAAAAAATAAGGAATAAATGACCTTGAATGAAGCACAGGTAGCAGTCGATCGATGGATAAAAGACTATGGAGTTCGATATTTTAATGAGTTGACCAATATGGCACTTCTGATGGAAGAAGTAGGCGAGCTTGCAAGAGTTATTGCCAGGGAATATGGAGAAC
This sequence comes from uncultured Bacteroidales bacterium, assembly GCA_964569585.1. Classification (GTDB taxonomy): domain Bacteria; phylum Bacteroidota; class Bacteroidia; order Bacteroidales; family UBA10428; genus UBA10428. Next base: position 4,536 of record CAZMVE010000020.1, on the reverse strand, counting down.
AATCTACCAAAATATCGGATGAGAAATTAAATCTTTCCGATGAAATGGCGGATATTCTTTTTGTACTTATTTGTTTGGCAAACCAGACCGGAATTGATCTGGAAAAAGCATTAACGGAAAACCTGCAGAAGAAAACGCATCGCGATAAAAATCGACACCGGTCCAATACTAAACTTCGCTGAAATAAATACCTGAATATTTGTAATTATTTATGGAAATGATGAAAATGGAATTGCAATTCATTAATTTTGCCAATTATTTGGGTATTTGAGTAATATGAAGCTAATCTATTACACTATATTATTGCAGGATTCGCTGCCCCTCACAAACCTTCCGAAAGACACAATTTTTCTTAAATCAGATTCACTTCAGCATCTTGAAAAGCAAGAATCTTTGCGAATAACTTTCGATAGCACACAAAAACCCGCTATAGTAAAGGTTAAACAAAATATTGAGCCTATTCCAGAAGAGCAGACAACAACAGAGGCAGCCGATATATTTTCTGAGATACGACAAAAAACTAGTCAAAAAACAGATCAGGTAAAATTCGATACCCTGGCAATATTTCATAAAACTGAAAGCCAAAAAGTCTTCCATTACTTTCAATCTCATGAAAAACAGTTCCAGTATACTCCATTAACTGTTTGGCAGGATGTAAAAACAACAATAATAACAAAAAGCGAGGTGAATTTTAAATCCCATGTATATGTACGCTCGCAGTTAAACTGGACATTATTTATTGGATTATTCAGCCTTGTTTTATTGCTTGGATTAAAATCGAATTACAGAAAATTCATAGGTCAGATTATCAATACAATGGTAAATTTTCAGCTGGCTGATAAATTATTGCGAGAGAAAAATATTTTGGTTCGTAGGGCATTTTTTATGCTGAACCTGAATTTTCTGCTGATTTTTAGTTTGTTTATAATGTTATTAATGAATTCTTTACAAGTAAACTTCACAGAAAAGCATTTTGTTAACTACTTTATAATACTGGGTGTGGTTGCTGGCATATTATTAATCCGCCTTATTCTATATTATTTAGCAGCATTTATCTTTGAGTGGAGACCTGCTATTAATCAGCAAATCCATAGTAGCTACTTAATTAATAAAAACATCGGATTATTATTACTCCCTCTCGTATTTGCAGCTATTTATACTTCATCCAGTATATCCGGAATATTAATTTATATAGGCTTAGGGTTAATTCTGATAGCCTCTGTTTTTAAGCTTATTCGAGGTTTTCAGATAATATTACGAAATGGTATTTTGTTATTTTATGCATTTTTATACCTTTGTACGCTCGAACTTTTACCCTGGGTAATAGGTTCGAAGTTAATTATATACTTGAGATAGAAGAAGTTATATTAGGAGAATCGCAAACATGAAGATTAAAAAAATTCTCGTATCTCAACCAGAGCCTCAAGGCGATAAAAATCCCTATTTCGATATCGCAGAAAAAAACAATGTAAAAATCGAATTCAGACCGTTTATTCATGTTGAACCTGTAGAAACTAAAGAATTCAGAAAACAACGAATAAACATTTTGGATCATACAGCAGTAGTTTTTACTAGTAAAACTGCGATTGATAATTTTTTCAGGATATGCAATGAAATGAGAATAATTGTGCCTGATTCGTTGAAGTATTTTTGTACCTCGGAATCAATTGCCCATTATTTGCAAAAATATATTGTATATCGCAAAAGAAAGATTTTTTTCGGAAAAGGAAAATTCATCGACTTGATGGAGGTGTTGGATAAACATAGGTCAGAGAAATTCCTTGTGCCCTTATCGGATCAACACAAGATTGAAATTCCTGAATTACTTGCACAACACAAATTAAAGTATACCATTGCCATTCTTTATTTAACGGTTTGTAGTGACTTATCCGATCTTTCCATGCTGAACTATGATGTGCTTGTATTCTTCAGTCCCTCCGGAATAAAATCATTATTGAAGAATTTTCCGGAATTCAAACAAAACGATACAAAAATTGTATCGTTTGGGAATTCTACTGCGAGAGCTGTCAAAGAGGCGGGTCTGCGACTTGATCTGCAGGCTCCACTGCCTAATGCACCTTCAATGACAATGGCTCTTGATTTATTTATTAAAGAGCAAAATAAAAACTCCAAAAAGTAGATTGAGAAAAAACAATAAAAAAGGGGGCACAAATCGATGGCCCCTTTTTTATTTCAACTATATATAATTGTCATTTAATCTGCAACATACGAATATTTAGATCGAAATTAGATTTACATATTTCACCCAATTCATATACATCCTCATCATCGGGCTGATAATACCAGTTAATCAGAATATTCATCCCGTGTTTGCCCATTTCTTCAAACAATTGAAATGTATTGATTATCGATCGTTTTGAGACTGCATTAATTGCGCTTAAACAGATGTCGATACGAGTTATTTCTTCAGGCTTGTTCATGTATATGGACATTCTGTCCTGAATGGTATCATATATATCAGGATAGTTAAAAGGCACAGATTTTCCGCGTATAACTAAATATCCATCTTTCAATTCTGCGAAAGGAGTTGTTTTTGTTTGATGAATAGTGAAAGTCATAGCAACTTTTTTTATTTCATACGTATGTTGTTATCAGCTTGTTATTGAAAAGCTAATGACTCATCTCACCATTAAAAATACAAAATAATGCAACTTGATGTTAACTACAGGCGTATGAAGTAATATAAATTAACCGTCTCAGCCGATGAAAAAAAAGGAACAAAACTCTTACAAGTGTAGGCGTTGCAATGGACCTGCTTCGGCGGATCTTATTTGTCAGGATTGTAAAAATGAATTGCTCTCAAACTATGAAGCATCAAGCGATTGGCAGACTGCCTACGAAATCGAGAAGGCACAACTAACGGCATACCGGTATCAATCAGAAAATTCAGATGAGGATGACATTTTTCACTTGTAACTCATAGTGTTATTTTCATTGTAAAAATTGTTAAAAAATAAGTATCAGAGATTTGATATTCCTAGGTTTTAATGCATTTGCAGTATATTATTAGTACCTTTCATTCCGCTATTTCCTAATAATCCTTTGGATTTATGTCCAAAAAAGTTATTGTTGTTGGTGCAGGATTTACAGGGATGTCTGTAGCAGCCTATTTGGCTGCAAATGGATTTGAGGTTGAGATTTTTGAAAAAAATGAGCAGTCAGGAGGTAGAGCCAGACATTTTTCTGCCGAAGGCTTTACTTTCGATATGGGGCCCTCCATGTATTGTTACTCGGAAGTAATCAATAATTTTTTTAATAATTTTAATCATAGTCCGACCGATTTTTTCTCTATAAAACCTATTGATCCGATTAATCGAATATATTTTGGTAAAAACGGTTTTATTGACATTCCATCGCAACCTGAAGAATTATCTAAATTATTCCAGTCCTTAGAAAACAATGGAAACGTTAAGCTGAACAAGTATATAAATCACGCGAAAGGGTATTATAATTCTTACTTACAGAAAATTACTGATCCTTCTCTGACAACAAAACTTGATAATAAACCAGGAATACCACTAATCAGTAACTGGCTGAATATACATAAACGTCATATTAGCAGACTATTTAAGAATCCGAGAGCTATTGTTTTATTTAACTATCTGTTACCTTACTCAGGTATTTTTCCAATTAACAAATCTGCAGTTAGATACGCAACAAACTATTCTATTTTAAAGTATGGACCTAACTATCCAATTGGGGGTATTTTTCAACTAATAAATGCAGTTCAAAAAATACTACAGGAATTGAAAATACTTGTTTACTTTGGAAGTGCTGTTGAGAGTTATGATATTATTGATAATAGAATAACCGGAATTATAACTCACGGAAAAACTTTCCATGCTGATATATTTGTATCTTCAACCGATTATCATCATACAGAGCAAATTATCCCGAAAGATTATCGCAATTACTCAGAAAAACATTGGAATATTAAGAAAAAGTTACCCTCTGTTCTAATTTATTATCTGGGATTTGATAAAAAAATCAAAAATATTAAACCCATTACAACTGTTTTTAGAGGAAAGGATGCAAATACCAGGATAAGGCATAGGAATAACTTGATTTCAGGTGAACCAATTTTTGTTATATCTCCCTCCAAACTAGATAAAACTTATGCTCCGGAGGGCAAAGAATCGTTAATAGTGCGTATTATTATTTCTAAAGGAATTGAAGATACAGGTAAAATGAGAGAGCATTATTATGAACAAACTTTAAAATATCTTGAACAGATAACCGGCGAAGACTTATTAAAATATGTTATTTATAAAAAATCATACGCTCAGACTGATTTTGAAGAAGATTACAATATATACAGAGGAAAATCATTTGGCTGGCTGAATACCTTATATCTTTTTGGAAAACCTAATTTGAAAATCAGAAATCAACATTTACCCAATTTATTTTATGCTGAACATCCTGTATGGCTTGGTGCAAGTATACCTTCGGCCCTCATTTCAGGTAAAATAGTTGCCAATGAAATAATGAATGCTTATGATAGAATGGATAATAAGT
>CAZMVE010000019.1:28726-35328 GCA_964569585.1 uncultured Bacteroidales bacterium | reverse complement strand
AATTTATCAAGTAATTCCTGCTTAATACCTACTTCTTCGCGTTTAAAATGTTTGCCAAAGAGGTTCCATCCAATGTCGAGCATTTCGTCAATATCAATATTCACGTCAATAGCCAATAGTTTTTCCGAATAATCCTTGGCAAATTCCAAACTACGTTGATCATAATCTGTAAGATCGAAACCATTTTCAAGTTTTGTCTTGGCGTTGGCAGCATCGGCAAACAAACGAACCGCCGTATTCATAACCTGAGGATGATCGGTCCGGGTTTTTTTACCAATCACCAGCTGTTTCAACCGCGAAAGACTCCGGAATGGGTCGACAATAACTTTTCCGATATCGGAATCGCGCCGAAGGAAAAGCTGACCTTCTGTAATATAACCGGTATTATCGGGAATAGCATGGGTTATATCGCCACCTGAAAGTGTTGTAACTGCTATTATTGTAATGGATCCACCCGATGGGAATTGCACTGCCTTTTCATATATTTTTGCCAGATCGGAGTAAAGTGAACCGGGCATACTATCTTTTGATGGAATTTGATCCATCCGGTTCGAAACAATACTTAAAGCATCGGCATAAAGTGTCATATCAGTAAGCAGAACCAGTACGGTTTCGTTTTTGTCCACGGCAAAGTATTCGGCAGCTGTAAGTGCCATATCCGGTACCAGTAAACGTTCAACAGGAGGATTATCTGTTGTATTAACAAAACTGATGATACGATCGAGGGCACCGGCGTTATCGAAAACATTCTTATAAAACAGATAATCATCGTTGGTAAGTCCCATACCACCAAGAATAATTTTGTCAGTCTTTGCCCGAAGGGCTACCATGGCCATAACCTGGTTATAGGGCTGGTCAGGATCGGCGAAAAAAGGAATCTTCTGTCCCGAAACGAGTGTATTATTCAGGTCGATACCTGCAATACCAGTAGCAATAAGTTCCGATGGTTGTTTTCTGCGTACCGGATTAACCGAGGGGCCTCCAATTTCGCGCTCTTCTCCATCAACAGGGGGTCCGCCATCGATAGGATCACCGTAGGCATTGAAAAAACGTCCCGCCAGATCTTCGCTGACTTTAAGTGAGGGAGCTTTTCCAAGAAAGATAACTTCTGCATTGGTTGGAATACCTTCGGTACCCCCAAAAACCTGCAGAGTAACCGTATCACCAATAATTTTAACAACCTGGGCAAGTTTACCGTGTACATAGGCCAGTTCATCATAACCAATACCTGAAGCATGTAACGAACAGGTTGCTTTTGTAATCTGAGTGATCTTGGTATATATTTTCTGGAAAGCTATTGAGTTCATTTGTTCTTTCTTTTTCGTTTCAATTATACTATGGCTGAGACAACCTGTCTTTCTTTCAATACTGCTTCAAGCTCATCACTGAATTTATTGAACTTCTCCGACTTGAATTCAGAATAATTCATTTGCTTATATAAGTTGATAACCCGTTTGAAGTAACCATCAACATCAGTGAACGATTCGAAGTTAAAATTGGAATCACAGACAGCGAGAACATGCTCCAGCATATATTGTTGTCTTTCAATGGGAGTCGATTGGTCAACCTGATCGAAAGCATCCTGTTGGAGAATGACAAAGTCAATTATTTCCGATTTCCAGAAAGTTATGTGATATTCAACAGGTACTCCATCATCACCGAGAATATTGATCTGTTCGTAGGTTTCCTTTCCTCTTTGCAAAACGGTTTTTGCATGGCTAACCAGTTCAATCCAGCTGTCTGATATGATCTTTTCGATATATTCGCCAAATTCAGGATATTCAAGGTATTTTGAATAGCTATCGATAGGATCTACAGCCGGATAACGCTTACTGTCGGCACGTTGTTGTGACAGGCCATAAAAACACCGGGCTACTTTTTTTGTTGATTCGGTTACGGGTTCTTTCAGGTTACCACCGGCTGGCGATACAGTACCAATAAAAGTAATTGAACCTGTTTCTCCATTATTGAGGTATACAAATCCTGCGCGTGCATAAAAGTTGGATATTATTGCCGGAAGGTCCATCGGGAATGCGTCAGGACCCGGAAGTTCTTCGAGACGGTTGGACATTTCTCTTAGTGCTTGTGCCCAGCGTGATGTGGAATCGGCAAGCATGAGTACTCGTAGGCCCATTGCCCGGTAATATTCGCCTAATGTCATGGCTGTATATACTGAGGCTTCGCGGGCAGCCACCGGCATATTGGATGTATTTGCGATAATAGTGGTTCTCTCCATCAGTTTTTTTCCTGTCCGAACATCTTCAAGTTCGGGATACTCAGTGAATAATTCCACTACCTCGTTTGCACGTTCACCGCACGCTGCAACAATAACAATATCGGCTTCGGCCTGTTTCGAAATGGCATGTTGAAGCACGGTTTTTCCGCAACCAAAGGGGCCGGGAATAAAACCGGTTCCTCCTTCAACAATAGGATTCAAAGTATCGATGGTACGAACACCCGTTTCCAGCAATTTAAACGGACGCGGCTTTTCATTGTGAGCAGTGATAGGGACTTTTACGGGCCATTTCTGTGACATAGTCACTGGTAATTCCTTATTGTCCTTATCCAGCAGGACTGCTATTGTATCATTTATTTTGTAGCTACCCTCTTTGGCAACTTTCTTTACGGAATAGGTTCCCTTAAAACTGAATGGAACCATAATTTTATGGGTCATTCCGTTTTCATCGACCTGGCCAAGCCACGAAGCTGCTTCAACCGTATCACCGGGTTGTGCAAGCGGTTTAAATTCCCATTTTTTATCCGGATCGAGTGGATGGGTATGTTCGCCACGTTTCAGAAAAACGCCCTCCATTTTGTCCAGGTCGTTCTGGAGGCCGTCGTAGTTTTTTGAAAGAATTCCGGGACCCAACATCACTTCAAGCAAATGTCCGGCAAATTCTACTTCGGAATCAATTTTAACCCCGCGTGTACTTTCAAATACCTGCACAAATGCATTCTGGCCATTTATCTTAATTACCTCAGCCATAAGTTTTGTGCCGGCTGAAGTTATGTAACATATTTCATTTTGTGATATTGGGTCATTGACTTCAACGATTACCAGATTCGCTATTATACCTTTTACTTTACCTTTTACTGACATAACAATATACTAAATGTTATAATTTAAATTCTTCAGGAAACTCATAGGTTGCTTCCAGATTGCTTAATAATTCATTAAATAATTCTTTTCCGGTCTCCTTATCAAGACTTAACCACCGTTCTACGATGGATAATTTAGCAAGGAATGAGAAAAGTTTTTCGATTGTGAAATAGTAAAAAAAGACAGCATCATCGAGATAATCCCATTTAATACGATCAATTTTCTTTTCGTATTCTTTAAGGTCCTCCTCTTCAATAATTTTTAATATTTGTTCGATAAAAGGAAATTCATTATCGAGTCCGAAATCGCGTGCATTGCTGCGCGATAATTTTTCAGTAAGTTCACCGGAACCAACAAGCTGGTTTTCAACTGGAATATTGTGTTTTCTACACTGACCGGCAGTGATTATGTTATGAAAATCCCTTTCAAACAGGAACCAGTTTCGAACAAATGTATTCGGGTAGGAGGTAATATATTCGTAATAAAGCTCACTTAATTGTATTTCCCAGCTTTTGCCTTCGAAAACCGGAGTCTCGGCTTTGTATGCTTCAATAAATTGTCCGAGATACGAGGGTATTCCAAGCGAAACGGTACTATCGGCTCCTTCTTTTACAGCCTCAAACAGGGCTTCTATGTCAGTATCAGTTAAATTGCCTCTCGTGTCATGAACGTTATCCTTACCCTTAAGTTTTACCAGGATGTTCTGATTGTCGTACCTGTAAAAGAATAAGCGTATGATATTCATATCGCTTTGCGGAAGGTTTTCATTCAGCAATTCTCTGAATTCATCCAGTTTAATTGAGATTTTTGAATCATCAAAAAATAAATCGGGAAAGCCGGCAATCAGATAATGATATTGTCTGCTCATAACTATTTGGCACTAAAAAGCATTTCAACCAGTTTGGGACGCAAGTATCGTTTGAAGAAGTTGATAAAATCTTCATCGGTAAAGGATACTTTATAACTTCCGTCTTTTGGCCCGATCTGGAACCCTGAATTTATTGATGAATCATACTTAACGGTAATACCCTTATCGATATATTGTTTCGCTTCTTTCTTAAAGAAATCGGAAAGTGTTTTTTCATCATTTGCAGGAAGAAGTAGAGTTAAATCCATTTTCTGGCCGGATTTTGCCCAATTAGCTAAAGTTATTTCTATAATTTTTTTGATGAAGTCCTTATCAAAAGCGCTTTTAACTGAGGCAGAAGTAATCTCGCCATTTATCAGATCGACTATCTGTTGTTTAAGTGCGTTGAAAGCTTGTTTGCCTGATAGTTTAATCTCTGATTCGGTATTACTTTTAATTTCAACAGCCTTTTTCTTGGCTTCTTCAACAATAGTTACTGCTTCTTTCTTAGAATTCGCAATAATTTCAATCGCATCTGCCTTTGCTTTTTCTAGAATTTGCTGTGCTTCAGCATTACCTTTTTCGACACCTTCCTGGTATATTTTTTCGGTCAGCTCCTGAAGTTTATTCTGCATTGATATATTATTTATTGTTATAGTGTTTTTTAACAAAAAGGCCGCAAGTTAGTGAAACTTTTATTTATGAGTAACTCTTTGATAAAGCCTGGCCATTATTTAAAGTGTATTAAAATAATAGCTTAAATAAGACATATTTTTATAGAGAATTTTTTATAAAAAACTCACCAATATTTTTCAGTCACAAACAGCCCTAAATAATTGGCAAAAATAATATTCTTCCCCTAATAAGGGAAGACTATTTATATTTTTTATTTAAGAATGTAAATTTATTACTTAGTCCCGTTTCTACGGTAAAATCTCACCAACTACTTTATAGCCGAGATTATTAATGATTTCACTAATAACTACAATATTTACGAGCGATGTATCAAACACAACTGTAGTTAAAGAATCGGTAAAGGAAGCATTAACCTCTTTAACACCTTCAATTTTCCCGACCATTTTCTTAATTGTATTTTCACAGCCTTCACATGTCATTCCATCAACTCGTAGCAATGTGGTTTTGAATGCAAGCGTATCAGAAATTTCAATAGGTTTCTGATTTGCGTTAGGGTCGATATTTTTACACCCAATAAGCATAAATAGAATAAATATAATTCCCAGAGTTTTCATAAGTGAATATTTCAGGTGTACTTTTCGGATTGCTAATATATTCAATAAGTGTTAATTAATAATTAGAAAAACATAGAAATCATTTGTACCTGTGTGCTTTCCGTTGTTTGATTTTTGTCTCCTTTGGGCAGTCACATTGTTTTCTTCTTCTTCGCTCAGAAGCACGATAACTGGCCTGACATGATAGCGATGTTAGTATTAAAAAGACAGAGAATAAATATAGTAATTTGCGCATTTTAAAGACATTCAGATATTTTTCACTATAAAGATAGTAACCATAATAATAAAATGAAAATTAATGAATAGTAAATCCTACTGTATTTTTAAGTATAATTTGAATTCAATGTAATTCTGACATTTAAGGAATTAGCTATACCGGTGTTTTCATTTTTTACGGTATTACCTGTTGATCTGAAAGGTTGGGATTATTCGAAATTTTATTAATTTTATAATTATCAGTATTAAATAAAAAAAGCATGAGAAAAATTGAATTTTTGTTTTTATTGTCAGCCTTTGCAAGTACCACAATCTTTTCCGGAACACAGGATGAAATGGGTGTAATTATCAGCAATTTTTCATCTAACGACTGGATAGTAGTAAAAGAAGCCAAGGAAAAGCTTGAAAATTACGAAGCTCAAGCAATTCCAATGATCATTAAACTATTGGATCGCAATGAAGTAGTTAAACTGACTAATACCGGCTCATTAATATATCCCGGAGCTGAAAAAGTTTTCGGATACGGACAGATTGTAGCTTATGATATCGATAATGTTTCAATTCGTGCCGGTTGGCTTCTTGAAGAGATAAGTTTTAATAATTTTGGATTTAGCGGTTTTCATTTACCGAAATATGAGCTAATGCCTTTTATAAAAATTACTTTTCCTGATTACTATAATAATTCAAATAATAGAAAAATACTTGAAACTAGTACAGAAGCTGAACTCCGGAACACGATTTACAAGCTGAGTATAAAGAATGCAAAAGAATGGTGGATAACTTATGGAAGTTCATGGACCCGATTAGAAGCCTTGGTTGAAGCACTTAAAAGTTACGATGAAAAAAGGCAGGTTAAGGCATTGTTCTATATGCGGAACGGTGATACTAAATGTACAGGGCTTACCAAGGAATACTATATCGAAAACATATCAAAAGAAATTGTACGACTTAGCAGTTCAGACACGCAGAGGGTTTCGGAGCATGCCAGATTGATTCTTTATGACACTAAGTTTACTTGGCTGGAGAACAAAAATATGGAATAGTAGTTTAAAATTTAATCAGGTATCGATTGAAATCAGTAAAACATTGTCAAATGATAAAATTATTTAGATTAGCCCTGCTGGTAATTTGTTTGTTCGGAGTATCAGGAAGATCATTTGGGCAGAGAGAAATTTTTATCAAACAAGTC